>CAZGSV010000066.1:0-18248 GCA_964528605.1 uncultured Armatimonadia bacterium
TGCGCACCGCACCGAGCGCACAGGGCTCAGAGCCGCGCGCTCTGTCGCTTCCGCCGGAGGACTGCGGCCACGAGCAGGGCTACTGCCACACAGGGGATCGCGGCCAGCAGCGCGTTGTAGGTGATGTGGTGCCCGCCCACATCAAGCGCCTGCCACCTAATGTAAAGTAGCGGGAGCACGGGCAGCCAGAACGCGACGAGCGAGCCAATGGAGCGGCGAGGCCCCAACGTGTGACCCGTGGCGGCAACCGGCACGTCGAAGAGGTGACCCGATATGGGCCAGTGCAGAAACTGAGCGCCCACGGGAACCACGGCGAGCGGCAGCAGAAGCCAGGCGCGCGCCCACCACTCGCGATCGCTCACGCGCGGACGGGGCTGGAACAGCACCTCCGCCACGAAGGCGGACACAACAGGGGCCGCCGAAAGGTCGTACACTAGATACCAGGGGTCTTGCCACGAGCGTCTCCACACACAGAAGAGAACCGTGCCCAGGCCCGTGAGCGCCGCTCCCACGAAGCGGCCACGGTCGGCGGCCTCGGCTGGTCTCATGCCTGCGGCCACCACCAGCGCTGGAGCACACGAATGGGCGCTTGATACCAGCCGACCAGCCAGCAGGCCAAGAGAATGAGCAGCGCGTCCGAGAGCAGCCGAAGAGCCGAACGGGCGTCAGCCGGCCCTGCCACGATCGGGGCCCCCATATGTGCCACGCCCGCCACGATGCTAGCCAAGGCCGAGCACCACTCCATGGAAAGCAGGTACCGCGGACGTGAACGGAGCTATGTTGGGGATGACGAGGCCGAACCAACGCCTGTCAGACTGGCGGAACACGTCCTTGCCCTGCCCCCATTTGTGGTACCAGATGTTATGACAGACTGCCGTAGTATGCAACGGTGGCCGGCCGGCCCGCCCCGACCGGAATGCAGAAGTCAGGCAGAGGCAGCGGCAGGCCGCCCTGCCCTACGCGCACCGGGAAGTGCTATAGCGTCGGCTTTCCCGCTGGGTCAACGCTTGCGCGTCTTCTTTGCGCTCTTGACCGGGCGGGGACGATCCGCTCGGCCGAGAGGCGCGCCAGGTCGCACGGTCACCGGCGCGGGGGCGGAAGTGGCCACCAGGAGGGCCGCCGCCAGATAGCACGCCGCTCCGACGGATAGCGAGGCGGTGAATCCCGCTGCCACGGCGACGACGACCGCCAAAACCGACCCCAACACGGAAGTCGCCCCATTGATCCCCCACAACCAAGGTATCAGGTTCGGATCCCTCCGCGAAGCCAACTTCATCCCCAATGGCAGTGGCATCCCAATCAGCAAGGCCAGCGGACAAAGAAGGCCAACGGCTACCCCCACCCGCAACCCAGTCCCCAACCCCAAAGCCCGACCCACTGCCAACGGCAGCACGACCAGATACACCACCAGCAGCGCCGTCGCCCCCCCTAATGCCAAACCGGCCCTCCGCCTCGCCCCCTCCTCCCCTACCCGGTTCGTCAGCAGACTGCCAATACCCCCAAACCCCAGCAGCGAGAACAGAATCACCGAGAGACTGTAAACCGGATGCCCCAGCAACAGAATGAACCGCTGCATCAGGGACATCTCGACCATCATGAAGCCCACGCCGATCGCCGCGAAATACAGCAGCAAATGGCTCGAGCGCGCGGCGTGCGCCCAGGGCCTGCGGGCGAAGGCGGCCAGAGGCGCGACGATGAAAAGGGTCACGAGCACGGCGACGACCAGGAGTAGGCCCACAAGCAGCCGCAACGGCCGCACCTCCGTGTGCTCCCACAACGTCTGCCCCACCGGCCGCAGCAGCCTACTCAGGCGAGCGAACAAGAAGAAGAAAGGGCGGTCGTCCCGTGGCGGCCGATAGTCCAGCCCGTGGATGTCCGCACAGTCTCGGTAAAGGTTGTCGCTGCCCGCCACCTCCATGAATAGCGGCTCCCCCCCCGCCCCCGGAACGTACACCGGCTCGAATCCCATCTCCCCCGCCCGCGCCAGCACCGTCCCCACCTCCTCCTCCGTGAACGGCACCCGCTTCAGCAGCAAGTTCGCCACCGGCGCCCCCGTCGAGTGCGCCGTTGATAGCGGGCTCGCCACCACCACTATGTGCCTCCCCCCATCCTCTACCCCCTCCTCCCGCAGCGCCTGCAGCGCCAAGCCAAAAAGCCTCAGGCTCTCCCGTGGGCCCACCGGCGCATGCCACCGAGACACGCTCAGTATCCCCCCCTCGCTCAAATGCCTGATGTACGCCCGAAACGCCTCCACCGTGTAGAGGTTGTTCTCCGTCAGCGCGAACGCCGCCGAGGAAGACGCCGCCCACGTGTCCACCAGCGACGCCTGTATCACCTCAAACCGTTCCTTGCTCCGCTCAAAGTAACTCCTCGCGTCGTCCACCACTATCCTCACCCCCGGCCAATCGTACAGGTGCCCCGCATAGTCCCCATACCGCCTCCGCACCAAATCCACGATGAGCGGGTTCACCTCCACCCCCACTACCTCCCTCCGGCCGAATACCAGCGCGGTCAGCACGTCACGCCCCCCGCCGGGCCCAATGATCCCCACCTTCCCGCCGCTCCGAAGGAAATGCGCAAATGCCGTCACGTCAAGCTTCAGATACTCCGCTTCCCTCAAGTCGCCCTCGAACCGCTCCACCACCGTCCACGCCTTGCCGTCTATGATTATTGCCTTCACTGGCCGCAGCGACGCGGGATACCGGGGGCTAGCACCCCACGCGAACCCACCCGCCCCCACCCCCTGCTTCACCGTCAAACGTGAGAACGAATTCCACAGGTCCTCCTCCACCGGTATCGGGCTGCCAGTCGCCAGCGTGATCACCTTCGGCGCCCGCCAAACGAGCACTACGCTCGCCAGCACACCCACCACCCCAAGCCCCGGCAGCAACACCCGCCTCCCCCCCACCCCAAAACAAACCACCGCCACCCCCACGAAAACCCCCGCACTCACCACCGCCCCCACCCCCCCCAATCGCCCCAAAGCCACTATCGCCAGTACGCACCCCGCCGCCGCCCCCAGCAGATCGCTCCCATACAACGCCCCCGACTCCCTCGGAAAACTCGCAAACACCAACGCCAAGCACAGCCCCGCAAAAAAGAACGGCGCCGCCGCCACCACCAGCCCTACCCCAAGCGTCCTCACCATCTGCCCAACCCCCACCGATACTATGTTCGGATCATACTCCTCCAGCAGCGGCAAAAGCAGAAACACCGACACCACAAACCCCAGCCCTGACAACCCCAACTGCCACCGCAGCGCGTTCTCCGTCCGCCGCCGCGGCAACAGATACACCACCAGCCCGCTCGCCCCAAAACCCAACAACGCCGCCGATATCACCAGAAACGCAAAGTGATACCAGGTCACCGCCGACAACACCCGCGTCAGCGAAACCTCCAGCAACAACACCCCCACCGACAACGCCCACACCCCCACATACAAACTCCACCACGGCCTCTGTCCACCCTCTCGCTCCAACTCTCAACACCTCACTCGCTCCGCGACTCTAGCATGGCGAACCCAGCCCCGCAACGCTACTTCCACCCTGACCCACGCCCCCGCCCGCGTAGCGCTCTGCTTGCCCGCCTCAGGAGGGACCCCGTGTAGGCCGCCCATCTACACCCCCACTCCGTCCAGGCGCTGCCCAGCGCCGGCCACCCCCCTCCTTTCCCTCCACTCGCCCCGCACATGCCCGAACAACTACGCCCCCTCAGCCCCCCCCCACCCTCCTAATCATTCCCTTGATCAACTCCGCCGACTGGCGCAGGCCCGCCACCTCTTCCGGCGAGAGATGCGGATGCAGACAATGGACTATGCCCTTGGACCCGACAATGCACGGAAGGCTGAAGCAAACATCGCTTATGCCGTAGTAGTCCTCCACCAGCGTCGAAACCGGAAGCGCACGCTGCTCGTCGTGCAGGATTGCCTGCACGATGCTGGTCAGCGCGAGGCCGATGGCAAAGTTGCTGACGCCCTTGCGCTCGATCAACTGGTAGGCGGCGTTGCGCACTTGCTCGAAGATGCCCTGCATGGCCGCCGGGTCGTACTGGCGGCCGACCATGGCGCAGAAGTCGGGCAGGGCAACGCCGGCGATGTGCGCGGCGCTCCAGATAGGCACCTCGGTGTCTCCGTGCTCGCCGAGGATGTAGGCGTGCACGCTTCTGGGGTCCACGCCCAGATACTGACCCAGCAGGAAGCGGAAGCGAGCGCTGTCGAGCGCGGTGCCCGAGCCGATCACCTGGTGGCTGGGAAGGGAGGAGTGCTTGAGGGCCAGATAAGTGAGCACGTCCACGGGGTTGGTGACGACGAGCAGGACGGCCTCGTTGTTGTGCTCGACGACTTCGGGAACCAAGTCGCGGAAGAGGGCGGCGTTGCGCTGCACGAGGTCGAGGCGCGACTCGCCCGGCTTCTGCGCGGCGCCCGCGGCGATGACCACGACCTCGGCGCCCGCTAGGTCGCCGTAATCTCCCGCATAGACGCGGATAGGCCGAACGAAGGAGAGGCCGTGGTTGAGGTCCATGGCGTGGCCCTCGGCCATCTCGCGCCTGGCGTCAACGAGCACCAGTTCCTCCGGGACGCCGCTGACGAGCAGGCTATAGGCGAAAGTGGAGCCGACGTAGCCGACACCGACGATTGCGACCTTTCCTGGTACTCTGGCCATTCTCGTCACCTCGCCTTGGTGCCGCGACCGCTAGAGGCCGCCGCGCCGAGTGAGCGCTTCCGCCAGCCGGCGCAGCGCCTGGCCGCGATGGCTCACGCGGCCCTTTTCCTGCACCGTCAACTGGGCCATGGTCACAGCGGAATCGGGGAGTTCAAATATGGGGTCGTATCCGAAGCCTCCGGTGCCACGCTCTTCGAGGGCGATGCGGCCGGCGCACTCGCCCATGGTGACCAGTTCCTCGCCCTCAGGCCAGCGGAGCGCCACGACGCACCGATAGCGCGCGCCGCGGTGGCTAGGGTCCACGCCGGCCAGGCGGCTGAGGATTTCGGCGTTTCTGTCGGCGTCGCCGGCCTCCAGCCCGAGGAAACGGCTGGAATGCACACCCGGCTCCCCCCCCAGCGCCTCGATCTCAATCCCGCTATCCTCTCCAAGCGCGGGTTGCCCGCTGGCCTGCGCGGCCCAACGTGCCTTGCCGAGAGCATTCGCCAGGTACGACTCTCCTTCCTCGTCGGGAGGCTCGCCCAGCCCTGCCTGGCGGCGGTCAATCACGGCTATGCGCAGGCCTTCGAGCGCGGCTCGGATCTCGCGCAACTTGCCCACGTTTCCGGTAGCGACCACCAACTGGACCGACTTGTCCTGGGTGGCCGCCGTTTCCTTTTCGGGCTCTTGGCTAGCCTTGCGCGGCACCGGTGCTGCCTCCGAGCAGTGCCTCGCGCTGCTTGACGACGATCTCTTGGATGCCCTTTTCAGCGAGGCGAAACAGGCTGTCGAAACGCTGGCGGGAAATGGGGACACCCTCGGCGGTCACCTGCACTTCGACGATCTCGCCGCGCGAGGTCATAACCACGTTCATATCCGCGACCGCCGTCGAGTCCTCGGCGTAGCAGAGGTCGAGCAGGTCGTAGCCCTGCACCACGCCGGCGCTGACCGCGACGACCTGATCGGTCACCGGATTGCGGTTCTTGAGCAGGTTGTTCTGGCGCATCCATTCGAGCGCATCCACGAGAGCGACGAAGGCTCCGGTGATGGAGGCGGTTCTGGTGCCGCCGTCGGCTTGGAGCACGTCGCAGTCAAGGGTGAGGGTGCGCTCGCCTAGGGACTCGAGGTCAACGACGGCGCGCAGGGCGCGGCCGATGAGGCGCTGGATTTCCGCCGAGCGCGACTCGGGGGCGCGCCAGGGACGCTGGACGCGCTCGCTGGTCGCGCGCGGGAGCATGCCGTACTCGCCGGTCACCCATCCCTGGCCGGAGTCCCTGAGCCAGGCGGGCGCCCTGTCCTCGACAGAGGCGGTGCAGAGCACGCGGGTGTCGCCCTGCTCGATGAGGCAGGAACCCTCGGCGTACTTGTTCACGGCGCGGGTGAACTTCAGAGGCCTCAATTCGTCGGCCCGACGGCCGTCGGCTCTGCGGTATTCCATGGCTCACGCCTCCCCGAACGTTTGCTGGTAGTCGCGCAAGGCGCGTTCCACTTCCTCGCGGTGGGGCAGCGAAGGCTGCGCGCCAAAGCGGCCGGCGGCCAGGCCGGCGGCGCAGTTGGCGAACCGGGCAGCCTCCCACACGCCGGCGCACTCGAGATGTCTGACGGCGAAGGCAGCCGCAAAGGCGTCGCCCGCTCCCGTGGTGTCCACGACATCCACGGGCAGGGCGGGCAGGTGGCGCGCCTCGCCTTCATAGCCCAGGACGACGCCCTGCGCGCCGAGTTTGACCACGGCTACCTTCACGCCTTCCTCGAGCAGCCTGAGGCAGGCCTCCTTCGCCTTGCGGCGTGACCGAACCTGAAGGCCGCAGAGCGCGCTGACCTCAGTTTCGTTGGGCGTGACGGCATAAGCGCGGCGCCAGTTTGCGGGCAGGCCGGCCCGCAGAGGCGTAGGGTCGAGAAAAACGCGCTTGCCGAGCGCGGTCGCCACTCCCACCACCGCTTCCACCGAGCCCAGGGGAACACCGAGTTGGACTAGCACTCCGTCCGCTCCCTCCAACGCCGGCCGCAGGGACTGGGCGAGGGATTCGGGCTGGTAGCCCATGTTGGCTCCGAGGGCGGTCAAGATGGCGTTGCGGCCGTCGGGCTCGACCATTACCAGGGCCGTGCCGGTGTGTTGTGCTTGGTCGCGCTCGACCAGGCGGGTGCTGATGCCCTCGCGCACGAGGTTGTCCAGCAACTGTTCGCCGAAGACATCGTTGCCCAGGCGCCCGAGAAGAGCCACCTGCGCGCCCAGGCGGGCGGCAGCGACGGCCTGGTTGGCGCCCTTGCCGCCGGCGACCACGCTGAAGGACTCCGCGAGCAAGGTCTCCCCTCGGCGGGGGAGCCGCTGCGTCCTGAGCACAAAGTCAACATTGATGTTGCCGACTACCACCACGCGGCAGCACGCCACTGTTCACTCCTAGCGGTTGCGGGGGCGGCGCGCCCTCCTACGCCTGGTGAGCGCGTCCATGCTCTGGCCGCGCATGGCGGAGAGCATGCGCACGGCCTCCAGGGTGGTGGCGTCGCTGTGCACGATGACACTGATGGCCTGGGCGACGGCAGCGGGGTCGTCGCTGCCGGGGAAGAGGACGTTCCTGCCGACGAGAGCGCCGCGCACGTTGCCGCCGGCGCGCAAGCCCTTTTCGAACTCCTCCATGGTGAAGGTGGGGTCGCCGCGGGATTCGCCGCCGAGCATGAGAATGGGACAGGTAGTGGCGCGGGCCACCTTGTCGTAGCCGTCGCAGTAAGGCAGTTTGAGCCAGGTCAGGACGGTGGTGTCCCCGAGCGCGGAGGCGACGCCGACGATCTTGATGAGGGCGGTCGCTTCCTTGGCAGCGGTCCACTTGCCGTCGGCGAACTTGCCCGGCAGTGACTCGACGAAAATGGGGACGCCCAACTCGTGGCACTCGCGGACGGCATCGGCGGTGTAGAGCAGAGTAGCGGCGGAGTCGTAGGAGTCGGTGTCGAGGCGCACCATCAACTTGGCGGCGTCGAGGCGGCGCTCGGCGATGCCCTCGGCGGAGTAGGCGGTCATGGTATCGTCCATCTCGAAGGCCGCGGCGGCGAGGCCCCCGCGGTTCATGGAGCCGATGAGCACCCGGTTCTCGAGGAAGTCCAGCCCGTTGCGCTCGCGGGCGAGGTAGTTGACGATGAAGAGCTCGTCAATGATGTCGGGGGTGGCCATGACGCCGTCCACTTCGGAGCAGGCGACGACGCGGAGCACTCTTCCGAGGTATTCCAGGCGGTCGCCCATGGCGATGGCATCGTCGCCGCTCTTGGTGACGTGGCGGCCGGGGTGGTCGGCGGCCAGGATGAGCAGTTTGCCGTCGAGGGTGAGGCGCTCGCGGCGCTGGCGGCGGGCCATCTCGTCCTCCACCAGGCCGGGAGCCTCGACGCGGATCTCGGTGATCTCTTGCTTCAGGTCCTCCGGGAAGAACTCTTCGGTGTGGAAGCGGTAGCCGTTCAACGCGTAGGCTGCTTCGATCTCAGCCCGCTCTCCTGCTGCCATTACTGCACCTCCTAGGATTCTCGCGCCCCAAACGCTCAAAGCCGCCCTGCGAGTAGCCGATATTCTAGCAAAGCCACTCTGCATTTCCAAAAGGGCCGATGAGCGTACAGGGAAAGCTGGCGGCTCAGCCGCGGGTGCTGATTGCGGACGACGACCCGGCGGTTCTCGAGGTGCTGTGCGAGTTGATGCGCGCGGAGAACTACCAGGTGTTCGTCGCCACGGGGGGCACGCAGGCGTGTGAACTGTGCGACATGCTGCGCTTCGACCTCATCGTCGCGGACCTGGTTATGCCGGACATGGACGCGGGGGAACTCATCACGCACCTGCGCGCCCAGGGGCAGGAGACGCCGGTGCTGGTCGTCAGCGGGCACGACTCGTACGAGGCGATGAGTACGGCCTGGCACGCGGGAGCGACCGACTTTCTGACCAAGGGGTTCAGCCGGGCGCAACTCCGGGCCAGCCTGGCTCGTCTGCGCAACCTCGACCCGAGTGAGGCTCCGCTGCTCTCGCGGCTGACCGAGGAGTGCCGGCGCTTCACCGGCCTGGGCACACCAGCGAATCTCGAGCAGGTTCTGAACGGGCTGCTGCCGCCGCAAGGGTCTCCGGGCGCGCCCGGGTGGTATGGGCTATCGGCGCAAGCGCATGATGAGGTGGCTGCGGCGCTGAAAGAGGCGCTCCTGAACGCGTTCTACCATGGGCACAAGTGCGCGAGGTCCAAACCAGTAACGATCACCCTGGAGTCGAACGCGGAGGCGCTCACAGTCACGGTGGCAGACCAGGGGAGCGGCTTTGACTATGGGCAGGCGAGGGCGAGCCATAGGACGGGCGGGCTGTCGCTGATTCTGGCCGTCATGGACGAGGTGCGCTGGAACGCTGCGGGCAACGAGATCACCATGGTCAAGTTGAAGCGGTGAGCCGAGATCTCGGCAGGGGCCTCGGCAATCCGGGCAGCGGACGCTGAGATACGCACGCCTAAGTACGTCCCCGACGATGCGTAACTCAGCCGAAAACCCACCTTTCGCGCGCGTACCCAAGTCTGCGCTGTGGGGCTAGGAGTGGGCAGCGCGGCCGCAGAAATCGGGACGGAGTGCCCTGCCGGTACGTTTTACCCGCCCTCCCCGGACGGGTGAACCGCGGCTGCCCACTCCTAGCGGGAGCGAGGTGTCGGGTCAGCCGTGAGTTATGCCCCGCGGCGCTCCCGCCACAGAAGCCAGTGACTCACTTCACTTGGCGCCGCCTGCTGCGCTCCCCCTCATGCTGACCGCCTTCTCGAACAACGACTCCGGGATCTCGGAACGCCGGAAGTCCGCGTTCAGCATTATCGTATTGCCGTTCCGAGTCACGTGGACCATCACTTTGACGAGATCGGGCAGCGAGGGCTCCACGAAATACTGAATCAAGCGTATCTCCGTCTCCGTCACGTCGCCGACCTGGTCCAACAGGATGGGGCCCGGCGCCGCCGGATCGCTCGCCTGCAGCGCCCGGATCTCCGCCTCGTAGTTACGAATGCCGTCGAGAATCGCTTGCTGTTGGTTCGCTGTGAGAGCGGCCCAGGTCAGACACCCGGCCTCGAGAAACTGCCACTCCTCGCGATTCTCCGACTTGCATCCGGCGTTTGCGGCTGCCGCCTGTTCCGGTGTCAAGTCGGCCAGGAACGCGGACATGAACCGTTTGCGCTCCTCGTCGTTAGTCACGCCAGCTCCGTACCTTATGGCCGCGCTCGGCACCTCACCGGACGTAGTGATAACCCCGGTGCCGGACGGCCGGGACTTCTGGGACTGCGGCCGGTTCTCATTACAACCCGCTAGCAGCACGCAGACTACGAGCATCGCGAAAAGACTGGTGATGCGCATCCTCTTTTCCTCCCTTCACTCGATGACGCTAATACTGTGATTGAACATGGTGACCGCCCAATTTATACTGACGGGTCTCGAGTTCCGCATGGTTGTCTTGGCGAACGTCTTCACCGTGGTGGGTGCCCAGCCGGCGAGGTCAGGGACCCAGAGGACAGTCATCAGCAGGCTGTCATAGTACGTCCCCCCCAGATACTCGGACTCGATGGGCGTGGCCGAAACAGTGCGGTACCGAGACTCGGTTTCGGTCACCCACCTTTCGAGCCGCCACTGCCACCGGTGGCTGCCCGGGGCCACGAATTTGGCTCGGTGTGCCGTGCACATCAGGTAGGCGCCAGTGTCAGGGTTCGGTGCCCACTCGTCCCAGCTATCCGGCTCTTTATTGGACACCCACGAGTACGCCTGGCACCCGTGGACGTCGTAACCGGACCATGCGCCGAACTCAGGGTCCTCCGGATCAGGCGGGCACGCGCAGACAACCGCAGCTCCAACGAGGACTACAGTCATGGAACGTACCAGGAATCACCAAGCGCGCCGGCGACGGCCAGCGCGGAATACAGGAACCACTGTACAAACCATGGCCACACCCCCTTGGGAGCAGTGGGCCGCCCTCACGCTCCGCAACGCATCCCTCCTCAGCGGGCCAGAACAGCCCCTCTGCGCGAGCCGGCCCCCACTGCGCCTTTCAGAACACCAGGGTACCACCCATCAGGCTCCGTGTCGACCCCTCGAATTGCCTCACGAAGAAAGTATCTCAGATTGGTTCGTTGCCTCATGTAAGGAAGTATTCGAAAGGTACCGGTCTCTTAGGCAGTTCGAAGGAGGCCGCTGATCGCGCTGGAGATGGCCACGAGGAGAGCGATAGCGAAGAAAGAGCGAGGAAGGTATGCGAAGGCGAAGAAGAACGAGAACGCGGTCATCTTGGACGAGTTTTGGTGTGTGAGGGGCTACCAGCGGTGCCACGCCGCCCGCCTGCTGCGCGAGGGGGCCGGGCGGCCCGCCCCTACGGATCGCGGCCCGGCTGAGGCGGGCTCCTACGGGACACTGGGCGGCCGCACCCGGCCGGCCATACCGCTGTGGAGGGGCTGAAGGCTGAGGGACTAGAGGCGGAAGGCGTAAAGGTCGGCGTTGAGCACCTCGAGGAGGAGGCAGACCGTGCGTCCGCGGAGCGGTTCGAGACTAGCGCCGTTCCTGAAGCGCACCGTGTGCTCGACGCTGTTGGCGCGGATGGGCTCGCAGTCGTCCAGGGTAAGGCCGGGCAGTTGGTGGCGCAGGAGCAGATGCGGGGCGACCGAGGGAGTGCTTCCGTCGAAGGTGGGCGCCGGCTCAGCGGGCGCGACGCCCGCGGTCTCCCAAGGCTTGTCGGCAGGGATGACGACGCCGAGGGGACGAGGGTGGTGGATGACGCGGTCGAAGCCGGTGGCGCGGGCAAGAACGTGGTTATCGAGGAAGAGGTGCCACGTGCTGGGGTGCGGTGACTCGCATGGTGCGGAGGACATGCTGCCAAGACCCCCTTCGGACGAGCGGAGTGGCTGGAGTATACATGAGTGGGTGAGACAGTCAGGAGGGGCGTTTGCGGAGGCCAGACGCGCCGGGTAGACTGGTGATGGCGGGTCGACTGCGCCGTGGAGGTGTGCGATGCGACACATCATCATATATCCGGGCGAGGATGGGTACTTCGTCGCGGAGTGTCCGAGCCTCCCCGGTTGTGTCAGCCAAGGGCGCACTCGCGAGCAAGCCATCCGCAACATCCGGAAGGCGATTGACTGCTACGTCCACGCGTTGCAGGAGGATGGGCTGCCCGTGCCGGCGGACGAGTCTGAGGTCCTCGTGCTGCAAGTATGACGCGGCTCCCACGCATATCCGGGACTCAATGCGTACGCGCGCTGTGCCGGGCTGCGTTTGAGGTAAGACGGCGTGAGGGCTCGCACGTAACGCTGAGACGCGACGGCCCCTTTGCGCAGGTCGTAGTGCCGCTGCACAAAGAACTGGACCGTGGCACGCTCAAGGCAATCCTTAGACACGCGAATCTGAGCGTCGAGGAGTTCCGCCTGCTCTTGAAGTGACCCCAACCAGGGTTTGCGTACCCGCTGCCTGTCACTCGAAGCGGAAGACGACGCCGGTATCGAAGTGAATGGAGTCGGGTTGGGCGAGGCGGGCGGCTTCGGTAAGCACGCGCGAGAGCAGGGCGCCTGCCTTGTCGAGGTTGGCGCGCAGTTCCTCCGGCGCGGTGGGCGGGTCCTTGACGCCGGCGGCGTAGTCAACGCCAAAGCCGAGCAGCGCGTAGGGGATCTCGAGTTCGGCGGCGAGGACGGCCTCCGCCGCGGCGGTCTGGCTGATGGCGCGGACGCCCAGGCTTTGCAGAAAACGGATCTCTACGGGCGTGTTGAAGCGAGGGCCATTGACCTGGGCGTAGGTGCCGCCGTCGAGGCACCGTTCCCCGAGCGTTTGCGCCGACTGGCGCAACACGTCTCTCACGGAGGGCGAGAAGGCGGCGCCGATGAAATGGCCGCGCAGGGGGTCGCCGGGCTCGGTGTAGATGGTGCAGGCGGAGCCGTCGGGGAGGCGGTTGTCGAGGAAGAAGAGGTCGTCAAAGATGATGGGCGTGGCGAGGGGGTCATCGGGGCGCATGAGGCCGCAGACGGTGGTGCCCACGATGAGTTTGACGCCCAGGTCCAGCATCGCCCAGAGGTTCGCGCGGTAGTTGATCATGTTGGGCAGGAGCCGGTGGCCGAGCCCGTGGCGGGCGATGTGGGCGACCGTCTTGCCGCCGAGTTGGAGCAGGTTGACCTGCGCGTGGCCAAAGCCGCTGGTGACCTCGAGGGCCTCCGCGCCTTCGCCCGCCGGCAGCGCGTAGAGGCCGGTGCCGGTGATGAAGCCTATCTCGGCCTTGGTCTGGCTCACACTCACTCCGCCTCCGCGAGCAATGCCAGCGCCTGCTTGGCCAGTCGCTCTTCGATGGCCTCGGCGGCCATTCTGCCCAACTCGGGGCTGGCGTGGAAGCGAGGGTCCTCGCCTCCGACGCCTTCCAACTTGGCCTGCGGGTCCGTGGGCTGCTGGGACATGTCCACCAACTCGGGCCGCAGGTGCATGAGGAGGGAGGTCTCCCACTTGGCGGCGTGGTCGCCGCGGTAGCCGATGTCCTCCTTGGTGAGTTCGTACTCCGGGAGAACCCAGATTCTGGCCTTGGTGCGGCGCCCTACCCTTTCGGCGACGCTCTTGAGGGCGTTTACGTGTGGGGAGCCGTAATGGCCGGTGACCAGGACGATCACCTTGAAGCCGTTCTTGTCGAGTTGGGTGAGGTACTCGGAGGCGAGTTGGCGCACGACGTCTTCCGAGAACTCCAAGGTATGCGGGAAGCCGCGGAGGCCCAGGGTCTCGAAACCGACCCAGACCGGCGGCAGCACAACGCCTCCTGAACGCTTGGCGGCGCCGAGGCAAAGGGCATGGGCCTTGAGGGCGTCGTTGCCGATGGCAAGGTGCTTGCCGTGCCATTCCAGGGCACCCCAGGGAAGATACGCGATGGGCTTCTCGCGCATCACCTCGTCTATCTGGTAAGGCAGCATTTCCTCGTAGTGCATGATGGTCCTCCTGCGTCGTCCCCCGTTGCCGGGTGGGCGGGTGCTTGCTAGGATTCTAGCGCCGTCCTCTGCGGCGAACAAACTCGCGGGAGCGTGCGCCCTGATGCAGTCCAAACGGTTCGACCTGGTGGTGGTGGGAGACTTCAACATTGACCTGGTGCTGACGGGGATGGAGCGGATGCCGGTGCTGGACCGGGAGGAACTGGCGCGCGACATGACGATAACCATAGGCGGGTCGTCGGCGAATGTCGCTTGCACAGCCGCGCGGCTGGGGCTGAAGGTGGCGCTGATCGCTCAACTGGGCGACGACCACTTCGGCCGGCTGCTGCTGGAGAAGGCGCGGGAGGCGGGGGTGGACACGGGCGGCGTGATCGTGACGGACAAGTACAAGACGGGGGTCTCGGTTTCCATGGTGATCGAAGGGCAGCGCGGTTTCGCTTCCTTCTGCGGCTCGATGGCGGAACTGCGCTACGAGCAGGTTGACCTGGACCTGGTGGCACAGGGCAGGCACCTGCACAGCGGGTCGTTCTACCTGCTCAGGCACTTGAGCCCGCGCCTCCCCGAGTTGTTGGCCTTCGCGCGCGAGCAGGGGCTGACGACCTCGCTGGACACGGGGGATGACCCGGCGCAGGAGTACAACGGTGGCCTGCGGAAGGCATTGGCGGAGGCGGACTTCTTGCTGCCGAATGAACTGGAGGTCTGTCATGCCACGGGGGGGGCAGAGGTCGCGCAGGCGGCCAAGATCGCGCTGGAGTGGGCGGACAATGTGGTCGTCAAGAGAGGCGCTAAGGGATCGGCATGGTTCAACCGGCATTTCACCGTCGAGGCGCCGGCGTTCCCGGTTGAGGTGGTTGACACGACGGGATCAGGCGACGCCTGGAACGCCGGGCTGCTCACTGCGATTGTGGGGGGCAAGTCGCCGCGCGAAGCGATGGTGTACGCGAACGCGGTAGGGGCGCTGTCAGTGCGGAAGCCAGGCGGAGGGGAGTGCGTGTCCGGGCCGGAGGAAGTCGAGGCGTTTCTGCGGAGTCGCGCCTAGGAGGTGGCCCAGCGCTCGGCGCCCGCCTGGGCGCGCTCGATGAGAGCGTGAGCGTGCTCGGCGGCCTTGGCCATCGCCTGTTCCTCGTTCACGGTCACACAGCGTCCGTCTTCCACGAGCACCCGGCCGTTGACGATGACGGTGCGGACGTCGTCGGCGCGGGCGCAGTAGACCAGGTGCGAGATGGGCTCGAAGAGGGGGGTGAGATGGGGGCGGCGCAGGTCGAGCAGAATGAGATCGGCTTTCTTGCCCACGGTGAGGCTGCCGATCTCGCCCGCGAGGCCGAGCGCCTCCGCGCCGCCGAGGGTGGCCATGCGCAGGGCTTGGGCGGCGGGCAGGGCGGTTGGGTCATTGGTCACCGCCTTGTGCAGGAGCGCGGCCAGGCGCAACTCCTCCCACATGTCGAGGTTGTTGTTGCTGGCGGCGCCGTCGGTGCCGAGGCCCAGGGTGACGCCGCGTCTCAGCATGGCAACGACCGGCGCAAAGCCGCTGGCCAACTTGAGGTTGCTGGTGGGGTTGTGCGAGACGCCGACGCCGGCCTCGTGGAGGATCGCGATATCGTTGTCGTCCACGTGGACGCAGTGGGCGGCGAGTGCGCCGGGTTCGAACGCGCCACCTTCAGCGGCGACTTCAACGGGCGTCTTGCCGGTGTGCCCGCGGCTCTGCTCGACCTCCCAGGCGGTTTCGGAGAGGTGGATGTGGATGCGGAGGCCTTGGCGTTTGGCTTCCTCGACGACGTCGCGCATGAGTTCCTTGGAGACGGAGTAGGTGGCGTGGAGGGCGAACATGGGACGGATGCGGCCGTCGGCGGTGCCGCTCCACTGGCGCGCTTCGGCGAAGGCGCGCTCCATGCGCTCGCGGGCGTCCGGCAGGAAGGAGAGGAGCACTTCGGAGGGGCAGGCGCGGATGCCGGCATCGCGGGCGGCTCGGGCGGTGGCCTCGGAGAAGTGATACATGTCGTTGAAGGTGGTGGCGCCGCTCTTGAGCATTTCGACGATGCCGAGGAGGGAGCCCCAGTAGCAGTCGTCGGCGGTGAGGTTGAACTCGAGGGGCCAGATCTTCTTCTGAAGCCAGGGCTCGAGGCGGAGGTCGTCCGCATAGCCGCGCATGAGGGTCATGGCAACGTGGGTGTGGGCGTTGACCAGGCCGGGCATGACGAGCAGGCCGTCCCCGTTGATGCGTTTGCGGGGCTCGAGGTCTTTCGCGGCCGAGCCCTCGCCGATGGCGGCAATGGAATCTCCGGCCACGGCCAGATAGCCGGGCCGGTAGACGGCCATGGGCTCGACGGGCACGATGATGGCGTTCTCGATAAGCAAGTCGCACTGCATCTAGCGCTTCCTCGCCAAAGCAGCCGCCAGGGTGTCCTGATAGGGCGGCCGGTGTACGCCTTTCTCGGTGACGATAGCGGTTACCAGATCGGCGGGGGTAACGTCGAAGGCCGGGTTGAAGACCGGAACTCCCGCCGGCGCGACCGGCGTCCCTCGCATGGTCCTGACTTCGTCAGCGGCGCGCTGCTCGATAGGTATGTGAGCGCCGCTGGGGATGCTCAGGTCCACGGTGGAGCTGGGGGCGACGACGTAGAAGGGCACCGCATGGCGGCGGCAGAGGCACGCCAGGGAATAGGTCCCGACCTTGTTGGCGACGTCGCCGTTGGCGGCGATGCGGTCGGCGCCCACCGCCGCCAGGGCAGCTTTTTTGAGGGCCATGAGGCAGGCGGCCATGCTGTCGGTCATGAGGGTGTGGGGGACGCCAGCGCGGGCTAGGTCGTAGCAGGTGAGGCGCGCGCCTTGGAGGAGCGGGCGAGTCTCGTCCACCCACACATGGACGCGCTTGCCAGCCCGGTGAGCGGCCAGGACCACGCCCAGGGCGGTGCCGTAGCCGCCGGTGGCCAGAGGGCCGGTGTGGCAATGCGTGATGATGTTGGCGTCGTCAGGAATCAGGGCGGCGCCGGCCTGGCCCATCTTGCGGCCCATCTCGATATCCTCGGCCAGGATGGACTCCGCTTCCTCGATGAGGCGCTGTCTGATGTCTTCCACGGTGGGCAGCGAGTCGAAGCCGCTCGCGAGCACTCGTTCGAGGGCCCAAGCGAGGTTGATGGCGGTGGGGCGAGTGCGGCGGAGCCTGTCCGCGGCGCGGCGCACGTCCCCCGCGACTTTGGCGGGGAGCAACTCTTCGGAGTTCCAGGCGGCGAGGGCAAGGCCGTAGGCGGCGGCGACGCCGAGGGCGGGCGCGCCCCGAATCTGGAGCGTCTCGATGGCGCGGGCAAGCGTCTCCACGTCGTAGCAGTCGATCCAGCGCTCTTCTTGGGGCAGCCGCGTCTGGTCCAGGAACCAGACATGCGCCTTGCCGGACTGCCTCATCCAGTGGACGGTTGGGGTTACGTCTTCAGTCATGCGCGGGCTCCGGGGGTGTGGGCAGGTGGTTGGCTCGGGGCACGGCAGTCGCACTGGTCTGCGTGCGCCTTGGGCACGACGCCGGCGAAGAGTCGCAGCAGGTCTTGGCGCCTCGATTCCATGACTTCGTTCACTTCGGCGTGGCTGAGGCGGGCGGCCGTGAGGCCGGCGCCGGGATTGGTCACCACCGCGACCGCGGCATAGCAGATACCCGCTTCTCGGGCGAGGACGACCTCGGGGACGCCGGTCATGCCGATGACGTCGCCCCCGAGGGAGGCGAACATGCGGATCTCCGCAGCGGTCTCAAAGCGAGGGCCCTCGGCGGCGACGTAGGTGCCGCGATCCACTAGGGTGAGGTGGAGTTCCTCCCCGGCCTCGAGCAGAAGGCGGCGGAGGCGCTCGCAGTAGGGGTGAGTCATGTCGGTGTGAACGACTTGGCCGTCTTCGCCGTCGAAGAAGGTGGCGGCGCGCGCCTTGGTGAAGTCGAGGAACTGGTCAACGATGACCAGAGCGCCGGGCGAGAGTTCGACTCGGAGGCCGCCGACAGCGGCGCTGGCGAGCGCGGCGGTGACCGCGAACGTCTGCAGGGCGGCGACGTTGGCGCGGTAGTTGATGCGATGTGGCGGCACGCAGTGGCCGGGGCCGTGACGGGGGAGGAAGATCACCGGGACGCCCGCGACCAGGGCGTGCTGCACCCAGGCCGGGCCGTACTTGGTGTCAACCCGTTCGGGCTCGCCCTCCACTTCGTCCGGCCGAAAGCCAGTGCCACCGATCATGCCTACCATGGGGGCTCAGGCGCGCGGATGCGCTTCGTCGTAGACTTCCCGGGCGTGGCCGCGGGAGACGTGGGTGTAGATTTGGGTGGTGCTCAGGCTGGCGTGGCCGAGCATTTCCTGAATGGCGCGGACGTCCGCGCCGCCTTCCATGAGGTGGGTGGCGAAGCAGTGGCGCAGGACGTGGGGGCTGAGTTTGGCCGCGTCGAGGCCGGCCTGCGAGCCGTAGTGCTTGATGATCTTCCACAGCCCCCCCCGAGTGAAGGCAACGCCGCGGCGGGTGACAAAGAGCGCTCCCTCGGCGCGGCCCTTGGTCAAGTCCGGCCGCGCCTCCTGCAGGTACTCGCGCACCGCCCCCCCCGCGACTCTACCGATGGGCACCAGCCTTTCCTTGGAGCCCTTGCCGACGCACCTGACGAGCCCCTCCTTGAGGTCAACGTCAGTCACCTTGAGGGAGATGATCTCGCTAGCGCGCAGGCCGG
>CAZGSV010000067.1:0-18199 GCA_964528605.1 uncultured Armatimonadia bacterium
CCGTCCTTATGGCGCCCACGGAGGTGCTCGCGACCCAGCACTACCGCGTGCTTGCGGACCTTCTGGGCCGCGCCGGAGTGCCCGTGCGGCTGCTCATCGGTTCCTTGCCGGCGGCGGAGAAGCGGCGCGCGCGCGCCTGGCTCCATCAGCCGCAACCTCAGGTCGCCGTCGGCACCCACGCGCTCATAGAGGAGCAGGTGGTCTTCGCGCACCTGGGGCTTTCAGTGATTGACGAGCAGCAGCGCTTCGGGGTGGCGCAGCGACTTGCCCTGCGCAGCAAGGGCGCCAACTGCCACGTGCTGGTGATGAGCGCCACTCCTATCCCCCGCACGCTCATGCTCACCGCCTACGGCGATCTCGAGGTCTCCACGCTGCGCGAACTCCCGCCGGGACGCCAGCCCGTGGAAACGCGAATCTCCACCCGCGCCGCAGCCTACGCCTTCCTCCGTGAGGAGATCGGGAACGGTGGGCAAGCATATGTCGTGTGCCCCCTCATCGGCGAAGAGGGCGACAGCGAACTGACCGCGGTCATGGAAACGGCCGACCGGCTGTCCCGAACACACCTAGGCGGGGCGCGGCTGGCGATTCTGCACGGAAGGATGAGCCGTGAGGAGCAAGACGCCGTGGTCTCCGATTTCCGCGACCGCCGGGTTGACGTCCTCGTGTGCACTACCGTTATCGAGGTGGGCGTTGACGTGCCGAACGCCACCGTCATGGTCATCGAGGACGCCGAGCGCTTCGGTCTGGCGCAGCTGCATCAACTGCGCGGCCGCGTCGGCAGGGGGGAGCAGCGTTCCTATTGCTTCTTGCTGCCTGGAAGTCGCAAGGCGGAGTTGCGGCAGCGCCTGCGCATCGTCGCGGCCACCAACGACGGCTTCCGGGTGGCAGAAGAGGATCTGCGCCTGCGCGGTCCGGGGGAGTTCTACGGCCTGAGACAGCACGGCGTGCCCGACCTGCGCGTGGCCGACGTCCTGCGCGACGCCGACCTGCTGGTGGCCGCTCGCGACGAGGCGACCGCCATACTCGCCGCCGACCCGGCCCTTCAGCGTCCCGAGCACCGGGAGTTGCGCCGTCTGGTCGGGCTCTATTCGGCGCGCCAGCCGGTCGCCGAGGGGGCCGACTGAGTGCGGGTAATCGCCGGCGAGGCCAAGGGCCGGCCGCTGAAGTGCCCGCCCGGGCGCCGGGTCCGCCCGACCCCCGACATGGTGCGCGAGAGCCTGTTTGCGATATTGGGGGAGAGAGTGTTAGGCTGTCGCTTCCTAGATTTGTACGCGGGAACCGGTGCCGTCGGCATCGAGGCGGCAAGTCGAGGAGCGGCACGCGTTACCTTCGTAGAAAAGACGCCTAGCATAGTTGAATACTTGCAGCGCAACTTGAGCGGCACAGGGATGGAGGAGAGAGCGCGGGTGCTACGAGCGGACGCCGAACGCGCTTGCCATAGATTGGCATGGGCCGGCGAGCGCTTTGACATCGTCTTTCTCGGCCCGCCTTACTCCCTGCTCACCGAACGGGCTGTCGCGGCCGCCGCCAAGGTCTTGGCCCCTGACGGCGTGCTGGTGGTGCAGCACCCGAGCCGCCGGCAAGCGCCCGTGCCTGCGGGGCTGCAACTGCTCAGCGCGCGGCGCTACGGCGACAACACCATCTCCTTCCTGACCTCAAGCGCGGGAGGGCGTGCCGATGCCTAGGGTGGTTTATCCGGGCAGTTTCGATCCGGTGACCAACGGGCATATGAACATCATCGAACGCTGCGCGCCCCGGTTTGACCAGGTCGTCGTCGCCGTGCTTCTCAACCTCGACAAGTCGCCGCTCTTCTCGGCGGAGGAGCGCATGGAGATGCTGCGCGCCTGCTGCGGCCATCTCCCCAACGTGGAGGTGGACGGCTTCTCGGGCCTGCTGGTGGACTACGTGCGGGAGCGCCAGGCCGATTTCATTGTTAAGGGTCTGCGCGCCATCTCCGATTTCGAGTTCGAGTTGCAGCAGGCGCTGATGAATCGCCAACTGGCCCCCGACGTGGACACGCTCTTCATGATGACGGACGCGGAGTACTCCTTCCTCTCCTCGCGCATCGTCAAGGAGATCGTGCGCCTGGGTGGGCCGGTGGCCCATATGGTGCCTGCACTGGTGGAGGAGCAGCTGCGGCGAAAGTTGCGATCGGAGGGCTAGCCTGATGGCGGTGCAGAGATTGCTCGACGAACTGGAGGCGCTGGTGGAGAAGTCAGGCCGCGTGCCCTGGGTCGGGCGCAAGGCGGTGGTGGAGCACAAGTTCTACGACCTGCTCAGCAAGGTGCGACAAGCGCTGCCCGAGGAACTGGAGAAGGCGGCCACCCTTGTGCGCGAACGCGACCGCGTGGTGAACGAGACGCGCGCCCAGGCCGAAGCCATCATCACCGAGGCGCGCAAGGCGGCCGCGCGCCTGGTGGAGCAGAACGAGATCATCAAGCAGGCCTCGCAATCGGCCTCGGAACTGATGCATCAGGCGGAGGTCGCCGCGGAAAGCGTGCGCGCCGACGCGGTCTCCTTCGCTCAGACGATCCTGGACCGCGTGGAGCAGCATCTGGCGCGCCTGCGAGCCGCGGTGGTGGAGGGCCGCCGCGCTATTGCTCCCCCCGCGGAGGCCACGGAGGCAGGTAAAGAAGATGCCTCACACTAGAGTCCTGCAAGGCATCCGGGCGCGCGCCAAGGGGCTGCAAAAGGCCATAGTGCTCCCGGAGGGGGAGGACCCGCGCATCGTCGAGGCCGCCATCCGCGCGCGGCAGTCGGAACTGGCGCGCACGATCCTCTTGGGCCCGGAAGACGTCGTCCGTGACGCGGCCCGGCAGGCGGGAATCGCCTTTGAAGGAGTGCCGACGATAGACCCCGCTACCGCCCCGGAGCGCCCCGCCTACCGCGACCGTCTGTGCGAGTTGCGCAAGCACAAGGGCCTCACCCCCGAGGAAGCGGACAAGTTGCTCAACGACCACCTGTACTTCGGCGCGATGATGGTCTATGCCGGCGCCGCCGACGGGCAGGTCTCCGGAGCCATACACTCCACCGCCGACACCGTGCGCCCAGCCTTGCAGATTCTGCGCACGGCCCCCGGCGTCGCCCTGGCCTCGAGTTTCTTCGTGATGTGCGTGCCGCAGTGCGAGTACGGAGAGCAAGGCGCGTTTATCTTCGCCGACTGCGGCCTGGTCGAGGAGCCCGATGCGGAGCAACTGGCCCACATCGCCGTCAGTTCCGCCCACAGTTGCCGCTTGCTGCTGGAAGCGGAGCCGCGCGTGGCGATGCTCTCCTACTCCACCTACGGCAGCGCCAGTTCGCCCATGGTGGACAAGGTCAAGCAGGCCACCGAGTTGGTGCGCCAGTTGGCTCCGGCTCTGCTGTGCGACGGGGAGTTGCAAGGCGACGCCGCCCTGGTGGACTGGATCGGCCGGCGCAAAGCCCCCGGCTCGCCGGTGGCGGGGCGGGCCAATGTGCTCATCTTCCCCGACCTCAACGCCGGCAACATCGCCTACAAACTCACGGAGAGGCTGGCGCGGGCCATCGCCCTGGGTCCCATACTCCAAGGCCTGGGCAAGCCCGTCAACGACCTGTCGCGCGGGTGCAAGGCCGAAGACGTCATTGACGTCATCGCCATCACCGCGGTGCAGGCCGGAGGCGGCGCTTCGACTTAGAAGAGGCGTTCAAGATGTCGGAACCAACACACGATTCGCTTCTCACGGTGGCGGGATAATGCGGCCGAATGTGCTGGTGATCAACTGCGGCAGTTCCTCGGTAAAGTACGAACTCATTGACATGGAGAATGAGCAGACGTTGGCGGAGGGCCTGGCCGACCGCATCGGCGTCGCCACCCAGACGCAGGCGAGCATCACCTACCAGCGGCCCGGCCACCCCCCCTACGAGGTCACCGGCGATTTCCCCTCCCATACCGACGCGGTGCGCAAGATCCTGGAGTTGCTCACCGACAAGGAGCGCGGCGTGCTGACCGATGTGTCGGAGATAGCTGCTGTCGGCCACCGCGTGGTGCACGGCGGCGATGAGTTCACCGGCGCCGTGCCCATCACCCCCGACGTGATGAGGGCCGTCGAGCGCTGGTCCGACCTAGCCCCTCTGCACAATCCTCCGAACCTGCAGGGCATCCGCGCCTGCGCCGAGCTCATGCCCGAGGTGCCCTCCGTCGCCGTCTTCGACACCGCCTTCCACGCTACCATGCCGCGGCACGCCCATCTTTATGCCATCCCCCGAGAGTGGGTGGAACAGTTCGGCCTGCGCCGCTACGGGTTCCACGGCACCTCGCACAAGTATGTTTACCTGAAGGCCCAGGAATATCTGGCGGCCCGCGGCGTGAAGCCGGAGCGCGCGCGCGTCATCACTTGCCATCTGGGCAACGGCTGTTCGATGGCCGCCGTGCGCGGCGGCACCGTGATGGACACCTCCATGGGCTTTACCCCTCTGGAAGGCCTGGTCATGGGCACGCGCTCGGGCGACGTGGACCCGGCCATCGTCGCCTATGTGAGCGAACGGCTGGGCTTGTCCGCGGACGAGGCCGTGACCGCCCTTAACCGTAAGAGCGGCCTGCTGGGCCTCTCCGGCACCAGCAGCGACATGCGCGACCTGCTCCAGCGCCGCGCCGAGGGCGACGAGCGCGCCGATGAAGCCATCGCCGTCTACTGCTACCGCATCAGGAAATACATCGGCGCCTACGCGGTGGCCCTCGGAGGCGTGGACGCGCTCGTCTTCACCGCCGGCGTGGGCGAGCACAGCGCGGTGATCCGTGAAGCGGTCTGTCAGGGGTTGGAGATCATCGGGCTGCGCTGCGATGCGCAGGCGAACCGCGCCTGCAAAGGCTTCGCCGACATCGCCAGCCCCGACAGTCCGGGGCGCATCCTGGTCATTCCCACCGACGAAGAACTGATGATAGCGCGCGAGGCGCAGCGCATCGCCCTCAACAAGGCGATCGCGGCGGCCTAGCCGAGTAGCAGCGCCTAACCTCCGCCACCAGGCGCTGCGCCGCCGCCCCCGGGTCCTCTGCCTCCGTGATGGCTGAAGAGACCGCGATCAGGTCCGCGCCCGCGGCCATCACGCGCGCCACGCGCTCTGCGGTGAGGCCGCCGAGGGCGCAAACCGGCAGTGCCACCGCCTGCGAGACCTGCCTCACCACGTCCAGCCCTCGCGGTCGCAACTCCGGTTTGGTGGGCGAGGCGAACACCGGGCCCGCGCTGACGTAGGTTGTGCCCTGGCGCAGCGCGCGTCGCGCTTGCGTGGAGTTGCGGCAGGTAGCGCCGATAATCGGCTGCGGCCCCAGAGCCTTCCGCGCCGGCAGGATCGGAAAGTCCTCCAGTCCCAGATGCACGCCGTCCGCGCCCACCGCCAGCGCCACGTCAATCCGGTCGTTAATCAGCAGCAGCGCCCCCGCCTCGTGTGCTACCTTGGCGAGCAGTTCCCCCGCGGCGATGAACTCCATCACGGGCACGTCCTTCTCCCGCAACTGGACGATCGCCACCCCCGCCCGCACGGCCGCTGCCGCCAGGTCGCACAGTTCCTCGAATGTGCGGCGGCCCCTGCTGACGATGAGCATCACCTGCCCGCGAAGTCGGTCCATTGCTTTCGCCTACTGCTGCACCCACACCCGGGGCTGCCGCGGCCGTCGCCGACGGCGCAATCTGGTTATGAGGTAGCCGACCCCGAAGCCCCCGATGTGCGCGAACCAGGCCGTGCCCCCTTGCGCCGGCACGCCCAGGGAGACCAGGCCGGACAGCACTTGCAGCACGAACCAATAGCCGATAAGCAGCGCCGCCGGTATCTCGATGACGCTGATGAAGATGAAGAAGATGAGGGTCACGATGCGCGCCTGCGGGAACAGCACCAGATAGGCCGCCATCACGCCCGAGATGGCGCCGCTCGCGCCCACCGCCGGCACCTGCGCGGCGGGACTGGTGAGCGCGTGCAGCAGCCCCCCCGCGAGGCCGGCGCCCAGGTAGAAAAACAGAAACGGTGCGTGCCCCAGCGCGTCCTCCACGTTGTCCCCGAACACCCAAAGGAACCACATGTTCATGGCCACGTGGAGGAACCCCGCGTGCACGAACTGGGTGGTGATCAGGCTGCGGAGTGCGAGGTAGGTGCCCGCCTCGCCGTAGCGGGAAGGATGGAGCAAGGCCGAGGGGACGATGCCGTAGCGATACATGAACTGCCCGAGCGCCTTTGGCCCGCCATGCATCTGCGCCTCAAGTTCCAGCAGGAAGACCAACGCATTGGCCACAATCAGGCCGATGGTAACGACAGGGAAAGAACGGGACCGCAGCCGGTCTCTGAGGGGGATCATACTTCTTGTACCAGTAGGGCGACGCCCTACCTAGTGAGGGCGGAGGAGCGGCGGCGTTGCGCGCGTTCGCGTATGGCGGCTATCTCCTCGTCCGTAACCGCCCGCTCGAACGCCCGCAGCCCTGCGAGACGGAAACCGTGTTTCCTACCCAGCGCCGCGATCTCCTCCACCTTCTCCTCGCTCAGTTGCCGGCCCAACGAGAAGGACTCGAACTTCCCCTCCAAAGCGAGAATCATCGTCTCCGCCATGCAGGCGTACGCCGTCCGCGGCGGGAAGCCGAAGTTGAAGTGGAAATCAACCTCGCCCGGCACCTCCACCACGCCTCCATCCACCACGAGCACGTCGTCACGCACGCGCCCCACCTCCGCCGACACGTCCCGAGGGCGGGCCGGGTCGCAGACTACGGTGCCCGGCTGTAGGTCGCCGGGGTGGATGACCGCCCCCACCGCGCTCGTCGCGCTGACCACCAGGCGCGAGCGCTGCAGCGCCTCGGGGACCTGAGAGCAAGCGGTGACCGCCGCCTTGGTGCGCACATCGCTGCGAATCTCCTCCAGCACGGGCTGGAGACGCTCCTCGCTGATGTCAACCAGTTCCAGGCGGGCGACCTGGCGGGCCAGCGCCTTGGCGCAGACCCGGCCGATGCTGCCCGCCGCGCCCACCACCGCCGCTCCCGTCTGCGCCAGATCCAGACCCATCTTCTCGGCCCCGAGCAGCGCCGCCTCGATGGCGGTGGCAACGGTGTAGGAATTGCCCGTGGTCACCGGCACGCTCAGTTCCTTGGCTACGGTCACCCCGGCGTCTCCCACCACCTTGGTAAAGGCGCCCAGCCCGATGATGTCCGGCTTCAGCACGGAGGCAGCCAACTTACAGGTCTCGAGCACCCGTGGCACCGTGCGCTCCGCGGGCAGCGCGGTCAGCAGCCGCGAGGTGAGCGGCAACACCACGAACCAGCCACGCGCCTCGGCGCCGGTCGCCGATCGCAGTCCGGTGATCTCCGACAGCACGCGCGGCCGCGTGAGAGCCATCGCACGCTCTACCCAGGCCCCGGGCAGCACGCGTGCCCAGGGGTACTTGCGGAACGCGTCTTCCACGCTCAGAGGATGCAGAATGAAGGCAAACGAATTCATCCGGGGGACCGGCTGGTATTATAGGTATGGCTGGGGGGAGGGTCAACGGCACCGGCCCCGGAGGCGCCGGCTGGGAGGGCCCGCACCCCCCGAGGCGGCCCCCTTGCCTTTTGGCGCGGGGTGTGGTATCTACACAAGTTCGTGCCGCAGTAGGAAGGAGGAACCTGTTGCCACTGAGCCCCCAGGATGTCCTGAAGGCCGTCGCCGGGCTGTGCGCGCAGCCCAATGTAGAGTCGCTAACCCCCGAGGAACTCAAACGGCGAGCGGAACCCTTCGGCGCGCGCACTCAGTGGGGCTCCTGCAACTTCGTCTCCGCGGTCAAGAACCGCTCCGCGGGCCTTACCGTGTACATCGGCAGCGAGGCGGTGCGCCAGCGCGTGCTCAGTGCGCGCCAGCGCGAGATTCTCGACAATTGGCAAGAGACCGTCGCCGCCGTCCTGCGCTACGTGCGCCGCGCGCCCTTGGTCTGTGTGGAACGCACCATGGGGCAAAACGGCGACTTTCGCCCCCGCTGTGTGCTGACGGTCTCGGTCCACCGACCGGAAATGTGCCGCCTCTCCCACATGGTCTGCCAGACGCTCTTCGAGGCGCAGCCGGAGGGCAGCCCCGTCCAGCACCTAGTGTACGTCCCCGAGTGGCCCGAGATGCATCGGCAGATGCTCGTTCTCCCCGAGGTCAACGTCACCTTCGTCCTGGGCAGCGACTACTACGGCGAGGCCAAGAAAGGCTTCCTGCGCATGGCGATGTTGAACGCCAAGCAAAGGGGCATGCTGGGCCTCCACGCCGGCTCCAAGACCGTGCGCGCGGTGGACATGAGGACCGGCAAGATGCAGGAGATCGCCATGCTCTTCTTCGGGCTCACCGCCACGGGCAAGACCACCCACTCCTGTCATGACCACGGCCTCAACCTCCCGGGCGAACGCACCGCCATCGCCCAAGACGACGTCGTCTTCCTGAGCCCCGACGGCGCCACCCTCGGCACCGAGCGCGGCTTCTACCTGAAGACCGAGGGGCTCGAGCCCAACAGCCAGCCCCTCATCTACCGCGCCGCCACCAGCGCCAACACCATCTTCGAGAACGTGCTGGTGGACTACCAAGGCAACGTGGACTTCAACGATACCACCCTCACCGGCAACGGCCGCGGCGTCATGCAGCGCGACGACTTCGGCGAGTACAAGAGCGAGAGCATCAATACCCCCCCCGCGTCCGAGGTGGACCGCTGCCTCTTCGTCTTCATCGTGCGTCGCAATGCTGTGGTCCCCTTGCTGGCCAAACTCACCCCGGAGCAGTTGGCCGCTGCCTTCATGCTGGGCGAGTCCGTCGAGAGCAGCGGCGGCGACCCCCGGCGCGCCGGCCAGACCATCAACGAAGTGGGCACCAACCCCTTCATCGTCGGCAGCGAGGTCGCCGAAGGCAACCGCTTCTACGAAATGGTGAAGGCGAACGGAGCCAGCATGGAGGGCTACCTGCTCAACACCGGCGGCGTGGGGGAGATCGTGCGCGAGCGGCCCGAGGGCGACCGCGAGGTCGTGCGCCCCGCACTCCATCCCTCGGTCAACGAGTCGGCCGCTCTGCTGCGCGCCGTGCTGCGCAACACCATCGAATGGGAGCGGGAGGCCGACTTCGGTTACCTGGTGCCCGCCAACGAGATAGAGGGCATTGACCTCGCGGCCTACAACCCGCGGCGCTTCTATTCCGAAGAAGAACGGCAGCGGCTGGTGGACCACACCAAGCGCGACCGACTCGCCTGGCTCGAGCAGTTCCAGAGCCTCGAGCCCGGCATCGTCGAGTCGGCGAAATAGAAACAACACCCAACAGCCACCCCGGCGACGGATGTGAATCCGGACAGCGTCCCCCCGCTGCGCCTTGAGGTTGCTTGTCCTGGGGTGCACAAGGGAGGCGGGTCTGTCCGATGACGCTCTCGCTCGCTCGCATGCTGCTCCTGTGCGCCGTTCCCCTCCTACTGGCTACGCAAGCGGACGCCAAGACTCGTCGCTCCCTCACCAGCGACGAGGAACTTGCCGCCTTGCGTGCGGCCCCCGACAACCCGGCCCTCGTTGAGTCACTGCGGCAGGCCACCGCTCCTCTGATGGCGATGTCCGACGAGGAACTCTGGGAGTTCATTCCCCCCCCGGACCTGCCGCGCGCCCTCAACGTGCGCTTCGGCTTTGACTGCCCCATCCACGGCAAGGAGATCTTCCGCCTCGGCGGCCACTACCCCTGGATCATCTCGCCCGATGCCCCCTTCAAGGTCAAGTGCCCCGTGGGCGGCGAAGTCTATCCCACCAATGACTTCGAGGCCCACTTCAAGGCCGGCCGCAAGGAGAAACTCGACACCACCCAGCCCTACGTGGACGACGGCTACGGCTGGCTGGACGCCGAAGGCAACCGCTACTGGTTCGTCGGCTACTACGTCTTCTGGCAGCGCTGGCGCCGCGACGTCATCTCCGGCGTCGCCAACGTCGCTCGCCTCTACCTGCGCACCGGCGATGCCGCGGTGGGCCACAAAGCGGGGGTGATGCTTGCCCGGCTGGCGCAGATCTACCCCCAGATGGACTACTCCACCCAGGCCTACCACAACGGCAAGTGGCCCGCCGCCATCCCCGGCAAGATCCTCGACTACATCTGGGAAGTGGGCAACACCGCCACCTTCGCCACTGCCTTCGACGACGCCTATGACGCGCTCGGGGAGCCGGCCCTGGTCGAGTTCTGTCGCGCCAAGGGCATCGAGAACCCAACTGAGTTCATTCGCGTCAATCTGGTGGAAGAGGGCGCCCGCGCCATCATGGACGGGAAACTCCACAGCAACATGACCCACCAGGCCACCCTCCTGCACCTAGCGAAGGTGCTGGACAACGAGGACCCGGCCAAAGGCCTCACCACCCAGCAGATGGTTGACTGGGTGATGTGGGGTGGGGGTGAGATGGGCACCTTGCTCTACAACGGCGTCACCCGCGACGGCGCCGGCTCCGAAAACACCCCCGGCTACAATGGCATTTGGTGGAGCAGCTTCTACGATCTCGCCGATCAGTTGCGCCCCCTCGGCTACGACCTCTGGGCGGACGGGCGCCTCAAGAGGATGTCCGACTACTACATTGACGTGACGGTCGCCGGCGACTACGCGCCCAGCATCGGCGACTGCAACGGCAACATTCCGCCGCAGGGCAAAATCTGGGACGAGGCGAACTTCCGCCGCGCCTTTCGCGAGTACGGCGACGAGCGCTTCGCCAAGGTGCTCATCCGCATGGGCGTGGACCCCAAGGCGCTCTACCCCGGCATCTCCGACCAAGGGGCCGAGCAACTGCGCGAGCGGGCGAAGGACCTCGGCCTCCGGTCGCGCGACCTCGGGGGCTGGGGAATGTCCATTCTGGATGCCGGCTCCGGCGAGCGCGCGCACGCGGTGACCATGTACTACGGGTCGCAGGGCGGCTGGCACGGCCATCTCGACCGCCTCAACATCGAGTACCTCGCGCGCGGCGTCGCCTTTACGCCGGAGATGGGCTATCCGGCGCACTGGGGCCACAAGGCCGACCTGTGGACGCGCGGCTCGCCCTCGCACAACATCGTGATGGTCAACGGCGAGCCTCAGCACGGCAAGCCGGCCGGCCACCTGAACACCCTCGCCGAGTCGCCCACCTTCAGGCTCATGGACGCCTCCGCGGAGGTCGTCTACCCGGAGATGGTCTCACAGTATCGCCGCGCGGTGGCCATGGTGGAGGCCGGCGACGGCGACGCCTACCTACTGGACGTCTTTCGCGTCAGCGGCGGCGAGCAGCACGACTACCTCATGCACGGCCTGGGCGATTGCGCGGTGCGGACGCGCGGGATCGTCTTCGGTGAGCCGCGCCCGGGCACTCTGGCCGGCGAAGAAATTCCCTTCGGCGCGGAGGACCCTGACAACGGTTTCCAGTACCTTTCGTCGCCCCGTTTCGCCGAACTGCGCGGTGGCTTCGCGGTAGGCTGGGGCAAGCGGGGGGGGCCGGCTCTCTGGTTCCACGCTCTGGAGGGCACGGCCCAGCAGGCGATCGTCTGCGATGCCGAACCCGAGATTAGGGAGGGCAACTACCGCACCATTCAGTACCTCGTTCTGCGCAATCGCGGTGAAGACCTCACCAGTGCCTTCGCCGGCGTGCTCGAGCCGGTGCACGGAAAGCGCACGTTGCGCAGTGTCAGCCGCTTGCAGCCGTTGGAGGCGCCGGAGGGCGCGGTCGCGGTTCGCGTTCGCCTGGCTGACCGCACGGACGTGCTCGTCAGCAATCCGCAGCCGGACCAGCAGATGCGGCTCCCTCGCGGCATCACCGCAGCCGCCGAGTTCGCGGCTTTCGCCGAGGACGAGGGAGGGCTGCGCGCCGCGACGCTGGTCAACGGTTCCTTGCTGGCCACTAGGGAGTGGTCCGTGGAATCCTCGGGGCCGGTTGTCGCCCGGATTCTGGAGATCAACCACAAGGGGAACACGCTCGTGATTGACCGGCCCATAGCCCGGCCGGAGAGCATGGTCGGCCAGGTGCTCGTAGCGTGGGAGGGCAGCCACTCGACCAGTTACACCATCAAGGGCATCGCTGCGCATCCGCGCGGCGCGCTGATAAGCCTCGGGGACGTTGCTCCGCTCGAGGGCAAGGGCCAGGTGGTGGCCGCAGACGAGAAAGGGCGCACGCTGAAGGCCACCATGCGGCTGGGAGGCTACGGCATCCACTTCGCCGGTATGCCCCTCGTCGGGCGCGCGCTGCTCAACGAGGCCAAGACCGCCTACTTCCCCATCCTTGGCCTCGATGAGGACACGTTCACACTAGGCGGCGCGGAACCTTTGTCCGCCTTCACTGACGCCGATGGCGACGGCCGAACGATGTTCTGGGTCGCGGATCTATGGCCCGGAATGCAGGTGCGGCTGCCGGGCATCGTCTGGGTCGAGCGGGAGGCTGAGATTCTGCGCGCCTTTAGCACGGTGCCGGCCACGCTCCGCCTGCCCGCCACCGGCGCGCCCTCTCACTTCGAGCAAGTCGTCGCACCCGGCCACACCCGCTCCCTCTCCGCCATCCGCAAGGGCGACTCCCTCCTTCTAACCCTCCCCTAGGCAGCCAGTTACGCCACATCGGGGACGTACTTAGAAGTGCATAACTCGGAAGTTACGCCACATTGGGGACGTACTTAGAAGTGCGTAATTGAGGGTGGGTTTGCTGCGCTAGGGGGAGTTGAGGTTGGCGGCGAAGAAGGCGCCTAACTCCTGCAGCGTCTCGGCAATAGGCAGGTCGTAGTGGCCCGAGTCGTACCACACGATCCGCTTCGGCTCTCGGGCCGCGTTCTGCAGCGCCTCCGCGGACTCGCGCCCGATCACGTCATCGCGCTTGCCGTTGATGAATAGCACCGGCCGCGGCGCGATCATGCCGACGTAGCGGCACGGCTCCACAATCGCCTCGTTCTCCGCGATGACCTCCGGATCGCCTTCGTTGAAACGGGCGCGCAGGTTCCCCCCTCCGACCACCAACGTGCTGCACCTGACCCTCTCCTCCACGCCGCAGAACACCGCCCCTATGATGGCCCCCATGCTGAAGCCCAGATAGCCGATGCGGTCGCCCGCCACTTCCGGCAGCGATTGCAGGTAGTCAACCCCGCGCCGCAGGTCAATCACCGTCTGCACGAAGGCGCGCCTCGACTCCACCGACGCCAGGTTGAACAGGTCGTTGGGCAGCCCCTCTCCCGCGCGCTCTCCGTGATTGGCCGCGTCAATCGCCAGCGTCACATATCCCTGGCCGGCGAGCAGCCGCGCCGGCATGTCAACGTAGTCCACGGTCTTGCTCGCGCCCCAGCCGTGCTGCACCATGACCGCCGGGAAGGGGCCGTCCCCCTTGGGCACCTGCAGAATGGCCGTCACCGTCTGCCCGCTGACGCTCTGGTAGCGCAAATGGTAGCGCGAGTAGGCGTCCGTTTCCTCCACTAGAGCGCGCTCCGGCGCCAGCGGGCGCTCCGCCTCGTAGCGGTAGAACGCCAGCGCCGGCACCTGCGCAGCCGCCGGCTCCCCTCCGGCAAGAGACAACCCGACCAGCAAGACTGCTGCCAACATTGCGGTTCCTCCCGCTGCCGCCGATCTGATTGTCACGCACTCTTGCCTGTGGCACACTGCCAGGCCAACGGCGGCCAGCGCCGCCAATGTATCCCAAGCCAGGAGGCCTGTGCAATGCGAATCGGCTTTCTTTGCAGTTACACCAAGGAAGACCTCGCCCTTGCGAAGCAGTGCGGCTTTGGCTCCGTGGAACTGATCGTCGGCCACGGCGCCCCGCTTGATCCCGCCGTCACCAAGAAGGACGCCATTCTCAAGGCCAAGGACGATTTCGCTAAGCGCGGCCTCGAGGTCTCCGCCGTCGGCAACTACCAGAACAACCTCTCCCCCAAGCCCGCCGAGCGCGAGCGCAACGCCAAGCACCTCGAGAACTTGCTCCGGCTGTGCGAACTCATGGGCGTCAACACGCTCTGCACCTTTGCCGGCCGCGACCCCGAGAAGGACATCCCCGACAACATCCCCATGTTCAAGAAGGTCTTCGCGCCGCTGGCGCAAAAGGCCGCCGACAAAGGCCTGCGTATCGCCTTCGAGAACTGCCCCATGTTTGACTCCTTCCCCTTCCGCGGCATCAACATCGCCTACTGCCCCAAGGCCTGGGACCTGATGTTCGACGCTGTGCCCACGGACAATCTCGGCCTCGAGTACGACGCCTCGCACCTCATCTGCATGTTGCAGGACTACCTCGAGGTTATCTACCGCTACGGCGAGCGCATCTTCCACGTGCACGCCAAGGACGCAGAGGTGGTGTGGCGCGAGTGCAAGGTGAACGGCATTCTCGAGCACGGCGCGGTGCGCCATCGCACGCCGGGCATGGGGCAGGCGGACTGGAAGCAGATCGTCTCCGCGCTGCGCGAGGTGGGCTACAACGGCAACCTTGACATCGAGGGCCGGCACGATCCCATCTACCGCGGCGCCTCCGAGGCCGAGGGCCTCATCATCGCGCGCAAGCACCTCGAGCAGTTCATAGGGTAACCTGCCCGTTGATTGCCCCGTAGGAGCGGCATTCCTGCCGCGAGCCGACGCCTGCCGGGCGTCGATCCGGTTTCGCCGAGCGTGGCCCCGGCGCAGTACGTATGGGCGGAATCCTATTCCGCCCGGCCGGTCACAGACCGGGAGGAGCGCCCAGCCGACCTGGCTGCCATCCGCCGCCGTTGGCGGCGCGGACGGGATGCTCCTGCGGCCACCGGTGCTGGCCTACGGGGCACAAGTAAGATCCCGTCCCTACCTCCTATCGGGTGGAGGGCGCGGTCGTGACAACCACTACGCCCCAGCCTCACGTCTCGTGTGCCGCACGCAGTGCGGCGTAGGGGCGGATTCTTAATCCGCCCGCGACGCGGCGCGCGTCGGGAGCGGCGCTGTGGCACGCCCAGGGGCTGGCAACGAACGGCCCAGGCGAGTACAATATCCCTACGGTGACGACCCCGCGATGACCGAGCGCGTGAAGGGCATCCTCCAACAGGTTCGCCAGGGCCTTGAGAAACTCTACGGCCCGCGCCTCAAGGGTCTGGTTGTCTTCGGCTCCCACGCCCGGGGCGAGGCGACCGCCGACTCCGACCTCGACGTCCTCTTTGTCCTCGACGATTTCGCCTCCCCCTTCGAGGAGATCACAAGGACCTCAGCGCTGGTCTCAGACATCTGCCTGGAATATGGCGAACTCTTATCGCTGATTCCCATCCGTGACCAGGATTGGCGCGAGCGTGACAGCGCTTTCCTCGACTGTGTGCGCGAGGAAGGTGTATTGGTCACGTGAGGCCCGCGGTTGGCGACCTAATGGGGAGGGCCGAGGAAAGCCTCCAAGCAGCGAGGATGCTTCTGGAAAAGGGCTGGGCAGAGATCTCAGTCTCTCGCTCCTACTACGCTATGTTCTACGCGGCGGAGGCTCTGCTGGTGGCCGAAGGGCTGCGCTTCAAGAGTCACCGCGCAGTGGTGGCCGCCTTCGGCGAACGGTTCGCCAAGACGGCGCGACTGGACCCTGCCCTGCACCGCGATCTGGTCGAGGCCTTCCGTCAGCGCCAGGTCGCTGACTACGAGGCAACCGTTCGTATCCCGCGTGACAACGCCACCGCCCTCCTCACCCGCGCGCAGGAGTTCGTCTCGGCTGTCCGCGGCGCCCTCGAAAAGGGCGGCTGAGGGCTTGTGGCTAGTAACGACGATTGGGGCGCGGACGACCAGAGAGCCTGGCAGCTGATACGCGACGGCAGGGAGGCGGAGGCAGAGCCTATCCTGCGCGATCTGGTTGCGAAACAACCCGGCGAGTGGGGCCCGGCCCACGACCTCGCCGTCCTGCTGGTGCGCCTGGGGCCGCAGCATTACGACGAAGCGCGACAACTGGCCGAGACGGCGCTCGATCTGGTTCAACGGCTGACGGGTGACGTGGACGAGAAACTCACCTACGCCTACAGCGCGTGTGGGGATATCGCTTGGCGACAGAAGCGATACAACGACGCCGCTGATCATTACCGAGAGGCCGTCAAGTGCGCGCAGCGTCTGGCTCAGCGGGATCCGCAGGAGGTTCAGCCGGATGGAACCCCGCCCAACTCGGGCCAGTACTGGATGTCGTGGGCACGGTACTACGCCTGGTTTGTGGCCGGTGCGCTTCAGCGGCTGGGGAAGCACGCGGAGGCTCTTGAGGCCCTCGACATCGCCCTCGACTACGATTGGCGGGGCATCAAGCCCGTGACGGCCATCAAGGAAGCGCTGCTCGGGCACGGAGACTGGGGCGCCGCCTCAGTTATCGTCGCCTTTTGGAGGTCAAGCCCGTGGCGGCGCGTCGCCGGACTGTTCTTCGTGCTCTTGTTGATGGTGGCGCTGATCGCTATGACCATCGCGTCGTTCTGGGTACGGATCTACTGGCCTCCGCTCGCGCCTGTCGCCCTGCTTAGCCTCGGTGTGCTGTGTCTGCCTGTCCTGAGAAAGGTGTGGGTGGCAGGTACGGGACTTGAGATATCGCCGCAGCCGCCGCAGTTCTACGGTGAGGGCAAGGGCGGCTAATTGAGAACCGAGTGAAGACTCGTTGGTAGCGGCAACAGGTGCACTGTGCACGTGGGTGGTACACGCGCGGCTGCAAGCCTCGGCGCAGGCCTTGGGGTAGCGGGCCAAACCCTCCGTCCTCAGGGGGCCCGGCCCGGAGTCGGGGCGCTACCTGCCCCCACCATTCCGGTGGGCTTTTCGTGCGGCTACAGGCTTCTCAACAGAGCCCCTTCATGCCCGAGACTGGGCGCCATCACCGTGGGCGCTCGCGCGTCTGCTCGTCCCACTCCTTCAGGTAGCGAGCGAAGTCCTCGTTCATCAGTTCGATTAGGCGCTTCCCCACCTCGGCGTCGGCTCGGGTGGGGTCGCCGGTCGCGCCGCTCGCGGAGAACTCCTCCATTCGGCACCAGAAGCACTCGTGTTGCGGTCGGCCTTTCATCTCCGGCTTCGCCAGACGATCGCGACGAACCAAGTGTGGCCGCGAGGCCAGCGCGATTGAGGTCTCGCCCTCGCCCGCGTGAAAGTCGCCCAAGCCCGGGAACGCCTTCATCGCGAACTGCATGACCTCCGGCCCGGGCCCCACCGGCTTGACCCCGAGCACCACGTCCCGCCCTTCGCGCCGCGCGCTCGCCCACAGTTCGATTAGCGCCGCCTCGATGCCAAAGTGCCCACCGCAGCCGGGCACCACCAGCACTCTTCGAAAGCCGTGCTGGATCAGCGACGCCACGATCTCGCGAATGACCCGCAGCCAGGTCTCGTAGGTCAGGCTGATCGTGCCGGCAAACGCCATGTGTTCCCACGCGGGCCCATAGGGCATCAGCGGCAGGAGCAGGGCTTTCACCCCGTACTTGTCTCGTGCCGACTCGAGGGCCTCCGGCGCCGGCCCGCCGTCAGTGTCCAGCGGCAAATGCGGGCCGTGTTGTTCGATGCAGCCCAGCGGCAGAATGGCGATGTAGTCCTCGTCAATCGCTTGCTGAATGTCGGGCCATGCCAGTTGGCCGCAGTTGAGGTCCATTGTTTGCCTCCTAGGTGTACAATCCGAGACGCCCGCCGAGAGAGGGGGAGTAGTCGCCGCCAAGGCCAGCACACCCACCGGCCGCAGTGCTGCCGGCGGACCGCCACAACCCTAGACTACGCGGCTCCGCGGCGCGTGGCAAGTGCCGCGAACGCCTCCGCCCGATTGACGCCGGGGTTGGGCGCCCATGTATAGTGTCGCCGGTCGCGTATGGCTTCCCCTATGCCCGAAGAGATCATCCTCGCTACCGACTGCGGCAGCACCACCACCAAGGCCATCGTCATCGTGCGCGACCAGGGCGGCTACCGGCTGCTCGCCCGCGGGGAGGCGCCCACCACCGTCGAAGCCCCGTTCGATGACGTCACCGTCGGCGTGCTCAACGCCACGCGCGAAGTTGAGGAACTCACGGGCCTACGCCTCATCGAGGCGGGCCGCGTCGCCGTTCCCCGTCAAGGCGATGTCGGCTGCGACGCCTACGTGTCCACCAGCAGCGCCGGCGGGGGCCTGCAGATGATGGTCGCGGGCGTTATCCGCGCCATGACCGCGGAAAGCGCCGAGCGCGCCGCTCTGGGCGCCGGAGCCATCGTCATGGATGTCATCGCCGTGGACGACGGCCGCGAGGAGTTCGAGCGCATCCAGAGAATCCGCAACCTGCGCCCCGACATGATCCTGCTCTCCGTCGGCACCGACGGCGGCACTACTACCCACGTCCTGGAGATGACCGAACTGCT
>CAZGSV010000068.1:0-17746 GCA_964528605.1 uncultured Armatimonadia bacterium
CCACTTGAAACTAAACGGGTCTCGCTTCGCCGCAACCCCGCAGTGTACCTCGCCCATCAGCCGATTCCGCACACATTATACTCGCCGTGCGTCGGCTTTGGGCGGGGGTGCCCATGATTGCCCAAGACACGGGGCGGACACCACCCGGCCCCGGCGTCCTCAGCAGACACGGAGGACAGCAAGGCGCGGGAGCGTGGTATTCTGTGCGCAACCCCCGGCACTGACGAGTGTCGGCACGCCGGGCGTCGGCAGGGAGGCGCAAGGATGCCGCGGAGGCTGTTGCTGGACAACGACGGGACCAATCTGTTCCTGCTGGACCTGGGGGAGGACGTGGAGGCGTCGGTGGCGGCGGCGGCGGAGGAGTGTCCCGCCAATGTGACGACCTACATGGTCTGCCCGAACGGGCCGGGGAAGTTTTACTACCCGACCAAGGTGGGGGAGGTGTGGGAGGACGCGAAACTGCTCGTGCGCGCGCACGCGCAAGGCAAAGACCCTTTCGGCATGTTCCTGCGAGGTTTGCGGCGAGCCGGCAAGGAGACCTTCATCACTTACCGGATGAATGACGTGCACGGGGCGGACGATCCCAACTACTCGGGCACGGCGGAGTTCAAGAAAGAACACCCCGACTACATCGTTGACGCCCAAGCGGTGCGCGAGAGGCGCGCCGACTGGATGTGCTACTGCCTCGACTACTCGCGGCCGGAGGTGCGCGAGTACATTCTGGCGACGATGCGGGAGTTGGCGACTTGGTACGAGGTGGATGGGCTGCAACTGGACTGGATGCGGTTCCCGCGGCACCTGTCCGGCACGCCCGAGGAGGTATGGGAGAAGCGCGGGATACTGACCGAGTTCACGGCGCAGGTGAAGGCGCTCGTCGAGAGCACGGGGAGGCGCATGTTGCTCTCGGCGCGGGTGCCGACGAACCTCGCCGGTTGCCGCCGGGTGGGGCTGGACATAGCGGAGTGGGCGCGGCAGGGGCTGGTTGACTTTCTGGTGGCGACTCCGTTCTTGACGACCGATTGGTGGATGCCGATAGAGGAATTGCGCGCGGAGTTGGGCGCTCACCCCGTGCCCATCTACGCTGACATCGAGCACGGTCACGGGCCTCAGGCGCACTGCCCGGAGTCGCTGCGCGGGGCGGCGTTGAGCCTCTACGGCTGCGGCGCGGATGGGCTCTACCTTTTCAACTTTGCCTGTTGGAACGAATACTTGGTGGCGCGGCCGTACCATTGGCTCGAGGGTCTGGAGGACCCGCAAGGCTGCGCGAAGAAGCCCCTGCTGTTCTCGGTGCCGCACTCGATGCATCGCATAGCGCAGGTGGACTTGCCGGGAGAGTTGCCGGTGGGCGTGCCGGCCGGAGAGCAGGTGGAGTTGGCGCTGCACGTTCCGGCGGCGGCCCTGCCGGCGTGGCGGGCCATGTTTCTGGTGCAGAGCCGAGGGGACGTGGGGCTGCTGCTCAATGGGGAGGAAGTGCCGGAGTCCCCTACCCCTCGGCGGGCGACGGTATTCGCCGAGTACACGCTTGGTTGGTTTGCGGAGCAGGTGCCGGCGGAGGGGGATTGCCGCATCTTTCGGGCCGGAGGCGAAGTGCTGCGAGCGGGCGGGAATGGGTTGACGGTGGTAAACAGGGCTGGGAAAGACCTGGAGATCAAGCGCGTGAACGTGGGACTGTGGTAAGTAGCACGCGCGCCGGTTTCAATCGCTACCCGTTGTTGTAGAATGCTGCCCATGGAAATGCTGCCGACGATCACGATCGGAGTAGGGGCACGGCATGCCGTGCCCTTACAGGTGACCAGGCTGATTTGCGGAGGGAATCCGTTCAGCGGCTTCTCCCACGTGAGCGGCGAGTTGGATCAGGCGATGATTGAGTACTACACCATGCCGCGGCTACAGGCGATACTGGATGAGTGTTGGGCGCAGGGGATCAACACGGTGCAGTCGCGGGGCGACCGGCATCAGATGAGGATGTACTTGGAGCACCGGCTCGGGGGGGGCAAGATGCAGTGGATCGCGCAGACGGCGTCCGAGTTCGCGGACATCCGCGCCAACATCGGAGAGATCGCTCGCTACCAGCCGGTCGCCATCTACCACCACGGCACGCACACGGACAACTCCTGGCACACCGGGAAGATTGACGTCGTCGCCGACATGGTGAAGTGCATCAAGGACCACGGCCTGCTCGCGGGAGTGGGGACACACATACCCGAAGTGGCGCTCTACGCGGAGGAGCACGGCTGGGAGACGGACTTCTACATGTGCTGCTTCTACAATCTGGCGCGCGGGTACAAGAGCGCGCCGGCGACGGAGCAGAACGCCTATGCGCGCGACCGGTATCCGGCGGAGGACCCGCCGAAGATGACGGCGGTAATGCGGCAGGTGCGCAAGCCGTGCTTGGGGTTCAAGATAATGGCGGCGAGCCGCAGGTGCGGGACGCCCGAGCAGGTGAGGCAGACTTTCCGCGAGGCGTTCGCGGCGATCAAGCCGACGGACGCGGTGGTGGTCGGGATGTTCCCGCGCGACAAGAACCAGGTAGCCGAGAACGCAGCGATGGTGAGGGAGATTCTCGGCGTCTAGCGAGCAGCACAAACGACATTGCCAGAGCGGCCGAGCCCCCGCGCGCTGCCCTGGTTGAGACCGTGGGCGGTGCCGGTGTCGCGGGGGGGCGAAGCGAGAAAGCCGTTGGGGCGATTGCTATGGAGATGGACTTCCGGCATCTGAAGTACAACCCTCTCGAGTACTTGCTGGCGGAACGGCAGCCGGCGTGGGTGAAGTACCAGACCCTTGTCCGCATCTTGGGCAAGCCGAGGAGTGACCCGGAAGTGCGCAAGTGGAAAAGGCAGCGCGACGCCTCGCCCCTCGTGCACGACGTCCGCGCCCGCCAGAACCCCGACGGCTCGTTCGCCTGCATTCCGTGGATACACCTGCACCACTACTGCCTCCACCAGATGCTCGAGATGGGCTACGGGATGGAAGACCCGACCGTGAGGAAGGCAGTCAAGAACCTGCTCAACTACCAAGTGCCGACGGGCGGCTACCGGCACCCGCACGCGAAAATGATAGACCGCGGAACAGCCCGAGAACGGTGGACGCCGTGCGTGACGGGTTATGTGACCAAGGCGCTAATGGACCTCGGACTGACCGAGCACCCGAGCGTGCAGAGGGCGCTGAGGGTGATGCGTGAGGGGCAGAAGGAGAACGGCGGTTGGATTTGCGATCACGTGGGGAAGCGGGCGCCCTACTGCATCTGGTCCGGCACTCCCTGGGTGTTTGCGTGCCTCGCCCACGCCGGCCTCATCAAAAAGACGCACGCGATCACGAAGCGCGCGCTGGCGGTCTTCGCGAAGCACAAGGACAAGATCATCCGCCACGGGTATCACCGGGACCACTGCTACCGCTGCGACGAGACGCTGCTCATTCCGGCGCTGCGGGCGGTCGGTTTCACACTCCGCCATTCCCTCTTGGGCGACCTCTACGAGTCGCTCATTGAGAAGCAGCACCCGGAGGGTTTCTGGCGGTTCAAGGCCAGCGGAGGGCACCATCGAAGCAATCCAAAGGCCGACGACGCCTGGTGCACCATAGAGGCGGTAGTGGCGCTCGGCTGCGCTACTGGAACAGAAATGGTGTCTGACCGGGCCTGCGGAGGCATGTGAGTAGGTGGACGCGGATGGGCCGAATGTGGTATACTATGTATAGGCGCGAGTTGGACGCGCCCACCCCTCTTTGTGGGGGCGAATGGATTCGACGGGGAGTCAGCGCGCTTCAGTTGCGAGCCGAGGTCCCAGACGCCTCGTTAAACACTGGACCTTTACAAACGCCAACCAACTGGCACTCGCTGCTTAAGTAGCAGCACGCCCTCCGAGGCTGCGCCGATGGGCCGAGGAAGGGCGTCAACAACATCGGCTACCTGGCCGGGGTGCCTGCGACCGGCTAAGGGAAACTTAGCGGGCTGGCGGACCGAAGACCTGCCTGCGGGTTGCCCGGGCCGCGAGACTTGAAACACAGGCTACGCTCGTAGAGACTGAAGTGACCTGCTCTTCGGACGGGGGTTCGATTCCCCCCGCCTCCACCATTCGACGCGCGCCTCGATAGACTCGGCGCTTGCTCATGGCAGGCCACCGACGCGCCTTTCGCTTCGCCTCAGGCTTGCTCATGGCAGCCCAGCCAGCAAAGGGGCAGCCCAAGCGGCGGATCCGGGCTTGAGCGAAGTGAGTCGGGGGGCACGTGCTGTGCACGGCGGCCAGCCGCCGAGGGCCGCGCGACGCGAGCGTCAGATCAGGAACTGGAGCCGTGCGACGATGCCAGGCGCCTGAAGCGCCTGGGTCAGAGCCACGATCGTGGGAGGCCTTTCGGGACCGTTCGATGGGTCCCTCACGGATGCTGGTCGCCCGGTCTCGGCTTTTCTTTGATCGCAGTGGCATTGGGTCCGAATCGGATGTGGAGCCCTGCGCCGGGGGCATGCCGGGGGCCGTAGAGCAGACCCTTGGCCCACCATCCGGTGAAGGTCATCAGCACCGCGCCCCCCGAGCCCAGCAACACCGTCCGCCAGATCCATGGCGCGAAAGAGGACGGCTCGGGAACCAGTCCTCGTACCCCGACCAACTGCGCCCCCAGCGCCATAAGAACAGTGCAGACCACGGCGTTGAAAGTAATCGTCCCCTCCGTCACGATCCGCTGGGGCACGAAGCCCACCAGGGCGCGCTCGAAGTTGAAGATCACGACCCACCAGAGAAACACCAGGTACATCAGTTCTCCCTGCCCAAGGGGACTCTCGGGCATGAAGGGAAGCGGACGGTGGAGATTGGCAGCCGTCAGCCCGATCACCGCAACGCCGATCGCCAGATAGATCAACTCGAACCAGCCGACTCGGCCCGGCCCCCTCAGATAACCGGAGACGGGGAGCCCGTAGAACCGCTCGGGCAGCGAGTCCACCTGCTTCACCCAGGTGGTCGTTGCCTTCACATGGTTCAAGTAGGTGAGGCCCACCAGGACGAAGGCCACGGCGAACACCTTTGTCCATCCTGGGAGGGGGACCACATCCGCCAGTCTCGGCGCGCTGGCGGCAAGGAACCCCATGCCCACGGCGAGGGCAACGCCGTGGAAGAGGCCATGCATCTGCTCCATGACGCTGTGCCAGTTGGTCTGGCGTCCGGTTCTGATAAAGGCGAGCTTCAGGACTTGAGCCAAGGAGAAGCCGATTCCCCCGATGAAGCCGGTCAACAGGCTGACGAGAGCCACCTGCTCGAAGCCGTATCGCCAGCACCAGAGGAGAAGCCCTGCCACCATGCCGACGCATCCAGCCCAGTTGTCGCCTCTCGGGGGGTTCATGCGAAGCCGAAGCACGTTCACCAAGACCAGGAACGATACAAACCATCCGCCGCTGAGATGTAGGACCAACGACGTGGCCAGGTCTAGCCGCCCTCTAATGGCCACCACCACGAGGGCGGCCAGGAAAGCCGTAACCGCGGCCAGCCAATCGGTGTCATACCAATAGAGCGGGCTCTGGTGACGCCTGTCGCCATCGACCTTGAAGAAGATGTCTTCCGCGAGGTCCTTGAGGAACCAAGCGACGAAGACGGCGATGACCGGGACGAAGAAGAGGCCAAGTTGCGTGGCATCGAGACACGCGGGGAGCGCCGTGCCTGCCCCGCCCAAGGCTGCCCAGAGGAAGCCGATGACGAAGAGATTGGCGAAGCCGTAGAGAACGGTGCGCGAGTGTGGCGAATGGCTGTAGCCCACCGTGTGCATGTAGGCAATACTGCCTCCAAAGGACCACCCCAATGCGCCGAACATGGCGAAATAGGCCAACCGGGGCCACCAGTCAGGTCGCCCGGACATAAGCACCACTGCCATGCTCGCCAGTGCCCCGGGGATGGCGGCGCCGAGTTCATGGCCGAAGTTGCCGCGAATCCCCCAGCCGATAGACAGGGACAATGCTGTCAGGATGAGCAGTGGCCATATGGGTGCAGCAAACAGAGTCTCAGGCATCATGTCACCTCCGGCCGATCCTGCGAGGACGTGGACGAAAGGAAGTTCCTTCTGCGTGAATCTCTTGCTCACATGATGGGTCGCGCGCAGGGATGGGTCAAGGAACCACAATCCCCTGGTTCCGAAGAGCCGCCATTTGCGGGGGCATGGGTGATGCCCGCGGCGGGCGTCCGCGTACGCGTCCAGGGTCACCACCGCGCTGGGTTTGCGCGACCCGCCAGGGTTGGCCGCGAGATGGACGTAGGTACGGCTGTGTGGCGGGAACCACGTCTTGAGGCGGGTAAGCGAGGCCCTGGAAGCGGCGCTTCATGCCTCCCCGCGCCTGACGCAGTATCTCAGCACTCGAATCCTGGCGGGCCGGCTATGTTGTGCGTTCTTGGTCTTTGGGCCACCAATGTTGTGCGGTCTTGGTCTTTGGTCACCAAACCTCTCGCTCTGCTCAACAGCCTATGGCGGGGGTGCATGCCCGACTCCGTACCGGGCAACGCGCTGGGCTGGTCGAACCCAAGGGGTCGGGTTGACCGGGCATGCTGGTGTGTGCAGGCGTGGTTGGTGGAGGGGAGCCGGTGGCTGGCGGCCATGGTTGCATGCCGCACCGGTCTCTCGTAGGCTGTGGCGGCGCGCAGCGAGGCAGAACAAGTTAGGTTCCGCCCGGGCGCCGCCAAACGGCGGGACTCTCGTGAGAACGTTTGGGAGGGCAAGGAGCGCTTACCATGACGAACCCGCTGACAGGCAAAGTGGCCGTAGTGACCGGCGCGAGCCGCGGCATTGGCGCAGCGATCGCCAAGCGGCTTGGACGTGATGGCGCTTTGGTGGCGGTGCATTACTGCCACGACACGAAAGCGGCCGGAGCCACAGTCAAGGAGATCGAAAAAGGCGGCGGAGCCGCTTTCACCGTGAAAGCCGACTTTGCGTCTTTGAGGGGAGTGCGCGTTCTATTCGAACGCCTCGATGAGGCGCTCAAGGAAAGGACCGGGAGTCGCCGTTTCGACATCCTCGTCAACAACGCCGGCATTTCTCCTGTCGCAGCCGTTGAAGAGACCACCGAGGCGTTCTTCGACAAACTAGTCGCGGTGAACCTGAAGGCGCCGTTCTTCATCGTTCAGCAATCCCTCTCCCGCCTTCGCGACGGCGGCCGTATCATCAACATATCGTCGGGCACCTCGCGGATCGCATTCCCGGAAAAGGCCGCCTACTCAATGCTGAAGGCGGCGCTCAACACCTTCACCTTGCTGCTCGCCAAGCAGTTGGGTCCTCGCGGGATCACGGTCAATTCGCTGGCGCCGGGGATCGTCCGCACCGACGCCCAGGCTGCCTGGCTTCGCAACCGAGAGGCGATGAAGCACGCTGCTTCTGCCTCCGCATTGGGGAGGGTCGGCATGCCTGAGGACATCGCCGACGTAGCGGGGTTCCTTGCCTCCTCCGACAGCCGTTGGGTCACCGGTGCCTTCATTGATGCGACGGGGGGCTCGCTGCTCGGTTAGGCGCGCCGGGCGCTTTTGACTGCTCCTGGTTACGCGGGGAGGCGCTCATCCTGCACCTTGGCCCGCCTGGTGATGACGCCTTCGCCCTGGACCGCGCTCCGGGTACGGTCTCGCGACCCGGATTAGGCCACTGAGAGAGTACCGGCCATCATGGACGAATCCTCGCTGGGAGCCCAGCGATCAAGGCAGGCAGTTGACGACCGAGGACGTGCTGGACCGGTGAGCGCAGGCGTGTGTGCTACGTCGAGCCTTTACCCGCGTACGCCCCCGAAGACCAAGGCTGGTTCTCGGCCAGAGCCCCCAGGCGGGGCAGGGCCGGAGTGGGGTAAGGGCGCTACATATCGACGCCAGCAGCGCCTTCGTAGGCGCGTTCGCCGTTCCAGCGCGCAGCGTCCGGGCAGGTCATCGCCCGCGGAAAGCGAAGGCGTAGAGTTCCGCGCTGCGCAGGTGGAACTTCAGGGATATCGCGGCGCCGGCGAGGCGTTGGAGGTCAAGCGGCTGTTCCCACTCTACCCGGTGGCCCAACTCATCGCCGCTGAATGGCCGCGAGCGGGCAAGAGTATGGCCCGCTAGGTCAAGCACTTCCACGACAACGGCGCCGGCCGAGTTGGTCTTCGCATTGAGCACCAGCCGTTCGCCGGAAAAGGCGATGGGCACGGTCGTCAGCGTGCCGCCCTCCGCAGGGCCCTCCACGGAGACGAAGCGATCCAGTTTCCAGGTTGCCAAGCCAATGCTCCCCGTATACTTGGTCTTGCGGCCGGTTCCCTCTGCCCGGTAGAGACACGGGGTGCCGTGCGTGTAGTTGGAGCCGGCGTAGTAGAGCCACACCTCGTCGCCGACGCGAAGTGCCTCCGCTGCGGTCCCGAAGAAGCCACAGTCCCAGTCACCCAACTTCCCGCGCGGGACGCAGGGCAGGCGGAACGGCCGCTCCCAGTGTTTGAGGTCGCGCGACACGGCCAGTTGTAGCTCTGCCGGGCCCTCCTGATTGCCATAGCGCCCGTCGTTGTTGATGGTGAAGACCCAAGGGAAGGCCAGGGTGCAACTCTCCGCCTGGTATACGCCGATGCCGTAGAACTCGGTCCGCATGAGCGCCGGGTTATCCGGCACATCGAGGAGCGGCCGCACTTCCTCGATGCGCGCGAGGGAACCTGCGTCGTCGCGCTCATCGGGAACGAACGCCAATTCCGGCTCGCTCCAGGTCTCGAAGTCTGTGCTGGTGATCACACTGAACACGCGGCGGGGCTGCGGCAATCCGGCAACGTCGGCGGCGTGCGTCTTGGGGAACGCCACATACACCTGGCGCTGCCGATCGTAGTAGCCGGTTATCACATCGCTGTGCGGCGCGATGGGCTCGCGGCTCAGCGGCTGCCAGTGCAGACCGTCAGGCGAAACCATGGTGTGGTAGCCCTCTTGCTGATTGTCCGACTGGGTGGCACGCGTGCGCTGCTGACGCCAGCAGATCATCTTGTAGCGGCGTCCGGGGTGGGGATCGCGATTGTCCTTGATGACACTGGCAATCACGGCTCCGGTCGCGACAACGTTATGCTGTTGTGCAATCGTGAGGGGCACCGTGCCTACAGGCGGCTTCTCCCAGTGGATGCCGTCCTGGCTGGTCGCGTAGAGCAACGGATACTCGGGAATCTCCGGCGTCTCCCCGAGGTACCACATCTTGAAGACTCGCTCGTCTTCGTCGTACAGGACGGACCCGTAGATCTCCAACCGCCAGCCTTCCCACGGCCGCTCGGCCTTAAGGAGGGGGTTTGACACATGCTTCTGGGCCGGATGCAGCCTGAACCACACCCGCTCCGTGGACCGCACCAGGACCTGGTCAATGAACAACTGTGCCTGGTTGCCTACGTGGAACGGGCTCACGCCGCGTACAGGAGTATTGGACGAAGCGGTCATTGTGGTGTCTTCCTTTCAGCCGCATCGCTGGCCCACGCCGCCGAGGCTGTGCCAGGTGGAGCGGAGGGCGTCGAGAGAGCGGAGCAGGGGGGCGGTTTCCGCAGGGTTGCTGATGTCGGAGGCGTAGCGGCCGTTGGCGATGTCGGCGCAGACCTCGACGGTCAGTTGCCCGCGGAAGCCGGTGTCCTTCAGCGCCTGTAGGAGGCTGCGGAGGTCGAGATTCCCGCAGCGAATCCCCCGGTGTTCGTCGTGCTCGCCTTGGTTGTCGCTCAGGTGGACCTCCAGCACTTCGAGCGGGAGGTTGCGAACGAAGTCGCCGATCTCCGTTTCTCCGCTCATGCCGTCGCTGCGCACGTGGATGTTGGCATGGCCGGCGTCAAGCAGCAGGCCCATCGAGGGCAGATTGCAGAGCGCCTTGAAGCGGGCGATGGCGTCGAGCGATCCGAAGGAATGCTGGCCGCCCCAAGTGTTCTCTATGCCCGGGCGGATGCCCGCATGGCCGAGCCTATCGGCGATGGCGTGAACTACGCGGCGGCTCGCGTCAGGAGAAAAGAGCGGCTTGCTATCGTGGAGGAAAGACACGGGGTCAATGCAGCAGGAGGCGACGCCGCAGGTATGTTCGTGCCACCAAAGGACATCGTCGAGGATGCGGTGGATGTAGGAGAAGTCAATGTCGCCCGCAGGTGTCAGGCGCTCGGGGGAATGGAAGTTGGGGTGATAGGTGAGGCGCAGGCCGGCTTCGCGCATGGCGGCCGCGGCCTCGGCGCGCTCTTTTTCACCGAACGTGACGGATTCTTCCAGCAGCGACGCGGCGTTGAAGCCGTGGGCGGCGAGCCATTCAACGCGGTCCGCCAGCGTGCCGCCGGTGAGCAGCCAGAGGGCCATTCCCACGGGCGGCATAGTTGTGTTCTCTGCCATGGCGATCTGCTCCTGGATACGCCCCGACGACTATACCACTGTTCGGAGTCCGTCCCGCAATCGCCCGCGCAGCCCTCTCGGGCGGGACCCGCTAGCCTACTCAGCAGCGTCGCTGTGAGCGTTTTCCAGTTCGGTATAGACTGCTGGCCGGCGCGGTTGGCCCGCAGGTCGTGATGGAAGCAGTCCGACAGGGCTAGGCCCGCGATTGGTCGCTATTCCGTGTACCGCGGCGGGTGAGTATGACAAAGAAGTATGAAGCGATCTTGGTTCCGACGACGCACTGGGACCGCGAGCACTCGCAGCCGTTCGAGCAGTTCCGCTGGCACCTGGTCACCAACGTGGTGGACAAGTTGCTGGAGATTCTGGCGACGCAGCCCGAGTTCAAGTTCACCTTTGACGGGCAGGCGCTGGCGATAGAGGACTACCTGGAGATACGGCCGGAGAGGGAGGCAGAGGTCACGAAGTACGTGCAGGAGGGGAGGCTGGCGCTGGGGCCGTTCTTCGTGGGCCCCGACGAGTTCATGCCGAGCGGCGAATCGCTGGTCAGGAATCTCCTCTACGGGCACAAGATCGCGAGGCGCTTTGGGCGGGCGATGAGGGTGGGCTACAACCCGGATGCGTTCGGGCACATCGGGCAGTTGCCGCAGATTCTCAAGGGCTTCGGGATAGACACGGCGGTGTTCTCTCGGGGCATCGGCGAGGGTATCGGCAAACCCGGCACGGAGTTTCGCTGGGCAGCGAGAGACGGTTCCGAGGTGCTGGCGATTCACCATTTCTACGGCAACGCCGCGTTGCTTCCGGCGGATCTCGAGGCGGCGACCGAGAGGCTGCGGCGCGCGCTCGCCGACATGCAGCCGAAGGCGCTGCCCTACTACCTCTTGAGCAACGGGACCGACGGCACGCCGCCGCAGGGGCACATGCCGGAGGTCATCGAGTACGCGAACAGACACCTCGAGGACACTGAAGTGATCTGCGGCACGCTCGAGGATTTCGTGGAGAAGGTGCGGCCGCAGATGGAGGAACTGCCGCGCTACCAGGGCGAACTTCGCTGGGGAAAATACAACCTGATACTGGGCGGCGTCTACTCGGCCAGGACTTACCTGAAGCAGGCGAACGGCAAGACACAGGTGATGCTGGAGAGGCTGGCGGAGCCCTTTGCGGCCTGGGCATGGCTGGTGGAGGGCGAGCCGTACCCGCAGCCTTTCTTGGAGCGGGCGTGGCGACTGCTGCTTGAGAACCACTTCCACGACACCATCTGCGGCTGCTCGCAGGACAAGGTCTACCGCGACGCGATGATGCGCTACGCGCACGCGCAGCAGATATCGGAGAAGTTGCTGGCGCGGGCGACCAAGGTCATCGCGCGGAACATCAACACCGAGTCGGGGCAGGGCGACGAGGCTATCACGGTGGTGGTTTTCAACCCGCTTGGCTTCCGCAGGAGCGAGGTGGCGTACGCGCGCATGTACGTGCCCTTCGACGATGAGCCGCCGCGCGAAGACTACGTGGTGCACGATACGGAGGGGAGAACGGCGTGCGCGCAGGTGTGCAATGCGGAGGTGCGCGATTTCCACCAGCCGGACATGTGGGAGAGGCCGCTGCCGAGGGCCAAGAGGCTGCTGGAGTTCGACCTAGCGTTTGGGGCGCAGGAGGTGCCGGCTTGCGGCTACAGGGCTTACACGATCCGTCGCGGGCAGGCTCAGCCCGCCGTATGGCGGGCGCTGCGGGCCACGGACAACGCGCTGGAGAACGAGTTGGTGAAGGTGGAGGTGGCGGCCAACGGCACGGTCAAGGTGACCGACAAGCGGAATGGCGCTGTCTATGACGGGCTGCATCTGTTCGAAGACGTCGAGAGCGTCTGCGGTGAGTATCACCACTACACGACGCCGAAGCCGCAGGTGATCACGAGCGCGGGCATGAATGCGCGCGTGGCGTTGGTCGAGGCAGGCCCGGTGCGCGCCACGCTGAAGATCGAGTTCGATCTGCTGCTCCCGGAGGGCGCCACGGAGGACTATCAGCGGCGGAGCGCGAAGATGGTGCCCTGCCCTATCGCTACATGGGTGACAGTTACGCACGGCAGCCTGCGGGTTGACTTTCTGACCGTGGTCGAGAACAACGCGAAGGACCATCGGCTGCGGGTGCTGTTCCCGACGGGGATCAGGACGGACCGCGTGCACGTGGAGGCGCCGTTCGAGGTAGTGGAGCGGAAGATTGTGCTCCCGGAGGCGGATGGTTGGGTAGAGAGGCCGGTGCCGGAGGGGCCGCAGCACACGTTTGTGGACGTGTCGGGCGGCGGCCGGGGGTTGGCGATGATCAACGAAGGGCTGGCGGAGTACGCGGCGATCGAGGAGAGCGACGGCGTGGTGCTGGCGCTGACGTTGCTGCGGGGAGTGGGATGGATCGGGCGCGAGGGTTTTGTGACGGCGGCCTACGCGATACCGACCCCGGAGGCGCAATGCCTCGGGAGGCAGGAGTTTCGCTACGCGCTGATGCCGCATGAGGGCGACTGGCGCGAGGGGGGCGTGATGCAGGCGGCGCACGCGTTCAACGTGCCATTGCAGGCAGCGCAAACGAGCAGGCACGCAGGGGCACTGCCGCGCAGCCTCGGGTTCCTGACGCTGGAGCCGTCGGAGTTGGTGGTTACGGCGATCAAGAAGGCGGAGGAGGGCGAGGCGCTAGTCGTGCGGCTCTACAACCCCACGGACAGCGAAGTGGAGGCCAGGCTGTCCTGCTTCAAGCCGCTGGAGGCGGCTCAGGTGGCGAACCTGCTCGAGGAGCCGCTGGCCGAGGCCGCGGTGACCGACGGGTCGGCGCACTTCGCGGTCGCCGGGCACAAGATCGTGACGTTGAAGTTGCGGCTCCAGTGATGGGGGACGGCGACCGGGTGCCGGGGGGCAGGGCGCAGTGCGAGGAGAGACAGGGCAACGTGCCCTTAGGAGAGTCGCGCCCAAGGGTGCTGGTAGGAGACGCCGGAGGCTCAAATCGCGCGACGTGCGGGTGGCGACTTGAAGGAGCCCCGCCTTTGGCGGGGCGACAATGCCGTTCCCCCGCCTCGGTCACGTGAGTCTCCTGAGGCGACGCCGCCAAAGGTGGGGGGAACAAGCGCTTCCAGGGGCGGGCGAGCCGGGCGGCTCGCCCCTACGCAGGGCGGGTACCCGCTAGAGGCGGGTAGACTCCGGGCCGCTGCTACGCGCGACGCTATGCGGCCTCGTTTCGCGGCCCTCCTGAGGCGGGCAAACGGGTGCGCCTACGAGGACGGGCGAGGGGACGCCGCCCCCACGCGTTTCGCAGAGCGTTCCGCCGCCGCTCGTAGGGGACGGCCGCCCGGCCGTCCCGAATTCGAGGCCACTACGCCGGCGTTGCATCGGCTGGGTCGGGGGAAGGAGGCAGAGAGGTGATTCCTGTCCCTATTTTTGCCAGCGGAGGCGGCGGAAGCCTTCGCCGATAGCCTCCCAGGCGATCTCAGGGCGCTGGCAGCGATAGTCGTTGCTCTCGCAGCCGGCGAAGCCCCAAGCGGCGATGTTCTCGGAGCCAGCCTCGCGGACGGCCACGATGGCGTCCACAATCTCCTGTTCGCAGCCGGCTTTGATGCCGAAGGCCTGCACCCAGATGTGATGCGCCTTGCCGTAGCGCTTGACGAGGTCCACGAGGCGGCGGGTGTGCTCGCTGTAGTAGGAAACGACGGAGGGGATGTCCGTGCGGCCGTGGCAGTAGGGGTCGGTGCCGAAGTTGTCCACGGCAGGGAGGGAGATGATGTCGTCCCAGTTCTTGTCGCCGAAGCGGGTGTCCTTGGCGATCATGCAGCAGATGGCGTTCTCGACGTCGCGGGTGTGGGCGTACTTGGTGACGAAGTCGAGGAAGTCCACGACGGACTGGTGACGGAAGTCAATGACCTCCTCGTCCATCTCGACGGGCATGGCGTGGCCGAACCTGTCGCGGAAGAGGCTTTGGCAGCGCTCGCAGCGGCAGCCCCAGCGCGCCGGCCGGCCCTGCTCGGGCTCGTGGTAGGGTAGATTGGGTTCATCCCAGAAGATGGCCTCGGGCTTGCTGGCGGCCGCGGCGTCGGTCCAGTCCTGCATGAACTTGCGAAACTCCGGCGCGTAGAGGCAGGCGCGGGCGATGGGGGAGCCGTCGGAGAGCACTTCGCGCGCCTCCGGGTGCTCGCCGCAGAAACCGGAGACCTCGCCGGCGAAGACGCGGCCCATGCCCCAGGAGTCGAGCCAGACCTTGAGGCCGAAGTCGTGAGTGATCCTGACGATGTCCTTCATGACTTCGCGGTGGCGGGCGAAGTCGTTCTCGGAGAAAGTATGGAGGACGTAGGTGCAGTGGTGCTCGACCACGTCGCGCATGTCCTCGCGGATATGGCGGGGCATGCGGTTGGCGAAGTAGGCGACTCCGGTTTCAACAGGCATGGTTCCTCCTTCAGGGCGTGACGCCCGCGCATTGTAGCAGGAACAGGCTGTAGGTTCACCGCACCCCAAGTGGCGGCACGTGGGCGGGCGCGCGCGCAGGCGCGAATCCTCGACGACTCCGCCGGCGAGAATGATGACATCGGTCATAGGCCCACCGGCCTCCCCGTACAAGACCCGCCTAGGATTATGCGCGGTTAGGGAGCGACGGTCACCCCTGGTTGCAGAGCGCGAAGGTCTTGCGCAGCGCCTCGATGCGGTCACCCTTGGGCGAGAACTCGTGGCCGACGAAGAGGTCGTAGCCCGTGGAGGCGATGGCCCTGCAGATGCCGGCGTAGTTCATCTCCTGGGTGTCGTCCATATCCTTGCGCCCAGGATTGCCGGCGGTGTGGAAGTGGCGAATCCAGCGGATGTTCTCCTTGATGGTGCGGATGACGTCGCCCTCCATGATCTGCATGTGGTAGATGTCATAGAGGAGGCGGACGCGAGGGCTGTTGACGCGCTCGCAGACGGCGACGCCCCAGGCGGTGTGGTCGCATTGGTAGCCGGGGTGATCAACCTTGGAGTTGAGGAGCTCCAGGTTGAGGTTGACGCCTTTCTGCTCGGCGTAGGGGGCGATGCGCCGGAAGCCGTCGGCGACGGCCTCGATGGCTTCAACGTCAGTCTGGTAGGGCTGGCGGTTGCCGCTGAAGCAGATGAGGCCGGGGATGCCGTGCTTGGCGGCGAGGTCTATGGAGGTCTTCAACTCGTCTTCGATGCGGTCATGGTTGGAGCGTTTGTTGAGGCCATCCGGGAGGGAGGCGTGGCCGATCATGCTGGCGATCGCGAGTTTGTGCTTCTTGGCGAGGGCGACGGCTTCCTCGAAGTCCTCTCCCCTACCCCAGAACTCGATAGCCGCGTAGCCGATCTCGGCGACGGTCTTGAGGAAGTCGTCGAGGCCCATGCCTTCGGGGCGGTAGAGCGGGTAGCAGATGGATTGCTTGATGCGCATTGGCGTTTCCCCTTTCGGCGCCTCCGATACAGCGGGAGGCGTGTGAAGCAAGAGTGGGATACACGATTGGGGCGAAGGATGCAAAGCGAGGGGGTGACGGGGCGCATGGCAATGCAGCGGGGTCGGAGTCGGGGCGTATGCCATACGCCCCTACGACGGGCGACTCGCCGAGTCGCCCCTACGACATCCTGGGTCCGCAGGGCGAGTACAAGGCTGCGAGGGCGGAGTCTTTGACAATGGGAGACGCGGCTTCTAGTCTCCGGGCGAGAGGTTCGGGCCGAGGCGGATGGAGCGGGTCCTCGGCCACGCAGGCGTACGCGAAGGGAGAGAGAAGGCGATGGCCGTTCCCAGGCCGGAGTACCCGCGGCCGCAGATGGTGCGGGAAGAGTGGCTGAATCTCAATGGCACTTGGGAATTCGAGGTGGATCCTGGCCGGAGCGGGCGCGCGCGCGGGCTGCCCACCGCGGAGAGACTAGAGCGCAGCATACTGGTGCCGTTCTGTCCGGAGAGCAGGCTGTCAGGCATCGAGCATCGCGATTTCCTGCCCTGCGTTTGGTATAGGCGCTCGTTCGCGGTGCCAAGCACATGGGGCGGCCGCCGCGTACTGCTGCACTTCGGCGCGGTGGACTACGACACGGAGGTATGGGTGAACGGGCAATCGGTGGGGACGCATCGCGGCGGTTACACGCCGTTCACCTTCGACATCACCGCGCAACTCAAGCCCGGTGAGAACGTCGTCACGGTGTGCGCCGAGGACGACACGCGCTCGCTGCTCCAGCCATGTGGGAAGCAGAGCATGCGCTACGAGTCGCACGGCTGCTGGTACACCCGCACGACCGGCATTTGGCAGACGGTGTGGCTGGAGCCGGTTCCGCAGACGTACCTGGGGCGGCCGAGGATAACCCCGGACTTGGAGAACGGCACGGCGCATGTCGAGGTGCCGGTGGTCGGAGATGCGAAGGGGCTGACGCTCACGGCCGAGGCCTACCTAGACCGCAAGCAAGTCGGCAAGGCGACGGTGAAGCCAAGTGGGCACACATTCCGGGCCGCGGTGACGGTGTCCGAGGTGCGCGCGTGGGAGCCTGGCTCGCCAGTGCTCTACGACCTTGCGCTCACGCTGGCTGGGCCGGACGGGACCGTTGACGTGGTGAAGAGTTACTTCGGGCTGCGCTCGATAACGTTGGCGGCGCCCGCGCTTCTGCTCAACGGAAAGCCGGTTTTCCAGCGTTTGGTGCTGGATCAGGGATTCTATCCCGAGGGCATCTACACGGCGCCGACCGATGAGGCGCTGCGGCGCGACATCGAGTTGTCGCAGGCGGTGGGGTTCAACGGCGCGCGGCTGCACCAGAAGGTCTTTGAGGAACGCTTCCTCTACTGGGCCGACCGACTGGGGTACCTCGTGTGGGGCGAGTTCCCGAGTTGGGGCCTCGACCCCAAACTCCCCGGCGCGCTGGAGCGCTTCCTTCCGGAGTGGCTGGAGGTGCTCGACAGAGACTACAGCCATCCTTGCATCGTCGGCTGGTGCCCGTTCAACGAGACCAAGCCCGATCACAATCCCGAGGTCTTGCGCAACGTCTACCTGGCGACGAAGGCGGTGGACCACACGCGGCTCGTGATTGACGCCAGCGGTTGGACGCACGTGGTCTGCGATGTCTACGACTCGCACGACTACGACCAGAACCCGGAGGCGTTCGCGGCCAGGCACGCGCCTTTCGCTACGGGGGGGGAGCCGCTCCGCAGGTTTCCCAAGGACGACATCCCCTATCGTGGCGAGCCGTACTTCATCAGCGAGTACGGTGGCATCTGGTGGAACCCCGGCCAGACGGAAGAGAAAAGTTGGGGCTACGGCGCCCGCCCGCAAGACCACGACGAGTTCTACGCCCGCTACCGCGCCCTAACCGAGACCCTCCTCAAGCACCCGCGGATGTGCGGCTTCTGCTACACCCAACTCACCGACGTCGAGCAAGAAGTCAACGGCATCTATACTTACGAGCGGGAGGCGAAGCACGATGCGGAGGCTCTGAGGGCCATCAACACTCAGCCGGCGGCGATAGAGA
>CAZGSV010000069.1:0-17632 GCA_964528605.1 uncultured Armatimonadia bacterium
ATCATCCCCACCGTCGGGTGATTCTTGCTCACCTTGCCTCCCATGGCAGTCTGCACGTTGAACCCGCCTAGCGACACGGGGCCCTGCGCCACCGCGTACACCTCGCCGTCCGCCCCCTGCAGCGGCGTCTGGAGCAACACCCCGCCCTGCAGGCTCTTCGCGGAACCCGCGGATGACACCACTATGTCAATCCGATCCCCAATCCGCGCAAACGCCGGCAACTCCGCCGTCACCATCACCGCCGCAATGTTGTTCACGATCATCCCCTCGGGGTCGGCGCTTACCCCAAACCGCTCCAGCAGGTTAGTCAGGCTGCGCGCGGCAAAACCCGTCGTCAGACTGTCGCCCGTTCCCTCCAGCCCGGTCACCAGCCCGTACCCATAGAGTTGGTTGGTCCTCACCCCGCCGATCGTAGCCAGGTCCTTCACCCTGGCCTCCGCCGCCTCTGCCGGCGCCACCATGTGCACCAGAACCGCCACCAGCAACATCGCACTCAGGCGCATACGCACTCCCTCCTAGAAGAGCCAGTCGAACAACCGAGACAGCAGCCCGGGCCTCTGCTTGCGCGCCGCAGGCCCTTGCCCCTCCAGCGTGATTCTCGCCTCCGCAATCTGCGTCGAGAGCACCGTGTTATCAGCCGACACGTCCTCGGGTCGCACCACCCCCGTCAGCCTCAGCGTCTGCCTCTCTTCGCCCACGACCACTGCACGCAGCGCCTCGATCCGCAGATTGCCGTTCGGCAGTCTCTCGACTACCTGAGCCGCCACCCGCGTCGCAAAGGTGTTCCGCCTCGCCGTCTCCCCTTTGCTCGCGTAGTCGTCCTTGTACGAGTAACCCATCAGCGGAATGAACTCGAGCAGGCCGCTGCCCGCAGTGCCCTCCATCCCCGACTTCTTGTTCACGTCCGTGCTCACCTGCGTCGTTGCCGCGGTGGACTCGGTCACCACCACAGTCACCAGATCGCCCACCTCCCGCGCCCGAAAGTCAGCGAACAGCGACTTCCACCGCGGCTGCGCCCGCGCCCAAATGGAATCGGACGCTGCCGGCACCGACCAGATGAGCAGCCCCATGACCGCCAACACCAGCACCTTAGCGTGCATTCCCTTCCCCTCCTTGCGCCTCCGCCGGCGAGCTGATCTCCACCACCCCCGCCCCCACCACCCGCGCTCTCAACCGGCTGCCGTCATAGCCCGAGAGCACCTCCACCATCTCGCCCATCGCCCCATCGCGCTGCGCCGTCCCTGCGCAGGTCACGACCACACCGCCTGCCACAACCCGAATCACCACCGGCTCCCCTTTAACCACCGGCGGCACCGCCTCCAGGTCGTCGGTGCGCAGCGCCTCGCCCCTCCGCAGAAACCGTCTAAGCCGCATGCCCTCCAGCGCGATCCCCTCCGGCGCCACCAGGGCCCGGCCCCCCAGCGCACTCGTCTCCACGCGCTCCACCGCGAAGTCACCTGTGCCTACTGCGGCGCCTGCCGCCAAGTCCCGCGCCGCCACCAGGCCAGGCGCGAAGGTGCGCACGCGGATGTGCGCCGGTACCGTCCGCCACACCGCCCCGTCCACGACCACGCGCGCCTCCAGCAGGTTGTATCCAGCGTGCAGCGTTCCCCCGCCTGTCCCCTCCACCGTGACCTCGGCGTTGCTCCCGGGCGCCAGTAGCCCCACCCTGGGGGAGTACATCTCTACCTCGACATCTTGCCCCGCCATCGCCCGAGCCACGAACGCGCGCACCGCCTCCTCGATCGCCCTCACCTCGATCGCCACCGCTCGCCGCGTCACTCGCGTCGCCTCTGCTCCCCCGAACGCGGACTCCGGAAGCACCATCCCCACCTGTCTCAGCCTCAAAGCCACGTACTCGCGCGTGATCAGTCTGCTCAACCCTGGCGGCGGACAGGGGCCCAGGCTCACTCCCTCGATGCTCGCGGCCTCCTCCGCCGAGCCCGCTGCGATGGAACCCACGTGCCCCACCGTCACTACCTCGCTATCCACCTCCACCGCCGGCGCCAGCACTATCCTCACCTCGTCCTCGCCCGTCGCTACTCCCGCGACCGCCGCAGCCACCAGCAAGCAGAACAGCGCGGTTGCCCGTTCTCGACGCCCCATCCCCGCTCACCTACCTCCGTAATGTGTTCGCCACGCCCAGCATCTCATCCGCGGTCTGAATGCCGCGCGAGTTCGCCTCATACGCGCGCTGCGCAATGATGAGCGCCACCATCTCCTCCACAATGTCCACATTCGAGATCTCCAAGAAGCCCTGCCCGATGGTCCCGAGGCCCTGCTGGCCCGCCACGCCGGCAATCGGCGGGCCCGATGCCGCCGTCTCCACGAACCCGTTCCGCCCCACGGCTGCCAGCCCCGCCGGATTCACAAAGCGCACCAGACTCACACTCCCAATCTGCTGCGGCTGCGCCTGCCCCGCCACCAGCACGCTCACCGTCCCGTCCGATCCGACCGAGATGTCCGTCGCGTCGGCGGGAACCACTATGTCCGGCTGCACAGGGCAGCCATCCGAGGTCACCACTCGCCCCGTGCTGTCGCGTTTGTACGCCCCGTCGCGCGTGTACCCCGTCCGCCCGTCCGGCAGCAGAATCTGGAAGAAGCCATCCCCTTCAATCACGAGGTCAAGCGGATTCCCCGTCTGCTGGAACTCCCCCTGCGAGAACATCTTCTGGATCGCTCCCGCCCGCACGCCCAGCCCCACTTGCGCCCCCGTCGGCGCCTGATTGGCGCCCGCCACCGTCGCGCCCGGTAGCCGCTCCATCTGGTAGAGCAAATCCTGAAAGTCCACTCGGCTCCGCTTGAACCCCACCGTGTTCACGTTCGCGATGTTGTTCGCCACCACGTCCACGTTGAGTTGCTGCGCCACCATGCCGGTGGCCGCGGTGAAAAGCGCTCGCATCATTGCCCGTGTGCCCTCCTTTGTCCAATACCAGTGTTGTAGGGCCTGAGACGGATCAGAACGCCGGGGTGCCCGAACGCGCCAGCCCAACACTCCCTCAGGGCCTCCGCCGAGCGGGCCGGCCCCTTCTCCTCAAGCCAAGGCCGACACCTCGCGCACTGCCCAGCCCAATGTCTCATCTACTGCCCTCACTGCCTTCTGCCCTGCCTCATAAGCCCGAAAAGCCTCGATCAAAGCCACCATATGCCTCACGATGCCACCCTTCGGTATCTCCAAGTAGCCCTGCCGCACTGCGTAGCCCTGAGCGGCTTGCGTCCCCGCCGCCCTGACGAGACCGTCGCCGACGGGGGTCACTTGTCCTTGCGCGCTCACCACGCGCAACCGGCCCGCCGCTTGCCCATGCTGCGTCACGGTCCCGTCCTCGGAGATGGTCAATCCGGCCGCCCGCTCGAGCCTCAATGGCCCCTCCACGCCCAGCACCGGGTTCCCCTCCGCGTCCGCGAGCGTGCCCTCCGGCCCGATCACGAGCGACGCGCTCCGCCGCAGCAGCTCGCCTGCCGGCGTCCACACCACGAAGTAGCCCTCTCCCTCAAGAGCCAGGTCCAGGGGCCCGGTGGTGGCCTGGAGGGAGCCCTGCGTCACCTCTAGGGTCGCGCCCTCGCACACCGCGTCTCCAGCCCCCTCACCCAGAACTTCGCCCAGGAATGACGCACCGCCCCTGCACCCGCAATCGTGTTCGACATAGGACAGCAAGGGCCCCGTGTGTGCGCGAAACTCCCGACGCTCCGGACGATATCCAGGTGTGGTCGCGTTTGCGAGATTGTTTGCGGCCGTCTCCAGCAGCCTCTGCTCCGCCAGCATGCCGCCAACGGCCAAGTAAAGCCCGCGTACTATTGTCATCACCCCCTCTCTGTTGCCCGGTCACATTCTATGTCGCCCACCCCAAACGAGCCGCCCGCGCTACGAGAAAGTTGTCCACAATTCGCACACCCGCAGCCGCCCTGCGTAGGAGCCCCGCCTCTGGCGGGGCCACCCTGTGCGACGCCGTCAGGCGCCCCGCCGTAGGGGCGGGCGCCCCTGCCCGCCCGTTCCCTAGGAGGCACATTCGTGTGCCGACCTGGCGCTCTCTAGCGCCGTGCAGGACTCGCGGCAGGAATGCCGCTCCTACAGAACACCCCCCCTGCTCCCACCCCTAACGTGACCCGCCCCTGCTGGAGCCCCGCCGTTGGCGGGGCGACCCTCAGCGACGCCGCAGGCGTCGAGCACGCGACCCCTGGCTTACACTACTTGGGGAGCACCTTCAGGAGATCCCCCAGCAGAAACTGCAACCGCCCGATCAACAGCGACATGCGCGCCATCACCGTCGCGCCAAACATCGCGCCAAAGGCCACCATCATCAGCCACCGCCCCGTCACCGCCGCCCCGCGCACCGCCCTGCTCTTCTGCTCGAACGAGAAAAAGAAGTACACCAGCACCGTGAGCAACGTCACCGCCGAGATCAGGTTGCTCACTTGCACCGCGCCCTTAGACCATATCGGCCGGTCCACCGCCGCCCACACCTGTGGCATCACCGCGTTCGCCAAACTGTAAAAGACAATCCCCGAAGCCACGCCGAGCGACGTCATGATTATCAGCCGGCTCATCCACACGTAACGCTTGCTGTAGATCAGGTAGAACAGCAGCCCCGCCGGCAGCGCTAACGCCCAGGTCCACTTCATCTCGTGCACCATCGGCGTCCACCACTTCGGCTCCAGCACCTGCGCCCAAGCCACGAAGATCATGTAACCCATCGCCAGCCCAACGTAGAAGTGCTCGAAGAAGCGGAAGACCGTGTTCTCCCGGTAGAGGATCGAATACACGCCCAGAGTGCAGGCCGCCGCCACCAGCACTTCCACGCCGCGGAAAAGCGATCCGTCGCCTAACCACGACAGCGCGGCGTGCGGTGACGTTAGCACGCTAGGCACCCTCGGCACCCCCCGCCTTGCGCTGCCTCCACCCTCGCGCGCCCAGATAGCCGATGTTGCCCACGATGATGAGCACGATTATCAGCAGGTGCGCGAACGACTGCGCCGGCATCATCTCGGTGCCGCCGCCCGGACGCCCTATCAGCGCCTCATACTCCGCGGAGCCCCTGACCCCCATCAACAGACCCTCTATCTGCCGGGCGTCCAGGTACGGGTACTGCTGCGGCCCTATCACCGCCGTGCAGCCGTGCACTATGGGCGTCTTGAACGGCCCCCACACAAACGCGATGTAGGACCCCAGCGTCGCCGCGGAGGTGAACTGCGCAATCAGGCTGACGTCGTGGATGTCCCGCACGCCCTCGAGCGCTGGCAACTCGGCCACCGGTGTGTTCTTGGCGTCCTTCTTGTAGAACCCGGGAATGTCCTTCACCAGCGTCATCAACGAGATGCTCAGCACCGGCTTGAAGCCGAAGTTGACCCAGTCGCGGCCGTACTCGTAGTCATACTCCGGCGCCAGTCTCCGGGCGATGCCGTCCGTCAACTCCGGCCCGGCCGGCCAGGCAAAGCCCATGATGGCAAACCGCCGGTGCAACCGCATCAGATGTCGTAGCACGGCCTCCGTCTGCGTCCCGTTCTCCGCCATCGTGCCCGCATCCCAGTCCGCCGCCACCAGCACCAACTTGCTCGGGTCCGTCCGCTCCACCGCCTCGTAGAACCCGCGCGCGTCCGAGGAAACGACCATCGGCAGCCGCAGCGGCCACTTCAGCAGCGCCACCATCAGCAGAAACAGCACAATGTAGACGGCCCGCCGGTCAATCCTCTGTAGTCGCTCAAACATCCGCCGCCTACACCTTCTGGTCGAAGTAGGCCCCGCGCTCGAGGCTGAGCCAGATGCGCAGCGCCATCGCCAGACTCCCAACCGCCGCGCCAAAGAGCACGCCCCGCACCGCAGCCATGTTGATGCCCGCCAGAATCCAATGCGCTATCTGCTCCACGCGCAGCCCCGCCCACCGGCTTTCGACCGGAATCCCGTGTGTCAGCCACATCCCCAGCGGCACCTGCCCCAGCATCACCACGAACGCCGCCGCCGCCATCAGTCCCGCCTCCGCCGTGGATATGCGGAAGGCCCGGTAAGCCGCTGACACGATGTAGAAAGCCAGGATGGAGAACATCGTCGCGCCCAGAGGCATGTAGGCGTACTGGAACAGCAGTTCAAATCCCTGTCCCCCCGCCTTGCTCTTAGGCCAGTACTGCTGCCAGAAGCAGAACGTCACCATCGCCGCCATCGCCGTGAAGTACACGATGCTCCCGCCCCAACTGCCGCTTCGGGTCGCAATCCTCTTCACGTGTACCAGCGACAGGTTCAGAACCCCCAGGGGCATCGCGAACGACCCCATCACCACCCACGCGTTCCCAAAACCTTCCTTGTAGGATGTCAGGAAGTTGTTCGGCGGCAGGAAGAACTCCACCGAGTAGAAGCACCCACCCAAGAACGTGAACAACATGATCATGGGCCGCCGCCAGCGGGGTGGCATTACCTGAAGCAGGAAGAAGACGCCGACGGACAGCACCCACGCGCCTACAATCAGCGCCCACAGATGCCCCCGGCCGTGCGGCGCCAACCAGCCTCTCAAGGCCTCGGCCCTCCCGCGTACGGGTCCCACAACGCCGAGAACCAGTTGGGCACGCCGTGTATGACGGCCCACGCCAAACCAACCACGATCAGCAGGCCCAGCAGTATCTTGCCCCAATCCTGCCCAATCAGACTCCCCAAGTGCGTGGGCTCCCGCGTTATGTAGGCGCTGGTGGCGTAATACTCCTCGCCGATTATCGTGTAGTCGCACGTAGCCAGGAAGAAGGGCACCTGGTCGGTGGTCGGCGTTCCCGCTATCTGCACCGCTCCCACGTGCTGTCCGCTTTCGGCCAGCAGCAGCGACTCCGCCGCGTAGTCCCCGAAGAAGAAGTTGGTCGCCACCTTCTCGCGGCTCATTATCCCGACTACGCTCGCCGCGTAGGCGAACTGCTGGTCCGACAGAAAGCGGATGTCGCTCTCGTCATACAGTTCCGGTCGCCCCCCCGACGCGTAAGCCTCCCGCACGACCTGCTGCGTCACCGGGAACAAAGTCGGGTCCCCCCCGAACACCGGCACTATCACCCGGTTCCGCAGCCGCGCGGCTATGCGCACCACGTGGGCCAACACTGCGAGCGCCTGTAGCGTGAGCACGTCCACCCCGCCCAGCCCGCTGCAGAACAGCACCGGCCGCCCCATCTCCGTGGCCCGCCCCACGGCCTCCTCAATGTGCGCCACCCCAGGCAGACGCCGGATGAACAGTTGCACCCCACGGCGCGCTCGGATGATGTTCAACAGAATGAAGAGGGAAAGGAGGCCCAGCACTATGCCCGTTTGCAGGTTACAGTGCTCCATCTTCCGGCTCCCCGCCCTTCCCACGGCCGACCGTTGCCTCTACCCGCCCAATGAGCGCGTCCACATACTCACCCTTGCTCAGCAGGAGCGCCATGTCCTCCACCTGCTCCATGCCCAGGAAAGGCACGAGCAGCGGCGCGAAGAAACTGGTAGCCTGCGAGGCGATCCCCGCCAGCGGCCGGTGCATCTCCAGAAACAACACGGCCGGCGCCTGCAGCCCATACCGAGCAATGCTGCGTGCCGCCCGCTCGATCAGGGCCTCCACGCGAGCCCGCTCCTCCGCCTCGGTGAGCGCGTTCACCCCTGCGTGCCCCTCCTCGCCATCTGTCGGACGACTGCCGCTACCCGCTCACCCTCGCCCGGCGGCAGCCACAGGTACACCCCGCGGTAAGCCTCCAAACGGCTCCGACCGCCCAGCGGCGACAACTTGAGGCCCTCCCGGTCGCGGCGCACCGCCCTCACCCGCTCCCACTCAATCCTCTGGCACAGCCAAAGACCCCGCACCTCCGCATAGCCCTCTGTCAAAGTGAATCTCAAGGGAAGCGCAAAGTCCCGCACGGCTAGCATCAGCAGAGCAAAGGTGAGGACCGCCCACGCCGGCTCCCCCGTGACCGCCCTGACCACCGCCGTCGCCACGAGCACCACCGCCGCCCCCGCCGCCGCCCGCCCCGGCCGCTCCCGCGCCAGCCAGACCCTCCAACCAAGCGGCACGCCGGCCGCCTCGGCCTCGTCGCCGCTGTAGAACTCCTCCGTGGCTCCGCTCTCGACGCCAGCCTGCAGTTCCAAGCCCCGGCCTTCGCTCACTGGCTGCTTCGTCCACCCCGCGGTCAGAATGGGCTGGATTCTATGCGCCCCGATTGCCCCTGTCAACGCGCCAACCCCTGTTGACCAGCCTCGGCCAGCGCCGCTACCATACGCTGTACTGCCTCGGGCGACACGACTGGGGGCACCGGTCCTGGACAAGCAGCAAAAGGCCCATCTCCTCCTGCACCGCTGCGAACTCAGATAGCCGGTGCTACGTCTATACAGACAGACCACGAACGGAAGAAGACCGCCAAGGGGTCTCGGTAGGGGCAGCCGAAGACAGCGCCGTCCTCTAGCACCCCGTCCGGGGCCCCGGCGTCAGTCGCTGGAAGGAGTGGTGATATAGTGGTCAGGAACTCAGCCAAGCACTACCGCATTCTCAGCGCCCTGCTCGCCGTCGTCATCATCGCCCTAGGAACCCTCCTATGGGCGCGTGTCCGTATAGACGTAGGCGTCGGCCAGCCCACCCAGGCGGCACCCGCGCGGGGCGCCACCTTGTCCCCCCTTCAGGACGACTTTGTGGCTGTCGCTCAAAGGGTTGAGCCCGCCGTGCTGAGCGTCATCACCTCCCGTGCCGTGCGCGTCAGCAGCCTCGAAGGCCCGCCCTTCGGCAAGGAGATCCCCGACTTCAGGTTCTTCTTCGGCGGCCCCCAGGAACAGGAGCGCGCCGTCCAAGGCCTCGGTAGCGGCGTGGTCATCCGCCCCGACGGCTACATCCTCACCAACAACCACGTCGTGGAAGGCGCTGACAAGGTCCGCGTCGTCTTCCCCGACCAAGCGCAGACCACCGTTGAAGCACGTGTCGTCGGCACCGACCCCGAGACCGACCTGGCCGTCATCAAAGTGGACCGCCAAGGCCTCACCGCCATCGAATTGGGCAACGCCAAGAGCCTCAAGGTCGGGCAGTGGGCCATCGCCATCGGTTCGCCCTTCGGCCTGCCCCAAACCATGACCGTCGGCGTCATCAGCGCCCTCGGCCGCCACATTTCCGCCCCCAACTCCGAGTTCAGCATGGAGAACATGATCCAGACCGACGCCGCCATCAACCGCGGCAACTCCGGCGGCCCGCTGGTTGACATCAACGGCCGCCTCATCGGCGTCAACACCATGATCTTCAGCGAGACCGGCGGCAGTGAAGGCGTCGGCTTCGCCATCCCCGTTGACGTCGTCCAGTACGTCTATCCTCAACTCATCGAGAACCGCACCATCGCCCGCGGTTGGCTCGGCGTCCAGATACAGAACCTCAGCCCCGAAATGGCCAGCGTCTGGGGCGTTACGGAAGGCGCCGTCATCGCCCACGTCGTCAGCGGTAGGCCCGCAGACAAGGCCGGACTCAAGCCCGGTGACATCGTGGTTTCCGTGCAGGGCGCTCCGATCAAGGACGTCACCGAACTCCGTGACGCCATCAGTCGCTCCGGGCCCGACAAGAAACTCACCCTGGAGATCGTCCGCGACGGCAAGCACATGGAGGTCTCCGCCAAGACCGCCCTCAAGGAGTCCCCTCAGCCCCGTCGCGAGCGGACCGGGCCGAGCCCCCTCGGCAACAAGCGCACCGCCAGCGCCCTCGGCATCCAGGTCCAGCCGCTCGACCGTGATACGGCCAGCCAACTAGGCGTGTCACCCGACGCCGGCCTGCTCATAAGCGAGGTGGACCCCAATAGCGCTGCCTACCAAGCAGGCTTGCGCCGGGGTCAAATCCTCAAGTCCATGAACCGCGAGCCCACCCGCACGTCGGCGGAGTTCGAGAGGGCCACCGGTAAGTTAGGAAAAGGCTCCAAAGTGGTAGCATTTGTGATGGAACCGGACACCGGCACGACCTTTTACATGGGTTTCACGCTCTGATGGTGAGTCACCCGCAGAGCACGACGTCCCCCCCTCGGCGAGCCAAAGCCCGGCGCGGCTGCCCACCGAGGTCGGTGCTGGCGCCCTTCCCCCCCGATCGTGGGCGCTCCCTCGTGACGCTCTAAGCCGGCCTCGGCGCGCCGGGCTCGGCTCGCCGCCCATGATGGCAAAGGGCCTCCTCTCGAGGAGGCCCTTTTCGTTTGTGGCTCGCGTGCCTAGGTCGCGGAGGCTGGCACCCTAGGCGCTCGCCCGCCTAGGTGCGCAACTCCGCCACGTTCTTCTGCACCTTCACCATCGCTGTCGCGATGTCCTCCATGTCCCGCTTCGTGCCCAAGAGCAGGCGCTGGTACAGCCAAACCGCCTCCTCAGCGCATGCGTGCTCGCAGACCGGACACCGCACCTTCGCGTAGTTCACCTTGCCGGCGAAAACGTGCACCGCCGGGTCCACCACGAACATCTCCTCCTTGTAGAGCGGCACGTAGCCCGAGGAAGCGCCTATTCCCTCAGCAGTCAGCGCCTCGATGAAGCGGGCCCGCGGCACCCCGCCAAACGCCTTCTTGTCGTAGCGGAAGATGTAGAGGTGGTACGCGTGCCGCGTCGTCCCCTTGGTCCACTTCTGCGGCTTGATCCCCTCTATCTGGTTGAGCAACTGGGTCAGATACGCGCCGTTCTCGTCCCGCTTCTTCATCTGGGCCGGCAGCCGCTTCATCTGCGACAACAGCAGCGCCGCTTGGAACTCCGTCATCCGAACGTTCCAGCCCAGCACGTGATGCTCGTAGAAAGCGCCCCGCGGTATCCGGCCGCAGTTCTTCAGCGACCACATCCGCTCCCACACCTCACGGTCGTCCGTCACGCAGACTCCGCCCTCGCCCGAACTCAGGTTCTTGCTCGACTGAAAACTGAAGCAGCCGGCTTCGCCGATAGCCCCCACCGGCCGGCCCTTCCACTCCGCCCCGTGCGCCTGGCAGGCGTCCTCGATCACCGCCAACTTGTGCTTCCTCGCAAGGCGCTTGATGCGGTCCATGTCGCACGGCAGTCCCGCAATGTGCACCGCGATGATCGCCGTCGTCCGCGGGGTAATCGCCGCCTCAATTTTGTCCGGATCTATCAGGTAGGTGTCCGGGTCAATGTCCACGAATATCGGCACCGCGTTCACGGTGAGCACGGAACTCGCCGTCGCAATGAAGGTGTAAGGCGTGATGATGACCTCATCCCCTGCCTTCACCCCCACTCCCCGCAGCGCCACCTCCAGCGCGGCCGTCCCGTTGGTCACCGACAGCGCGTACTTGGCCTGCGCGAACTCCGCGAACTTCTTCTCAAACTGCCCGATGAACTGCCCGCCCAGACCCCACCGGTGGCTGTTGAGCGCGTTCAGAACGGCCTGCTCGTCGCTCTTCGTCACGATCGGCCACAAGGGGAAGTCTTTCTTCCGTACCGGCGTCCCACCGTTCACTGCTAGCCGCGCCACTGCTCATCACTCTCCTGACAGGTTGAATAGTCGCATCGCATTCGCGCGATAAACCAAAGCACGCGCCTCCGCGCTCAGCCCTGCTGCCTCATACATGCCCTTAACGAAGTGGGGCGAGATCAGGTCCAGGTCGCTCCCGAACATCACCTTCTCCGCCCCCGCCAACCGCACGCCTTCCGCCACCTTACCATATTCGCAGTGACTCGCACAGAACTCCAGGTAAACGTTCCCCACTCCACTCGCCTCCCGCGCCGCCAGTTCCCAAGCGTCGCCGCCACCGTGCCCCAACACCATGCTCAACTCGGGGAAACGGCGCACCACCTCGAATGTCTCCCGCACCGCGCCCTCGCCCATCGTGTGTATCAGCAGCGGCCGCCCTCGCTTCGCTACCTGCTCCATCAACCCTAGGTTTTCCGCGCTGGCCGCGCTCCTCCCCTGATACGAAGGGTGGATCTTCACACCCACGAAGCCCTCCATGTCCAGGTAGCGGTCCAACTCCTCGCACGACTCGCCCAGGTAGTTCGCGTTGACCGTCACGTACCCGCGCACCCGCGCACGCCCCGCAATCGCCTCCGCCAGTCGCCGGTTCCCCTCCCGCATGTCGTACACAATCGCGAGTGCAGACGACAGCAGGCAGACCTCGATCCCCGCCTCATCCATCAAGCGCAGCAGCCCGTCCGGGTCCCGCTCGCGAATGGGGAACGGCCACTTGCCGTAATGGCCGTGGACGTCAATCAGCCGCATTCTGCATCCCCAGCAACCGCGCCACGTTGCCACCCAGCACGCCGGCCTTCCCCGGTTCGCTCAGTCTACTCGCGCGCACCATCGCAATCGCCGGCCCAGGCGTCGTCTCCGGCGCATTGCTCCCCAGCAGCAGCCGCCCCTCCCCGTAAACCTCCGCCGCCATCTCCAACGCCTCCGGCGTATCCAGCAGGTGCGTCTCCAGGTGGAACCTCGGGGCCTCCCGGCCGCACGCCAGCACCTCCGCGAAGTTCCAGTAGCCGACTTCGCACAACACCACGGCCAGAGCGCGCCCACCGAGCAGCCGCAGCAATTCCGTCGCCGCCCCGCTCGACTTGCACGGCACGAACACGACCCCGTCCGCCTCCTCAATCCGCGTCACCACTCTCAGGAACGGGAGGAAGTCGAACGGCCAGCCTTGCTCGTTCGGGAAGAAACGAAACGCGCGGCAACCCCGGCCCGCCAGCCGCACCACTTGCTCCTCGCACCCCAGCGCCCGCCGCGGATCAATCGTCCCCACCGGCACCAGGCGCCTGTCCGCTGCGCACGTAGCCAGCGTCTCCTCGTTCCCCTCCGTGAAGTCGTAGAGAACGCCCTTCAGCGAGCAGGTCAGCGCCCTGTCAATATCGTTCTCCTGCATCGCCCGCAGCAGCGCCGCCACGCTCCAGTCCGCGCGCCTTCGCGGGTTAACGCCGAAGAAGGTGAAGCAGTCTATAACGGCCACGGGCTACTGCCCCACCCGTACCTTGTCCCGTATGCGTGCGAGCACAACCGGGCCTATGCCGGACACCTTCAGCAAGTCGTCGAACGTGCGGAACGATCCCCGCTCCTCGCGCCAGGCCACTATCCTCGCCGCCAGCGCCGGACCGATACCGGGAACTCGCGCAATCTCCTCGGAAGTCGCCCGGTTCAAGTCCACGGGGCCCGGCTCGCGCCTCACCTCACCAGCCGGCACCACATTGATCGCAAACGAATCCCGTTCTCCCCCCCGCAACGCAGCCAATAGGCCCGCGCCGCCTATCGCGACCAGGCTCAGAGCCAGAATCGCCTTCTCCCAACGGGTGAACTTGGCGAGCAACTGCCGCTACTCCAATCTGGGAGCAGCGAGTATAGGCTCCGGTCGGGAGCACCGTCAAACCATCAGCCACCACGGCCGCGCCCGGCCCTCTCAACTTGACACGCCCAGGCCGCCGGCGTTTGCTACCTCGGTGCGTTCCATCTCAGCGGCGCCTCGCCCCGCAGGAGGGACTCTATGAACTTCATCATCATCGTCTCCGACACCCTCAGGCGCGATCACCTGGGCTGCTACGGCAACGACTGGATCAAGACCCCCTGTGTTGACCGCTTCGCCGCCGGCGCTACCGTCTTCGACCGCTACTACACCGGCTCCTTCCCCACTATTCCCCACCGCACCGACCTTGTCACCGGCCGCTTCACCTTCACCTATCGCGACTGGTCCCCTCTCGGCAATCAGGAGACCGTCCTTGCCCAGGTACTCGGCGAGGGCGGCTACGTCTCCATGCTCATCGTGGACACCCCGCACATGCTGCGCGACTCCTTCGGCTTCGACCGCGGCTTCACCGCCTGGGAATGGATCCGCGGCCAGGAAAACGACCGCTACCGCACCCACCCCCTCGAAGTCCAGATGCCTTGCGACCCCGTCAAACTGCGCGAGACCACCCGCACCGTCACTCAATACCTCCGCAACGTCGCCGACCGCAAGTACGAAAGCGACTACTTCGCCCCCCAGACCATGGCCAAGGCCTGCGAGTGGCTCCAGCATAACTACAAGCGCGACAAGTTCCTTCTCTACGTGGACACCTTTGACCCACACGAACCCTGGGACCCTCCGCGCTACTACACCGACCTTTACGACCCCGGCTATCAGGGCGAAGAAGTCACCTACCCCATCTACGGCCCCTGCTCCTACCTAACCGAAGCCGAACTCCGCCATGTCCGCGCCCTCTACGCCGGCGAGGTTACCATGGTTGACCGCTGGGTCGGCCGCCTGCTCCGCACCGTAGAGGACCTCGGCCTGCTCGACAACACCGCCATCTTCTTCCTCACGGACCACGGCTTCTACTTCGGCGAACACGGCCTCATCGGCAAGATCACGCTCCTTTATGAAGAGGTCAACCACGCCCCCCTCATCGCCCGCCTGCCCGGCCAGCGTCAAGGCGGCCGTTGCCCCGCCTTCGTCCAACCCGCGGACATCATGCCGAGCATCCTCGAACTCGCCGGCGCGCCTATCCCCGACACCGTGCAAGGTTCCTCGCTCGTGCCCCTGCTCAGCGGCCGCTCCGACGCCGTGCGCGACTGCGCCGTCTCCTCCTGGGCCATAACCCACCCCCCGGCCTCCGGCAGACTCGAACTGGACCCCGAGAATCCTTACGAATGGCTCCGCCGCGCGCGGCAAGTGAAGTCCTCGACCATCGTCATGGACGACTGGGCCCTGGTCTGTGGCGCCGGCGACGTCCACCCTGAACTCTACAATCTCGCCCAAGACCCCCGCCAGCAAAGGAATCTGATCTCAACTCAGGCCGACCTCGCCCAGCGGCTGCATCGCCGCTACGTCGACTTCCTCGAGAGCCTCGGCACCAGCGAGGAGTACCTAGCGGCGCGCAGGCAACTCCTGTGAGCGACCCCGCTCCCCACCTGGACCCGCCTCCCCCGCGCGCGGCGCGCGCGCCCCGCTTCCTGTGCGACGCTATGCTCGGCCGGCTAGCCCGTTGGCTCCGTGTGCTCGGCTACGACACCCATTACGACGCGGACATCAGCGACGTGCGCGCGCTCGCCCTCTGCCAGCGCGAGGACCGCATCCTCATCACTCGTGACCGTCAACTCGCCCAGCGCGCCCGTGGCGTGCAGGCCCTGCTGCTGGATAGCCATTACCTCGACGAGCAACTCGCCCGCGTGGTCGCCGCCTGCAAACTCGACCTCTCCCAGCCCCACCTAACCCGCTGCCTCATCTGCAACCGCAGGACCCGCGCCGTCACCCGCGAAGAGGTCGCCCCACTCGTGCCCCCCTACGTCCTCGCCACCACCAAGGAATTCACCCGCTGCCCCAAGTGCGGCCGCGTCTACTGGCCCGGCACCCACCGCGCCCGCATCGAAGTCCGCCTGCGCAGACTCTCCGCCTAGTCCGGCTGCCGCTCGTCAATCACACGCGCGCGGCGCGGCGCCTTGAACGCGAAGGCATCGTCCTCCACCTTCTCATCCGCCTGCGTCTTGAGGGCCTTCGCCTCGACCACGACCACCAAGTCCGTCATCTCATACTGCCCGCCTACCGAGGTGCTCACCGCCTCCGGCGCCACCGCCTCAATCCGATACCCCTTCAACAGCCAGGCGCCACGCTCCACCCACAGCGTCACCCGCGCCGTCGGCCGCGGGCCCTCCTCGCGCAGCGGCGGCCCGGCCAACTCGAACGCTATCTCGTCAAAGTCCTCCCCCCCCGGCCCTGCGTAGAGCACGTCTCCCACCACATCCTCCGCCATCCCTGCTAACAGCACGCGCTCCAACAGCGGGCTCAAGTCCAGGCCCTTGATGTTGTCGGGAGGCTTGCGCAGCACTACCGCCTCGCCTATGCCTCCCTCCTCAAAACGAAAAGCCTGGTAGTAGTCCTGCACCACTCCTCCGAAGCATTGCAGCGTGTGCCGCGTCTCCGCCCCCTCCGTCTGCGTCGCCTCGCCGCTCTGCGCCTCTGCCATCTTCCACACGAGCTGATATAGGACATCCATCGGCTGCCGGAAGACCAGGGTGTAGGTGGCCTCCACCTTCTCCTCAAACCCGAGCGCCCGTTTGCTCACCGTCAACTGACCCTCAACCCGCAGCGACTGCAGCCCCCGGTAACGCTCGACTACCCGCTTCAGCACCTCCTGCGCCGGCAGAGGCGCCTCCTCCGCCCAGGCCCACGCCCCGCCCAACGCCAGCCCCATGAACAGCACAGTGGCCGCAAACGTCGCTCTCATTTATCCGCCCTCCGGATACGACCCCAGCACCTTGAAGAACAGGCATTGCCCCTGCGCCGCCTGCAATGCCTCCGCCACCCGCGCCTCGCGCCGGTGCCCCACCAAGTCCACGAAGAACATGTACTCCCATTGCCTGGTCTTGATCGGCCGGCTCTGGATCATCGTCAGGTTCAGGCCCCGCTCCGCCAGCGGCGCCAGAAAGGCGTGCAGCGCCCCCGACTTGTGCATCGTGCTCGCTGCCAGCGAGGTCTTGTCCGCGCCCGTCGGCTCCGGCTCCTCACGGCCCATCACCAGGAACCGCGTCCGGTTGCCCACATAGTCCTCAATGTTCTCCACCAAGGCCACCAGCCCCCGCAGCTCCCCGGCCTCCCGGCTCGCCACCGCGGCGCCTTCCTCGTCCTGGCTCGCGCGTTCCGCCCCCTCGGCCGTGTTCGCCACCTCCACCCATCCCGTCTGCGGCAAGTTCTGCCGCAGCCAGTTCGCGCACTGCTGCAAAGCAATCGGTATCGAGTAGACTCGCCGCACCCGCTCCAGAGGCCCCTTGCCGACCAAGCAGTGGTGCACGTCCACGAATACCTCGGCGCATATGCGCAGCGGCGTGTCCACCAGCCGGTCAAGCGTAGCCCCTATCTGCCCCTCGGAAGAGTTCTCTATCGCTACCACCGCGTAGTCCACCTGACCTCGCTCAGCCGCGTCGAAAACCGCCGGAATGTCGTGGCCCGACCTGAACACCGCCGCCGACCCGAAGAACCTCTGCGCCGCGGCGTGGTGCCAACTCCCCTCCGGCCCGTGATACGCCACCACCAACTCTCGCTGCACCGCCCGGCACGCGGACAGTACCTCCCGATATATCGCCTCCAGATCTTGCACCCGCAGCGGCCCCTCGCCCCTCTTCACCACCGCCTGAATAACCGCTTGCTCCCGGGCCGTGTCCAGCGGCCCCTTCCCCTCCTGCGCCTTCTCTCGCCCAATCAGCGCCGCCAGACGCGCGCGCTCGTTCAGCAACGCGACAATCTGCCCGTCCAAACCGTCAATCTGTCGTCGGTGATCGTCTATGGACATCATTATCTCGCCCCTCGCCCACCTCCCATTGGCTGGTTGCATCCTACCAAGGCACTGCTATACTGTAAAGATGTCACGATTGCCGGTCAGCGCACGCGTCGCCAGGGTACCCCCTCTCTGCCACACGATTGAGTAGAGCGACGCAGTCTTCCCGGCCGCTTCCTGTCGAGGTGAATGATGGTTCCAGACTGGTTCAAGGAGCGCATTTCCCGCTTCCGCGAGCGGGTCAGCACCATCCCAGACGACCTCTGGGTCAAGTGCCCCGCTTGCACCAACCAAATCTACAAGGGCGAGTGGGAGCGCGCCCTCAAGGTCTGCCCCCGCTGCGGCTACCACTTCCGCCTCACCGCCGCCGAGCGCCTCGACATGACCGTTGACCCGGACTCCTTCGTCCCCTTCGGTCTCGACCTCCCCGACGCCGATCCCCTCGACTTCCCCGAATACCTTGACAAACTC
>CAZGSV010000070.1:0-16935 GCA_964528605.1 uncultured Armatimonadia bacterium
AATACCAGAGCCCGAGTCCCAGTCAGTTCCCCAAGGACCTCTACGTTGAAGGCGACCAGCGTAGCACAGACGCCCGCAGGATCGACATGAAACTCCAGTATATCGAGGTCCACAACTACATCGAATACATCTGCTCCCAGGACAAGATCATCTTGACAGTAGCGCCCATGGTTGACCTGGATGTTGACTCGGACAGAAGCGGCAATGTGGACGGCACGGCGCAGGAAGACAACGCCGAGATGACCACCCCAGCCATAATGGCCGTCAACAACGATGACGACAACAGCGATAACGACTCTGACCATGACGACAATCTCGTCGACGGCGACACCGATATTCCCGACTTGGCTCAATTGGTGATCCGCAAGACGCCCCTCCGCACGGGACAAAAGGTGATCCTCCAACTATCCAGTGCGGACGCCGAACGAGTTCGCATATTCGACGGGAGGGACGTCGCCTCCCAGGCTAGGATCGGGCCCGACGCCTCTCAACTGCCCGAGGAGTACGAGATTCCCGATGTCTCTGCCTCCGACTTGGCCTATGGTGTCGAGGCTGTGCAGTACCCCGGGCCAACGTACACTGGCGAGATTACGGCCGCGCTCATCCTTGAGAGCGGCGGCTCGGAGATGGCTAGGGACGAGGTCAAGTTCAAGGCAGCGCCGTTCATGCTGCTCCCCAATACCGCGTCTGCGGTGAGGGTGTACGTGTCGGACCTTGACAGTGACTTCGTCGCCGGACTGAAGAGCATCCTCGACGCAGCCAAAGTCGTCGAGGTGGATCACACGCAGTACCTCGACCCAGGGGGCTCCGACATCTGGCTTCAGGACGAGGCCGAGATCGGATATGTGCGCGTTCCAGCGGACGCGGACACGCAGGTAGTCTGGGATCTTCCGCGGAACCGCGGATTGGATCCTTGGCCGGAAAACGAACTCCGCGGCCCCGGCTTTGGCCATTTCGAACACGGCATCGGCACCGGCACGGAGAACTACGGCGGCAACCTGGAGGTCTCTCCGCCGGTCACGGCAGACAGCACGGAGTACAAGTTGGGCCGCGGTGTGGTTGGGCAGAATATGGGCGACTCCCTGAAGAACTTCACCACAGCTCAGGGCGTCCAGACCCCATTGGTTGAGTTGGACGTGGCTTGGCTAGACGTAGCCCACGTTGACGAGGTCATTTCCTTCGTGCCCTCAAGTGGCGGATTCAAGGTGCTGATCGCCGATACCGACTGTGCCAAAGACCTGTTGCAGGATATCAACAAGGAGGACCTCGGGACCGCCTCCAGCGGAGGAGATAACACCCTGACCGACGATGCGAACGGCAAGACTTGGACAGCCGACCAGTGGGCGGGAGGCTTCGTGGAGATCACGGGTGGCACCGGCAGCGGCCAGGTCCGACAGATCGCGAGCAACAACCAGACCACGATTACCGTCACGCGGAACTGGGACACGAACCCAGACAACACCTCCCAGTATCAAGTCGTCGCCGCAACAGCCTATCGGGCACTGTTCGCGGAGGGAGATGAGGACATAGGCGTAGTGACCGCGGCCACTAGCACTACCCTAACCGACAGCACAAAGAGTTGGAGCACCAACCACTGGGCAGGCGGATACGTAGCGATCGTGGCGGGCACGAACGACGGGCAGTGGCGAGAAGTGGTTAGCAACAGCGAGGACACGCTCAACCTCGCGGGAGCCTCCTGGGTGCTAGGATTACCCCAAGAGGACTCCCGATACATGGTCGTACAAGGCGCTAAATGGTGGCTGGACCCGCCCGCACTAGCCCTGGGGTGCCTGAGGCGCATCCTGGCCAATGGGGCGTTCATGGACTACAATAGCACCTGTCAGAGCGAGATAGACGGGTGTCGCGCCACCCTCAAGGACGAACTTGAGCTTGTGGACGGGGACTTCATCGAGGTGCCCCTCCTGTTCAGGCAGGGCTCGGGGGGAGCATACGCATACATTCCCAACATGGCTAACGCATTGGTGGATGGCACGAAGGTCATAGTTGCGAAGCCTTTCGGCCCGAAAGATGGTGGCAGTGACGTTCTTGAGGACGACGTTGAGAGCAAACTGCAAGCGGTGGGCTTGAGCGCACACTTCCTCGATGACTGGGATACCTACCACGTTGCCTGGGGTGAGATACATTGTGCCACCAATGCGAAGCGCGCCCCACCTACTGGCGTCAACTGGTGGGAATGACGAGGCACGCACAGGCCGCAAGGAGGGCTCAACTATGGCTAAGCCGAGTTTCGGGATTCTGTTGGCCGTTATCCTCGCGCTCTGCACGAACACGCTGCTCTGGGGCGACCGGCCCGAGGCCGAGGAGCCGACGCTCGAGGAGCAGTTCGCGCAGGTGCTGCAGGTCAAGGGCCCCGAGTACGTCAGCATTCGGGACGCCATTGTGGAGGAGGGCAGCGGAGCCGTTGCTTTCCTCTCCCAGAGGCTCGCCGACGCCGACTGGCACGTCCGGATCCTAGCCCGGGCAATCCTTGGGCGCATAGCGGATCCTCGTAGGTGTCGCCACTATGAGGAGCTACTAGTGGTGCCCATAAGGCGCTCAGGCATGTCGAGAGGGGGCCCGCTGCCGGTCCTGTATGTCTATGCCGCACCGAAATCCTTCTCCGCCGGCGGCCCAAGCATTGACTTCTACCCCCTCCCCCCCCTCAGGGGGCCCCTGCACGAGGCACCCGCCCTCCCGTTCCTGACCGAGGTCGTGGTCAAAGCCTCTGTCACACACCCACCGGTTATGACCCGTGAACTACCTCACGACGACTCCCAAAGAGTGTATACGCTCGAGGAAGTAGCTCAGATCCTGAATGTCACGCTGGAGACCGCGAGGTACTGGGCCGAAAGCGGCATGTTGCGGTACAGCGCAGCGGGGGAGGGTATTAGCCGCGAGCATCTGCAGCGTTTCATGCGTACTTCCGTCCCACTCTACGATGGGAGCGGGCGGTATCCTGTGCTGGCCAGGTGCTACGCGGCGCTACTACTGGGCAACTCGAAAGATCCCGTAGCGGTGGAGGCCTTGACCGAAATACTCTACTCGGATGAGCCCACGCTACTCAGGGAGTGCGGTGCGCGAGGGCTGGGCATGAGCAAGAGCGCGCACGCGATCCCCCCGCTGCTCACAGCGCTCTCCGATGAGGCGCACGAGGTCAGGGCGGCCGCTGCCTCAGCCCTCGGGGAGGCGCTCGAGGGCGAAGGTGGGCCGGAAGCCGTGCTCCAGGCCTTGGGTGCCGTCGCGGAGGCCGATCTCTGGTCCACCGCGCGCCGGGAGGCCCAGCGCGCCTTACAGAGGATACGCCCGCCTCTCGCCCAAACCCAATAGCACTCCGCGTACACCTGCCCGCCCTCCCACCGTGAGACCGACGAAGACACCTGCTTGAGCAATACTTGGGCATCATTCAGCGGCCCCGCCAACGTCTGCGCCTGGGACGAGACCGGCAAGGACTATACGCGGGCGCTACACTACTATCAGGACGAGTGGGGACTCAATAACACGAGTGCCGCCGCGTTGTTGAAAGACGGGGATGGGCAGTGTCACTCGTGGGCGGACCTGTTCAAGGAATCCTTGTTGGTCAACAACGTGGCGAACGTAAAGAGGACCCTTGTCGAGCCGGATACGGGGTATGAGTGGTTCGGCGTCAAGAACATTGGTTTCGACGATTGCGATCCCGACTATCCGAATGACGCGCCGTGGAAGTACAGCTGGAATGACCTCGACACGGCGGTATCCGGCATTCCCGGCCAGAACATGGCGACCCCAAGCGCCAAGCGGTTCAACCTGCACTGGATCGTCCACCGCACGGGGGACGCAACCTACCACGATCCGTCGTACGGCACTACGGCGACCGGAAACGATGACTTCACGAACAATGCGATCGCTGCGTGGGGGGACACAATAGCGGGCATCTTGCACTGGCGGAGGGTCGGCAGCGATCCAGCCGTTGACCCCGTCTATGTTGTACTGACCGACTACAGCTGGTAGAAGCAACGGAGGTGCCAAAATGGCGGGCAGGGCTGCTGTAACCGTGTTCCTATTGGCAGCGTTTTCGGGGGTGCTTCCGGTTTCGCCTCCGACCGGCGCAGAGGTTAGCCGCGCGCCGGCCGTAGCGACGGCGCTCGAGCTGCTGCCCATAGGCAGGCGGCAAGTTGTCCTGAACCCAGACCGTTTGGTCATGCTCCGCGCCGACCGGGGAGACACCCAAGAGGTGCCGGTACTGCTGCGGGAAACCATATACCAGGCGGCAACCCTAGTGGTCAGGGGGGGCGAGGCCAGCAAGTGGTCGGGGCGCCTTGTGTGCTATGAACTCGACAGCGAGGCTCCCTACACCTGGGCCGTGTGGTCGACGGCGGTGCCACTCGCCGGGTTCCGGTTGTTCACGGCGGGAGCCGGCGACAACCACCTCGCCTGGGTGTGGGGATGCAGCGTACAGATAGCAGAGGTTTCGAAGCCGAGAGACAGGTGCGTAGCCTTAGCCCAGCACTTGCTGCGCACGGAAGAGACCGACATCACCCTGGTGCCAGTACGAGACCTGGTGCCGGCCTCGGGGGGGTGGGGCGTGAACGCGTTCTATCGCGATATCAACATCCTGGATGTTGCCAGGGACGAAGCGGGCAACTGGACGGTGGAGATCTCGGGGCCCGACTCGCCCGAGGTCTACACCCTCGTCTCCGAAGGCGGCCAGTGGCACAGCCAGGAGTGAGATGCTGATGCGGCGCAATGTGCTGGTTGCAGGCTTCACGGTTGTCGCGCTTTCGATGCTCTTTCTGGCCTTGTGCGGCGCAGGCGAAGAGCCCAGCCCTGCGATGCAGGCGGTGGTGCCCCTCGAACTCACGCCGGTGGAGAGGGAGGCGATCCCCCTGGACCGAGGGCGCCTGGCGATCCCCCTTCCCCGCGCGGAAGAAGCCCAGGACATCACCGTCGTGCTGAGACGAACTAGCTACCGTTGCAGACTGCTAGAGGTCCGGGAGGGCGAACCCGAAGAGTGGCGCGGTACACTCCACTGTTACGAACTCGACAGCGATGCCCCGTATACCTGGGCGTTGTGGTCTAGCTATCCGCTGGCGGGGTTCAGGTTGTTGGTGGGTGAAAGGGGAGAGAACTACCTCGCCTGGGTGAAGGCGGCTTCGGTCAATTTCGCGGAGGTCTCCAAAGCAAGAGACCGCTGCGTGGCCCTGGTGGATGGTCTCTTGCCTAGGCAAGCAAGCGGTATCACGTGCGTCCCCCTTGCGTACCTCGTGCCCGAGGTGCACGGATGGGGGGTGGACGCGTTCAACGCGGACATCAGAATCCTATCCGTAGCCAAAGACGGGGCCGGCAACTGGACCGTGAAGATAACCGGACCCGATGAGGAGAAGGTCTACACCCTAGTCTCTGAGAATGGACAGTGGCGCAGGCAGGAGTGAGACGCTGATGCGGCGCACAATGCTGGTGACAGGCTTCGCGGTTGTCGCGCTGTCGGTCCTGTGCCTGGCTTTGTTGGGCGCAGGGGAACAAGGCGCCGCAGCTATCCAGGCGGTGGTGCCCCTCGAACTCACGCCGTTGTGGAGGAGGGCGATTCCCCTGGACCCAGGCCGCCTGACGATCATCCTCCCCCGCGGCGAGGACGTCGACGGCACCTACAAAGAGGACCTGTTCGATTCCGGAACATGGGATCCACTAAGCCCCCGCGAGTATACTACGATATACTAGTCTATCAGCGGCCGACCTAGATTGGGGGCGGCTCGCAGCAATCGGGAGGCGATGCGTGGTGAAAAGATGGATCCTCAGTCTCATCGGAGCTCTGGCCGTTGTCTCCGTCGCAATAAGCCTCTCTCTCGGGCAGGCGACGGGCCAGAACGAGCAGCCCGTACCGGTCGAACCGATTGGCGGCGCGCTTAGCTCGTTCGACGTCAGCCGTTACGTGGTTGTACAGGAGTTCCCTGACTCATGGGGCTACGGAGAACGGCTGGGCGAGGCACAGGTGCGACCCGCGCTGCGTCAGGTTTTGACAGCACCAGGTGAACCGAGCGTACGCGTGAAGATGGCCCGATTTGACAGCCGGGAAATGGCTGTCGCGGCAGCGGAGTTTCACTTAGGCCTGGTCGCAGTACCATTCGAGCAAGGCGGCCTCAACGGCCAGCGGGTCGGCGAAAGGTGTTGGGTGGCTCAGACTCCGTGGGGTGCGACCGTGCTCTTTCAACTAGGCCCCTTCTGCGTGCTGGTCGGCGCGCCAGTGGCGGCGCCGGAAGAGCGCGGCGTGATCACCGAAGTCGCGCGCAAGGTCGAGGCGAAGATATCCCGGCGCCTGGCTGAGGAGGGTCTGGCCTTGGGGATGCCGGATCTCGGGGGGGAGGAGAGGCGCGAGGAGCTCAAAGCCCTTTACGACTTCGCTCACTGGCCCGGAAAAGACGGGCCGGTCAGAGACGGTTTCAAGGTGGACGCCAGCCTTCTTCCCGAGGGTCTGGTGTTTCGGTACGTCTCACTCGCGGACCCGGGCGTGACCGCCAAGGGGGACTGGCTCGGCGTCTACAGGTGGTACGAGGTGACGAACGTAGACGGATCCGGCTCCCTCAACATCGACGTCGCGGTCATGGAGACGTGCGCGCAAGCCCAGGAGCGCGTGATCGAGGTGTTCGTGGGGTCGAGCAAACCCCAGCCGCCCCTGTTCTGTAGAGGAGGGCAATACGGCCTTGACCTTGGTGACGTGTGCTTTGCTGGTCGTCAGCGGGACGGCTACTTCCATTCCGTGATGTGGGTGCGGAATAACGTCTTCGTGAGGATGTGGGCCAGCACCGACGACCTGTACCCCTTGGTAGAGCCACTCGCCCGGGCCCTCGATGCCGCCATCCTGCAACGCGCGACCTTCAAGACCTATGCGGAGTGCGCCTCCCGTCCCGTCATCACCGCGGTTGAGCGGGTTACGGGGTCGGAGGAAGGCCCAAGGATCGAGGCCGACTGGAAGGCTGTGGAACTGGAGAACCCGAGGCAAGAGGAAATCAGGCTGTGGCCCTTCCAGATTCCGGGCACTGGTGTCATCTTCCAGGTGGCCGTCAGCGAGAGCAACCTAATCGGCTTTCCCTTGCCGGGACTCGTGCCGTGGAAGTGGGTAAGCCCCGGCTACGAGGAAAAGAACGCCACCATCAACGCCTTCCTCCAGAAGTACCAGCGCCCACCCCCCGAAGCGCCGGCTCAAGGGGACGAAGCAGCACCGGGCGGGTAGACCGAGAACCGCCAACGGGACCCGCCCACCCGCCCCAGTCAGGGTGTCTCGGGGAGCAACCGCTGCACCTGGAGAATCTGTTCCGCCACCGCACGGCGTTCCGCCTCCAGGACTGCCGGGTCCTTGGTGTAATCAGTCCAGTCGGCGGTGACGCGCCGGCGCACGGCGAGCAGTTCCTCGGAGCGGCGCAAGACCTCACCGTATTGCCCCTGCGTGTCTTTCGCCCGCAACTCCCGCGTTAAGGCATCGAGCAGCGCCAGATAGTCATAGTCCTCAATGCCCTGGCTCATGCACTCCAGCCTGGTGCTGCTCAGCAGCCGCCCGTTGCGACCGGGGTAGACGAGTTGCCCGTCGCCCGCCATCGCCCCATCGCCGCAGTAGGTGTTCCACGGGATGTCGGGGTAGCGCTTGCCCTCGCGCAGCGCCTGGCGCACCGCCGGATCCTCGGGCACGCGCGAGTCGCCCTGCGTGTCCGGCTCCCAGGCGCAGTTGGTCCACCAGATGTTGATGGCGTAGTACATCAAGCCGTCCACGCGCTCCTTCCAGCACTGCCAAGGAACGATGCGCTGGTCGAGGCGCGGGTAGTCCACGAAGGCGTTCGCGTGGGGGTGCCGCGGCCACATTGAGAGATAGACCCACACCTCGTCGCCCGCTTTCTGCCGCCGCTTTAGGTCATCGCGATAGCGGTCGGTCTCCTGAATGAAGATGTCCACTGCCCCCGCCAGTAAGTCCGGATCGGCGATGGAGCCGAGCGTCACCGCGCGTTTCAGCCCCGGGAAGCGCTCCGCCACCTTTCCGTAGATTTCGCGCACGTGCCCATAGCCGGACTCGCCCACCTCATCGAAGCCGTAAAGCCAGGCGAGGTCGAACCAGCCCTTCTCCTTGAGGTGCGCGAGATACGGCTCGATCTGATCGAGTTTCGCCTTCCAGTCGCTGGGCACATAGCCGAGCGTAATCACGTTCGAGCCGCGCTCGAGGCAGTAGTCGAGGTCCTCAATGCGCGGCATAGGAATCTCCGAGTAGCAGCAGCCGGCGCTGATGCGCCTCTTCAGGAGCAGGTCGTAGTGCTGGCGCCGCAACTCCTGTGGCACCTCGCCCGTCCACCCGTAGAACGTGTTGATCTGGTCCTCGAAGAGCGCGAAGGAGGTCCGGAGCGCGGGCCGCACGGGCAACTCGAAATCCCAGACGCGCAGGCGCACCGGCACCGTCAGCGCGGGCGCGTTCGCTGGCTTCACTCGAATCTCGCCCTCGTAGTCCCCCGGCGGCGTGCCGCGCGGGACGTATACCGCCACCCAAACCGGCTGGAGCGAATCCTCCGCGACGTCGAAAAGCCCCAGCGGCAGCAGCGGATCGGGATACCAGCCGAGACGCTCCTGCCGGTAGCGCGTGCGCTTCACCTCGACGTAGTCCACAACGTTCATCTCGACATTCTCGCGCGCGATGCGGCCCTCGGCACCCACCAGGTCCGACGCCTCCACCCGCACGCCGCGCAGTTCGCCCTCGATGGGCAACACGACCAACTGCCCCACCTCGCGCTCATTCCGGCAGGCCGCCAACTCGAGGGCTGCGGTTGGATTGGGCCGCAGCGCGTCATCGCGGAACACCGTGACCAGCGGGCCATAGACACAGACGTCGTAAGGCAAGGCTGGAGCGTTGCGCCCGGCACTGAAGGCCAACTTGGAGACAGCGAGCGCGAGGCTCTGCACCTCCCGCGTCAGCCGCTCCCAGTCCGCCCGTGACACGGAGGGGGCGTTGGTAGCTTTCCACAATCCCTTGCGGCGCGCCTCCAAGTCTGCAAGGAGAGCGCCACGGCCGCGGGCGCAGGCGGTCAACGCGCGCAGTTGCTTGCCGAGTTGCCTCAGGCGCGCCTTGTTCGGGGCCAGATTGAGCGCAGCGCCGTAGCGGCAGACAACCTTGCCGGTCGTGGCGTCGGTGACCGTGAGCGCGAACTCGCCACCACCGTCCTTCACCGTGTAGGGAACACTGACTCCCCTCTTCTCGCGGGGGCCGACATGAAGCGCATGCTCTTGCGTGCGCATGCCTTTGACGAGGACGCGCGCGACGAGTTCCGCCTCCGCCGCGCTGCGATTCTGGAGTCCGAGTGTGAGCGAGTTGCCGCCGATCTGGCGATCGCCCACCAAAACCACAGAGACACTAAGGGCGTCAGCCCCCCCGAGGACGATCTCCCCCATGCGCTCGGTCTCGTAGTCCATCTTCACGTAAGGCTGGCACCAGCCGGAGTCGTCCTCGCGGCGCTTGCGCTCCTGGCGGTCCAGGTTGAAGCCCCAGACGGCGCCGTCCTGAGGAGAGCCTATGCCAAGCCGTGCAAACGGTATGGCCGCCTCGAACTGCCAGCCGGAGTCCTCGAAGCGGACCTTGAGGCGACAGCCCTCGCCCCACCATTCGGGCGGCCCGTTGGGCGCTGTGACCTCCGGCCCATTCGCGCTGTCCAACTTGAGCGCGAAGTAGGGAGTCTCTGGTCCGCCGAGACGCCAGTCAACGACCAGGCGCTCGTGGCGGCGCCAGTCCTCGGCGATGCCCTCATGGTGTCTGGTCGAGGCGTGGCACTTGGCCGCGACGTAGAAACACTCGTCGTCGTAGGTGAGCCACGTCTCCGTGTAGTCCTCCGCGGGCTCGCCATCGCCCGAGCGTTGGAGGCCGTAGATGGCCGCGGCCGCGCTCCAAGCCTCGTCATCCAACACGCCGTCAATCAGCGGCGGCTTGTCGGTTTTCGCGATGACCAGCAACGGTGCCGCGATAGTGTCCATTGCGCACCACCCACTGACGTGCAGGTTTGCGATCGCCACGACCACAATCAACAGCCTGAGCAAGGCCCTAGGAGGCCTGTCGGACACCAGCGCGCGCACGCGCGCTGCAATCGTGTTGCGCCTTTCTTCTCTCATCCGCTCCCTCACCTCGCGGAAGGCTACCAGAACCGCCGCCTTCCCGCACCCTTGGCTGAGTCAGTCCGCCGGCCACCAGACCTGCCGTTCCTTGACGCGCGCAAGCCCCCGTGTAGTATGAGCCCGCCGAAACCCGAGTCCGGGAGGTCGTGGGCCATGCTCCGGTCGCTCATCCCTCTACTGCTTGTGGCTGCCATCGCAGCCCCCGTGGCAGCGGATCTGCCGCAGCCGCGGGCCAAGAAGATCATCTCCTGGCGCGTCCCCTCGCTCGACTACGTTCGCGAGCACCCCGATAAGGTCGCTCAGTCTCCCCTTGACGGCGTCATGATCCCTGTCTCGGCCGAGGTCAGCGGGCGTCAGGTCTCGCTCAGCGACTTAGTGTTCGGCAACGAGCCGGTGCGTTACGAGGACTTCGCCCCGACACTGGAAAAGATCCGCTCGACCAACTTCGGCCGCCTCACCGACAACTTCCTGCTCGTCCAGATCACGCCCGGCGACCTGGACTGGTTCGGCGACTGCTCCGCCTTCCTGCACAACGCTCGCGTGGCCGCGCGCTTCGCCCGCGAGGCCGGCATGAAGGGCATCACCCTCGACTGCGAGCCCTACGACTTCCGGCCTTGGGACTATCGCAAGGTCGCGCACCCCGAGCGTTCCTTCGAGGAGTACTATCAGCAAATCACGCTGCGCGGGCGCGAGTTCGCGCAGGCGCTGTGGCAAGAATGGCCGCAACTGAAACTGTTCCTGCTCTTCGGCTACTACGTCGGCAACCTGGAGGACCCGACGCAGCATCACTATGGCCTCTATCCCGCATTCCTCGATGGCCTCTTCTCCGGCGCCCCGGACAACGCGGAGATCACCGACGGCTGGGAGATGTCCTACACCTACTCGACTCTCACCGAGTTCCACCGCGCCTACTGGTGGATCAGGGGGGGCGCGCTCGCCCTCTGCCGCGTGCCGGAGGCCTACTCGCGCAAGGTCAAGGTCGGGTTCGGCATCTGGCCCGACCCCGAGGAAGTGCAGGGCGTGCCGTATGGGTGGGACGCGGCGGACTTCTCAATCAACTACCGCACGCCGGAGAACCTCAGGGCCACCATGCGCGCGGCGCTGGAGACCACTGACGAGTACCTCTGGCTCTTCTCGGGCAAGATTGATTGGTGCAGCGGCGCGAACGTGCCCGACGCCTACTGGAAAGCGATGTGGGACGCCAAGCGCACCTTGATCGGCCTCAGTTCCAAGCAGGCGACCGAATGGGCCGCCTGGCCTCTCACGCCCGAGTTCGCCAAGGAGCACGAACTCATCGCCGCTGTGCCGCAGGAATGGCGCCTGCGCGTGGATACCTCGCGCCAGGAAAGAACCTGGTACTTGCCCCAGGCCGACGACTCGCAATGGATGACCGTCAAGACCAACGATGAGTGGTGGAGGCAACTGCCCTTCACCGAGGTGACCGGCCAGGCGTGGGCCAGGGTGAAGTTCGACATCCCGGCGCAGTACGCCGGCCGCCGGCTGTATCTGTGGTTCGGCGCGCTCGACGAAGAGGGCGACATCTACCTCAACGGCAAGTATGTCTACAACTGGAGCAGCGACTTTGACCGCGCCTGGGAGACGCCTTTCCTGGTGGAGATCACGGCGCAGGCGTTTCCTGGCAAGACGAATCTGCTGGCGGTGCGGGTCGGGGCGGAGTCCTCTCTCGGCGGCGTCTTCCGGCCGGTCTATCTCTACGCCGACAAGTAGCCGCCCAGCGCCTCCGAAGGCGGACAGTGAACCAGCGGCGGGCAAAGCAAGACGACTGGTGATGCCGCTCCGGCAGTCTCCGCTGTCTCGCATGACCTTGGGCGCGAGCAGGCGCGATTCACTGAGAAAAAGGGGCTTGACACAAGGGGGTAATCATGATACTTGAGGTAGCGGAGGTGGTCCGAGATGGGGAGTTTCGGACGGGTAAGAGCCACACGCCTGATGGTCTCGTGTACCTTGCTCCTGGCATTGTTTGGCCCGTCGCGGGTTCTAGCGGTCACTGACAACCCCCAAGCGCAAGCCGCTCTGGACAACGCCCAGGCCACCTGGGACCGGGAAGAGAACGACAAGGCGCTGCAACTGTTCGAGGGCGTGGTCAACGACTTCCCGGACACCGAGCAAGGGACGATGGCCTTGGCGATGGTAGGGCTCTGGTGGAAGGAGGCGGGGGACAAGGCCAAGGCGCTCGAGACCTGGAACAGGATAGTCTGGCAGTATCCGGGCAGCGTGGGTAATGCGGAAGCCTGGGCGTTGATGGGCGGCACCGCCGAGCAGGACGGCGACTACCCCAACGCGGTCGCGTACTGGCGCAGGGTGGTCACCAATTTCCCCGGCACCTGGCAGGAGGCGCGGGCGCGTTTCTGGAGGGCGGGCGTGCAGTGCAGGGCGCGGGAACGGTACCAAGAGGCCATCGCCGACTACCAGCGCGTGCTGGTGGTGGCGCCCGACGATCCCATGGCCGTTCAGAGCAAACTCCTCATTGGGGCCAACTACCTCTGGCTCCACGAGCCGGTCACCGCGCTCGGGTGCTACGACCGAGTGGTGAGCGAGCACGCGGGGACGCAAGAGGCCGTGGAGGCCCTGTACTACCGCGGCTACTGCAAGGCGGTCACCGCCGACCCTGCGGGAGCCGTGGGTGATCTCACGGAGGCGGCGCGAACGGCGAGCGATCCCGGGATTGCGGTTCGGGCTCTCCATGTTCTGGCAAACTGCCAGGCGCGCCTCGGGCGCTACGACGAGGCGCGGGCGACGCTACAGGAGGTCCTGGCTGACTCCTCCCCAGCATTCCGCCTGTTCCATCCCTCCACCCTGTACTTCATCGGTCACACCTACTTCGCCCAGGGCAGGTACGGCGAGGCCGAACAGTGGTTGAGGCGCGTGCTGACTGAGTACCCGGGCGACATCTGCGCTCCGGACGCCCAAGAGTTGCTGGGCCGCGTCGCCGGAAGCGGCTAGATCCCGGAAGGGGGTAAGGCACTGATGGGACGACGGCGTCGAGTTGCTCTATTGGCCGCGTGTCTGCTCTGGCTCTGCTCCTCCTCGGCCTGGGCCATCGTGTATCTTCCGTACACGCCGCCGACGGTGACGGCGGAGGGGATGGGCTGCTGGCCCAGGTCGTATACCGCTGGACCGGTGTATGCGGCCGACGGGGCGGTGCCGGGCGCCTACCTGCACGCCGTCGGCGAGGACAAGGACCAGCGCTGCGACACTGGCGAGATCGTCACTGATCCGCTCACCTACAAGTGGAACTTCGGGGATGGCAGCGCCGAGGAGTGGGGCGAGTACCGGACGCACGAGTACACGCAGATCGGCCAGTACACCGTCACCTGCACGGCCTACGATACCGGCGACCCCAAGTACGCCGACGAAGGGTACGTTACTGACACCATCACCGTGTACCGGTTCGGGGTGGACCTGGACCTCGAGGGCACAGACGATGACCAGGAATACATCCCGGGCGGGATGGTTCGCTTGAACAGCGACGATGACGACGACGACCACCTAGTGGACGGCATCGACCCCTCGGTAACCGGAGGGGACGACGAGCTGGCCACGCTAACGCTGGCCGTCCAAGGGACCCCGCCGCCAGTGGGTGGGCTGCGCATCGATTGGAAAGAGGATCCCCCGAGTAAGGACGGTTGGGGGGGGATAAGGGTTTTCGCGGCCTCCGACAAGTCCGGCGAGGTGACCCGCCAGACGACCTACGCCTGGGCCTCCCTGCCCAAGACCTTGTACGTCGAGGGCGCCGTCACCAGTCATGCGCTGGCGGACGTTTGGATGACACTGAATGTGGTGACCGAGGACCTGCCCTGCCTGTGTCTGGACGCCGTGAATATCACCGTGGTGTGCTGCGATCTGGACGTGGATACCAATCGCAACAACAACCTCGAGGATCCGAACGAGGATGAGTGGGGCGAAGATGATTGGGTCAATGAGCGCGGGGCCATTTTCCTGGTGAACTGCGACGATGACAATAACGATGACAAGTGCGACGCGATAGCGATTAACCCGTATGGTAACCCGGTGGACGAGGACCTCTTCATAAACAGCGAAACGGACTGTCCCGACGTGACCCCCCTGCTGGTGCGGCCGACCGGCCTAGTGACCGGTCTGGAGTTCTGGCTCCGCTTTCTCGACCCGGAGGACGCCAAGTGCGTCCATGTATTCGGGAAAGTGGAGGCGGGGCAAAAGAGCATACTCGGGGGCCCGGAGGAGAGCTGCACTGAGGTGAGAATCACCGACTACGTGAGTGCGGCCGGGGACAGCACGCTTGGTGTAGAGGGTCTCTTCTACCGGAATTCCTTCAGCGCCACCCAATTCGATGGTGACATTGACCTGGAACTGCAGGTGAAGAAGGCTGGTCAGGTGCTCTGGACGGATCAGGTGCGGTTGAAGGTGGCGCCGTGGATCCTGCTGACGAACGACCAGAGCACGGAGACCATATGGGCCCAAGACGCGGGTAGCGAAAACGCGGATTTCCGCGCCGCGCTGAACGCCTCCGGCTGTCTCTCCACGTACGGCACCGATGACCGGTGGGCCCAGGACCACGTCCAGATCGGGTACTCGAAGAGGCCCGGAGCGGAAATGTGGGTCGCGCTCCAGCTGCCGCGAGGAGTCCAGCCGGACTGGCCGGCAAACCTTTTCCTAGGCCACGACCGCGGTCTGTACCGGCTGATGCACAACTTCGGGGTGGGCTCCGGTGACTTCGGGGGAAACCTCGAGGGCACACCCCCTAACGACGCTCACGGGATTGGCCGCATCGTCCTCGGGGACAAGTGCAGCGCCGACCTGAAGGGTTTTCTTGACTATCAGGAGGTTCAGTCGCCCTTCCTACTGAACAGTAAGTGGCTCGACGTGGGTCACATTGACGAGTACTTCGTCTTTGACAAGGCCGGGCGCGTTATTGTCGCGGACACCCGCCTGGCGAGAGCCCTCTTGAACCCGGACGGAGCCAAGGCAATCGGCTCCATAACTGCGGTCGCCCACCAGTACATAGTAACCGGCACGAGGGCTGGCGGCCACATCTCGGCGATACCGCCGGGGGACATTAACGATGGTGAGACCTTCACCCTGGGGGACGGCACCGGCAGCCCCAAGACCTTCGAGTTCGAGAAGCAAGGCGGCGTCGGGGGAGGGGCGGTGGCGGTTGACATCAGCGAGGCTGCCGACGCCAACGAGGTCGCGGACGCCATCGCTGCCGCGATCAACGACTCAGGGCTGTTGGTCCAGGCCTCCGTGGGCGGCAGCCTGGTGACTGTCCGGCACGAACAGGAGACGGACCTCGGCAACGTGGAGATAACCGAGACGGTGGCCGATCCTGACTTCCTTGTTGACGGGATGGTTGGAGGCAGCGACGGGGAGACGTTCACCCTCGGCGACGGCGCCCTGACCAAGACGTTCCAGTTCCTCGGGGACTACGGGTACCCGGAGGGGAACCACGTGGGCGTGAGTATCGAGATGGCGTGGGCGGACGTGGCCGTGCGCGACGCCATCGTAGGGGCGATCAACGGTGTGCCCGACTTCGACGTCACAGCCTCCTCGGGCAGCGACGCCATCGCGGAACTGGAGAACGATAACGTCGGCAGTGACGGCAACGTGCCGATGCAGGAGAGCGTGGCTTATGCCGGCTTCCTGGTTGACGGGATGGACGGCGGGCGGGACCCCGAGGACGCACCCCCGGAATACGCGGTCTTCTTTGCCACCTCGGGCACCGTGGGGCCCGGGACCGCCGGAGGGGGCACGGGGAACCGACTCTATGACGGCCCGGCCATAGGATGGATCACCGCGATTCCCGCGGCGGACATCAATGACGGGGAGACCTTCACGCTCAGCGACGGCGCCAACACCGAGACCTTCGAGTTCGAGAAGCAGGGCGGCGCCCAACAAGGGAACGTCGAGGTTGACATCAGTGGAGCCACCACCGCCGACGACGTCCGCAACGCCATCGTCAGCGCCGTTAACGGCACCGCTCTCCAGGTTAGCGCGACCGCGCAGGGGGCGGCCACGGTGCACCTGTGCAACGACAACAGGGGAACCGCCGGCAACGTGGCGATGACCGAGACGGTGTCGGACCCCGACTTCAACGTGGAGGGCATGGCCCACGGGAGTTCAGGGAGGGACTTCACCGCCGAGAACTGGCAGTACCTGCGCCTCTACGACGGCACTGGGGCGGGGCAGACCGCGCAGATAAGCGCCCGCCACGATGGGTGGGTCGAGGTCGGCACCGTCTGGAACACGGGTTCTGACTTCGTGGGGGAGAGCGCGTGTTTCTACGCCTACGCTGTCCTGGACGAGGAGGCGAGCCACAAGTCCGAGTGGTTCACGAGTCCGGCCGCGGATTCGAAGTACGTGGTCGTGGAGGGCACACGCTTCTACGTCAATCACGACAGCGGTCAAGACACAGCGCCAGCCATCGTGACAGCCAAGGAGGTCTTTGAGAACGCCGAACTGTGGACCTTGAACGCCAACGCCCAGGAGATCATCAAGGGCGAGAAGCCCAAGTTGCAGCAGGAGGCGGGAGTGGACCTGGTGTTCAAGTGGGTGCCGGTTATCTATTTCGCGCCCGGCGTGCCTGCACAGTACGTGGTCGCGTTCACGCCCGGCGCGGCGAACTTCAAGTCCGCGGGGGACGGGCAATCGTTCTTCGCGACCCAGTACGGCCCCCGGAACACCTCCGGCATAGACGTTTTCCAGCAATGCGTGACGGCGCGGCTGAACAGCCCAGTGAGCACGCCGGATTGGGAATACTACCACCGTTATGAGGGCGAGGTACACTGCGGGGTTGCGGCGAAGCGAGACCCGTTTAGTTTCAAGTGG
>CAZGSV010000071.1:0-16840 GCA_964528605.1 uncultured Armatimonadia bacterium
CGGACGCTACCGCGAGGACGGAACGGGAGGCGAACAGCACATGCCGTGGCCCGACCAAGGCGGGGGCTGGTGCTGCAATTCGGGGACACACACGAAACCTGGGCCGCAGCGCCTTCCCCGCCGTTTCCAGTCAGTCCCCGAATTGCGGGGGCGCAGGCTCCATTAGCAGGTGAGGGCGGGGGTGTAGTAGAATGGCGGCCCCAGGTATTCCCGCGGAGGATCGAGGTCCAGCAAGGATAATGGCTACTGAGTTGCCGAAGGCGTACGAGCCCAGCACGGTGGAGGGGCGGATGGTGGAGTTCTGGCAGAAGGGGGGGTATTTCCGGGCTGAGAGGCGCGCAGAGTCGAAGGGTCCCTTCTGCATAGTCATCCCGCCGCCGAACGCGTACTACGCGCTGCACATGGGGCACGCCTTGGATATGGTAGTGCAAGACGCCATCATCCGCTGGAAGCGGATGCAGGGGTACGACGCGCTGTGGCTGCCGGGCACGGACCACGCGGGGATAGGGGCGGAGGTGGTTCTGGAAAGGCAATTGGCGGAGCAGGGGCTGACGAAGCCGGTCCTGGGGCGGGAGAAGTTCGTCGAGGCATTGTGGAAGAACACGCGCGAGGCGCACGACCGGATAGTCGGGCAACTGAACCGGCTGGGGTGCAGTTGCGACTGGACGCGCGAGCGGTTCACGCTGGACGAGGGCTATGTGCGGGCGGTGCGGAAGGTGTTCGTGGCGCTGGGCAAGGAGGGACTGATCTACAAGGGCCAGCGGATAGTCAACTGGTGTCCGCGTTGCGCAACGACATTGTCTGATCTGGAGGTGGAGCACGAAGAGGAGGAGGGGCGGCTCTGGTACATAGACTATCCCGGTGAGGGTAGCGGGCCGGGAGTTACGGTGGCGACGACGCGCCCGGAGACGATGCTGGGCGACACCGGGGTTGCGGTGCACCCGGAGGACGAGCGCTGGCAGGCGACGGTGGGGAAGACGGTGGTACTGCCGCTGATGGAGCGGGCGATTCCGGTGATTGCGGATGACGCCGTTGAGCGGGAGATGGGCACGGGCGCGGTGAAAGTGACACCGGCGCATGATGCAGCGGACTTCGAGATAGGCGAGCGGCAAGGGCTGCCGCAGGTGGTGGTGATTGGGGTGGACGGGCGCATGACCGCGGAGGCGAAGCAGTACGCGGGCCTGGACAGATATGAGTGCAGAGAGAGGGTGCTCGAGGACCTGAAGGCTCGCGGGCTGTTGCGCAAGGAGGAGATCCACCGGCACAGCGTGGGGCACTGCTGGCGCTGCAAGACCACGGTGGAGCCGCTGCTTTCGACGCAGTGGTTCGTGAAGATGGACTCGCTGGCGAGGTTGGGGATGGAGGCGGTGGAGCGGGGCTTGGTGCGGATAACGCCGGAGCGCTGGCGCAGGGTGTACTTGGACTGGCTGGCGGCGGTGCGCGACTGGCCCATATCCCGGCAGTTGTGGTGGGGGCATCCGCTGTGGGCGTGGCAGTGCCGGAAGTGCGGTGAGTGGACCTTCAGCGAGGAGGACCCGGTCGCATGCGAGCACTGCGGGGCCGACGAGTTAGTGCAAGAGGAGGGCGTACTGGACACCTGGTTCAGTTCGGCGCTGTGGCCGTTTGCGACTTTGGGATGGCCGGACGACACCGAGGATCTGCGCTACTTCTACCCGACCTCCGTGCTGGTGACCGGCTACGACATTCTCTTCTTCTGGGTGGCGCGCATGATCTTCTCGGGGATGAAGTTCACGGGGCGGGAGCCGTTCGAGGAGGTGTTTCTGCACGGGCTGGTGAGGGACGAGCGCGGGCGGAAGATGACGAAGTCCGAGGGGAACGTGATTGATCCGCTGGACTGGGTGGAGAGCTATGGGGCGGATGCGCTACGCTTTGCGTTGCTGTCGGGGCTGGCGCACGGGCAGGACCTGCCGATGGGGGAGCAGAGGGCAGTGGGGGCGCGCAACTTCTGCAACAAGTTGTGGAATGCGGCGCGGCTGGTGCTCATGCGTTCCGGAGACCAGCGGGTGCCGGCGGAGGCGCCCGAGCCGCGGAGTTTGGCGGAGCGATGGATACTGAGCCGCTGCCGGGCGACGATAGAGGCGGTTACGGCCGGGCTGGAGGGTTACCGCTTCGACGAGGCGGCTTGGGCGGTGTACTCGTTCGTGTGGCACGAGTTCTGCGACTGGTATCTGGAGATAGCGAAGGCGGATCTACAGGCGGAGGAGGACCACAGGCGAGCGCGAGTCTTGCAGACGGCGCACTACGTGGTGCGGACGGCGCTGGGCCTGCTGCATCCCTTCATCCCCTTCCTGACGGAGCAGGTCTGGCATAGCCTGCGGCAGCACACCGACCTGCCGGAGAGCCTGAGCGTGGCGCCGTGGCCGGAGGGGCGGGAGTTGGCGCGGGATGAGCAGGTGGAGGAGGCGATGACCGCGCTGATGGCGGTGGTGCGGGCGGTGCGCAACGTGAGGAGTGACCTGGGTTTTGGCGGGGCCGTGAAGTTGGAGGTGGAGTTGGCGCTGGAGGGCACGCCACTGGATGCTTGGCGCGGGGAGGTGGCGGATGCGGTCGAGCGGCTGGCGGGGGCAGGAGCGGTCGCCTTTGCGGAGAAGGGGCAGGAGGCGGCGGAAGGCGCGATAGTGGAAGAGGCGGGCGGTGTCGCGGTGCGAGTAGTGGTGCCCGCGAGGGCGGAGGAATTCGAAAAGATGCTGGGGGGCGCCCAGGGCGTGGTGGAGAAGTTGGCGAAGCAGCTGGCGGAGACGGAGGAGCGGCTGCGGGATGAGGCGTTCGTGAGCCGAGCAGCGGAGCAGGCGATTGCGCGCCAGCGACGGCGGCGGGACGATCTGGAGGAGCAGTTAGGGCGAGCGCGGCGACGCGTGGAACTGCTACAGCGACTGGGAGCGCGATAGGAGATCTCGCGTCGGCGCGAGCGGACGGGCGAGCCCGTAGGCTGTCGCCGCGGCAGGGGGGCGCGGGTCCGCGAGGGGCATGTTTTGGGGCCGGATGTGGCCGTTCGCGGGGGCCGAGGCTTTGACAGTGGAGGGTTTAGGTGGTATGCTCACGCTGAGGCTTACCCAACATAGGATTTGGGGCACTTTTCGTTGATGCCTCGGCGCGATGGCGCCGACTGCGGGAGGCAGAGGATGGCGTACAAACCTGGTGATGCGGTAGACCGCGTCCTGCGTGCAGACAATGCGTTGCGTGTCATAGGCGATCAACCTGGAGAGCAATCAGAGCAGGGGCAGCAGGATAAGGGCGCAGTGACTGGAGAAGGCGGGGCGGAGCAAGGCGAGACGATGGAATCTCTCGAGCAAGCGATGTCTTCGGTGAGGCCTGGGCAGATCGTGGAGGGCGTGGTGGTGCAGGTATTGGAGCACGAGGCGGTAGTGGACATAGGGAGCAAGTCGGAGGGCACGCTGGCGCTGGAGGAGTTCCAATCGCCTTTGCCGGGGGCTCCGAAACTCGAGGTGAAGGTGGGCGACAAGGTGGAGGTTTACGTGGCGGCGCTGGGCGACGAGCAGGGGCAGGTGAAGTTGTCGAAGAAGCGGGCGGACTACGAGAAGGCTTGGCAGCAGGTGTACACGGCCCGCGACACGGGGGAAGTGCTGACGGCGGTGGTGACGGAGCGGGTGAAGGGCGGAGTGCGGGTGGACTTGGGGATTGCCGGGTTCGTGCCGGCCTCGCACTCGGGGTTCCGGAATCTGAACGTGCTGGACCGGATCGTGGGCTCGACGATACCGGTGCGCGTGATAGAGGCGGACAAGAAGGCTAACAAGGTAATCCTCTCCCGGCGGCTGGCGGTGGAGGACGAGCGCAAGCAGAAGCGGGAGGAGTTGTTTGAGACTTTGCAGGAGGGGCAAGTAGTGAAGGGGCGGGTGCGCAGCCTGGTGGACTACGGGGCGTTCGTTGATCTGGGCGGGGCGGACGGGCTGCTGCACGTGAGCGAGATGTCGTGGACGCGTTTGGACCACCCGTCGGAGTTGCTGAAGGTGGGGGACGAGATAGAGGTAATGATTCTGCGTGTGGACGGGGAGCGGCAGCGGATATCGCTGGGGCTGCGGCAGATAACACCGGACCCGTGGCACGAGTTGGCCAAGGACGTCAAAGAGGGCAGCGTGCTGCACGTCAAGGTGTCGCGCTTGGCGCCGCGGGCGGTGTTCGTGAAGTTGCCGAACCACGTCGAGGGCATCATTCCGATGAGCGAGTTGTCGGTGGAGCGGGTGAACAGCCCAGCGGAGGTGGTGCGGGTGGGGGATGAGTTGGACGCCTTGGTGATGAGCATTTCGCCCAACGAACGTAAGATAGTGCTGAGCCGGCGCCGGGTGGAGGAGAGTTTCGCGCCCGTGGGTGGAGGGACGGTGGCGTACGCGACAGGCGGGGGGGCCGAGGCGGTGACGCTGGGTGATGTTTACGGCGACGTGCTGAGGTCGGCCGCGACGAGCCTGGGGGCGCAGCCGGGCGCGGAGGAGAGCGAGGCTGAGCCCGGCGAGGTTGCGAGCGCCGGCGAGGAAGAGGAGCCGGGGGCGGAAGAACCGCAGGGCGCGGAGGCTGCGCCTGGCGAGGCACAGGCAGAGGAAAGCAAGGCGGCAGAGGCTGGCGCCGAGGAGCCGGAGGCATAGCACTGGCGTGGGTTGGCCGTCTGAGCGAGTGAACTCGGCGGCTGGCGCGGGGATAGGGTGCTGGTGAGCGTGGCAGGGGACCGATGGTAAAGATCGGTCTCACTGGCGGGATAGCGACGGGGAAGACGACAGTTGCGCGGATGTTTGCCGAACTCGGCGCAGCGACAGTTGACGCGGACGCCGTCTATCACGAGATGCTGGCGAATGACGCGGTCCTGGTGGGGAGGATTGCGGCTGCTTTCGGCCGGCAGTATGTGCGCGCCGATGGGTTATTGGAGCGTGCGGCCCTAGCGAGGCTGGTTTTCGAGGACGGAGAAGCGTTGAGACGGTTGAACGCCATCACACATCCCGCCTTGCTGAAGGAGGTGGAACGGCGTCTGGCCGGTATACAGGGCGCGGCGAGGGCGGTAGTGCTGGAGGCGGCGGTGCTGTTTGAGATGGGGGCGGACCGGCTGTGCGACGTGGTGGTGGCAACGGTGGCGCGGCCGGAGACCCAGGTGGGGCGGCTGATGGCGAAGGGGCTGGGAGAGGACGAGGCCTGGGCGCGGGTGCGGGCGCAGCGGTGGGACTGGCGCGCGCGGGCGGGTTGTGCTATAGATACAGAGGCGAGCCTGCCCGAGGTCAGGAGGCAGGTGGCCGAGGTGTGGCGGCGAGTGGTCGGCGCGGAGGCCTAGCAAGTGCTAGCAGGCGCCCGCCGTTGGCGGGCGGGAGGTGAAGGTTATGGACTGGCGGCGGCTGAAGAGTATGGCGGTGCCAGCGGCATGGGGCTTGGTGGCGGCGTTGGCAATAGTGGCGCTGTCGCAGGGGCTGGGTGGGGCGGCGGGCCGCGTGGCAGGCGGCGAGGGCTTTGCCTGGGGGGCTGGGGCTGTCGGGCCGCACCGTTTCATCGGCCGCGAACTGCCTAAGGATTTCCTCGCCTCTCGAGCGGTGTCGGCACAGCAGCCCTTCCGGGACAGCAACCTTACCCAGTCACCGTCTGACGACCGGGAGCCGGTGTTCGGGCCGGCCGGTGACCTGATTGCCTTTGCGAGCAACGGCGTGGACAGCAACGGGGACGGGCGGCTGGACGCGACGGGGACGGATTACAACCTCTGGACGATGCGTCGGGACGGAACGAACCTGACGCAGGTTACGACCGGCACGGCGAACGACCGGGAGCCGACGTGGTTTCCGAACGGCCGAAGCGTAGCGTTTGTGTCCGACAGGACGGGGCAGGGCGAGATCTGGGTACGAGACCTGGTTACGGGTACGGAGACGCAAATGACGAGCGCCTCGGCGCCGGCTGGCGTCAAGTCGCACCCGACCGTTGCGGGGCAGGGCATCTTCTTCGCGTGCGCGACGGGCGGCTCCAGCGACATCTGGTTTGTGCGCCCGGACGGGACGAACCTGACCCGCCTTACCTACAACGATGCCTGGGACGGGCAGCCTTCGATGTCGCCCGACGGGGCGACGGTGGCGTTTGTCTCCGACCGGAGCGGCACCCGCCGCATATGGACGATACCGGCTGCCAACATAGTGTTGGCGGAGGCCGAGAGGGCGCTGGAGCCCAACTGCTACCAGCGCACGGCCGGGGGCGGGGTCTCGGTGGTTGACGAGGACCCTTCTTGGCGCGCGAAGTCGTGGCCGGGAGAGTCGGGTTACATCCTCTTCTTCACTTCCACGCGGGCGATCTCTGGCGGGGACACGACGCCCGACCGCAACGTGTGGGCCGTGGGGGATGTACCGAGCAATCCGGAGAGCGAGGGACTGTGGGACAGCGACCCGGAGAAGATGGCAGTCATTGCCAACGTCGATCCCGCGGACAGCAATGCGGACTTTTGGCCGTCGGCCTCGCCGATCGAGGAGAGCGGCCCGATGGGGGCCATATACAACGAAGTGGGGTTCGTATCGGACCGCTCGGGCAACAACGACATCTGGCTGACCAAGCCGTATGACACCACGCCGCCGCTGCTGATGGAGTTGCCGAAGACGCTGCCGCTGAGCGGGTCGCAGGCGGACGCTCCGCAGAAGGAGTTTAGTGGGGATCAGCCGGTTAAGATAACGGCCCGCGTGGAGGACGATTTCGACCGGTGGACGACGGTAGGCGGGCAGAGGATCAAGACGTACTCCTCCACGACGACGGTGTACGCCATTGTGCGGGTGCCGGATACGAACATTGCGCGGGCGGACAGCTTGGCGACGCGCGACCAGGAGAGGCAGACCTGGTGGGAGACCCGTTACACGGGGCAGTACGTGGGGGCGAACGTGCTGGTGGACATTGCGCCGCCCGGGCCTTGGCGGTTCGCCGACAACCCGCGGTTCCGCCAAGTAGACAACGAGTACGTGTGGCCCGTGGCGGCCAGGGCGTACCTTTACGACGATGGGCTGACGCACCAGAGCGAGGACGGGACTTTCACGTTCGCGGACGAGGTGGCCGGCGACGGGGTTTACACGGCTGGGCTGCGGGCCCCGTATCCGTCCCAACCTGGTGCCACCGGCGACCGGTTGCTGGACATTGAGGTGGTGGACGAGGCCGGCAATTTCCTCCGCTTCGACCGGGTATGGGGCTTCACGACAGAGCCCTTCGTGGTGCAGCAGAAGATACTGGTGGTGACCGATTACGCGAACGGGCAGGAGTTTCCCCAGTTGGCGGGTCCGTACGGGCGGTACGAGCAGTGGCGCGAGGCGGAGCCGTACCTCACCCACAAGCCCTGGGATTCTCCCTTCTACGGGCAGTGGGAGGACAACCTCCGCGATTGCGATTTCGGGCCGGACGACTATGACCACTGGCGGACGATATGCCGCGGGAAGGTGCCGCGCTCGGTACTAACCATGTACCTGCCGCGGCTGACGCAGCAACCGGATCCGGCTGACCCGTCGAAGACGGTTGCGGTGTCCGTGGCCGAGCGGGCAGCCATCTGGGCTGCCCCGTACGTGGGTGATGCCTGGGTGGGGGCGGGCACTATCCTGGACTCGGAGGTGCAGGAGGACATCCGGTGGTTCGTGGAGAACGGCGGGCGGATACTCCTGACAGGCCAGGACATAGGCTGGGGCCTGACCAACGCGGGCACGACGCCTAGCACTTTCTTGGAGCAGGTGTTCGGGGCGCGCTACTTGCGAGATGCGGCAATGCTGCCGGATAACACTCCCGTTCCGACACCGTCCTTCACTCTGTCTGCCTATGCAGCCAACGATCCGGTGAGTGTGGATCCGTGGGGCGGCGGCCATTGGTGGACCCCTGAAGCGATCCCGAAACCAGACCCGCCGGATGCGCTGCACACGGGACCATGGTTCGAGCCCGAGAGAGGGCCTTGGTATTCGGACGTGTGCTGGAACCAGTACTGGCCGGACCAGATAACGCCGGTTAACTCCATCCCGGTGTACTACTACACGGAGGAGAACAGGGAGTTCTCGCCAGGCAACGCGAGCAGCCCGATTGCGGGAGTGCGGAAGGTGCACTCTTCAGGCGCGAAGACACTTTTCTTCGCGTTCGGCCTGGAGGGGGTTAGCCGCGAGTACCACAGCTATTCGCCCGGCGGGCCGTGGTGCAACAACTACCGCGGCAAAGTCTTGCACAACGCGCTGTGCTGGATGCGCACGGGGCGGGCGTTCGGGACGGTGTATGCGACCGAGGGTAACAAGCCGCTGGAGAACGTGGTGGTGAAGATAACGGGCGGCGGGGTGACGCGGGCGGGGGTGACCAACGCGGAGGGACGGTTCCTGATAGACGGGCTGGAGCCGGCGGGGTTCTCGGTGACCCTGTACATGCCGGGTTATGAGTACACCCACGGGGCTCTGGGGGGATTGGTCCACGGCGCGGGCCAGGTGGGGCCGTTCGAGTACCGCATGACGGCAACTCAGCCTGGTTCCATTTCCGGCAAGGTGACGGAGAAGACCGGCGCGCCGATTCTGGGCGCGACGGTGACGGCGACGATCAAGGGCACGCCGGACCCGACGCCGTTCAGCAAGTCGGCGACCACGGACGCGGAGGGCAACTACGTGATCGCGCAGTTGCCCACGGGCCTGTATGACGTGACCGCTTCGGCGCCGCAGCACTCAAGCGCGACGAAGACGGATATCGAGGTCAAGTCGAACCAGAACACTCCCAACGTGGACTTTGTGCTGGACGCGGAGCCCGGGACGCTGGAGGGCACGGTGCGGGACGCAACCACCACCAACGGCATCGCCGGGGCGACGGTGGCGGTGTTCCAGCAAAGCGCCTCGGTGGGTTCGGTGACCACGGACGACACGGGCCATTACACGTTCCCGGACGCGCCCGTGGGTGAGGTGAGCGCGACGGCGTCGGCGCCGGGCTACGGGTCCCAGACGAAGACGGCGCAGATTCAGTCGGGGCAGACGACGACGCTTGACTTCGACTTGCAGCCGGTGCCGCCGGGCACGATATCCGGCAAGGTGCGGAGCGCGCTGGAGGGTACGGCGATCGGGGGCGTGACGGTGGTCTTGAGGAGCGGCGGCGTAGTGCGCGCGACGACGACTTCGGCCGCGACCTACAGCACCGGGTCCGGCGGATACCAGTACAACTATCAGTTGGCGGCGCCTGCCGGGACCTACGAGGTGTCGGCGGAGAGCGCGACGCTGACGGCGACTCCGGCGCAGATAGTGGCGACGGTGACCTCCGGGCAGGAGACGCGGGACATCAACTTTGACATGCGGGCGCTGCAGTCGTTCTTGCCCGGCATATCCATGATTTCGTTCCCGTACGATTACGCGCCCTGGGCGCCGCTCAACAACCCGCTCAACTTGCTGGGTCTGCAGCCGAGCGAGTTGCGGTTCGCCACTTGGGTGCCCACGTTGAACGGCGGCCAGGGAGGCTATGCGGAGTTCCCGACGGCCCCCACGAACGTGATCAATGTGGGCGTGGGGTACTGGATTGGGCTGACCCGGGCGGCGGACGTGGCGCGGGCGGGCGACGCGGTGCCTACGGACCAGGCGTACCGGCTGCCGTTGCGCAACGGCTGGAATATGATCGGCGATCCGTTCCCGTTTGGGATTGACTGGCTGGCGACTCAGGTGGAGGTGGTGGATGCTGCGGGCACGCGCACATTGAGTCTGCCGAAGGCCTTGGCGGAGGGCTGGCTGGCGAATGGCCTGTGGACGTGGACCGGGTCCACTTACCAGGTGCAGTACGTGGTGCAGCCGTGGCGCGGGTACTGGGTGCGGGCGAACGTGCCCGCCGGCGAGGCGGTGACGTTGTTACTCCCGCCGGGGGCACAGGCGAGCGCGCTGACGGGGCAGGCGAGCAGCCTGCGCCAGCCGGAGGAAGGCTGGTTGGTGCGGTTGGCGGTGGTCTCGCCGCCGTACGAGGACCGCTGTCTGATACTCGGAGAGGTCAAGGGCGCGACGGCCGGCTACGACCGCATGTATGACGCCGAGCGTCCGCCGCAAGCGCCCGTGGCGCAGCAAGTGCGGGCGTACTTCCCGCGGCCGCAATGGGGCGCGGGCGAGTACGCGGTGGACATACGCGGCGTGGGCGCCGGGTTGGAGTGCTGGGAGTTCGTGGTGGCGTGCGCGGAGGCGGGACGGCGCGTGCGGGTGGAGTGGCCGGAGATGGTGTCGGTGCCCAAGAGCATGTCGCTGCGGTTGGTGGACGTGGACGGCGGGCGGCAGGTTGATATGCGGACGAGCGGCGGATACGAGTTCGAGGCAAGCGAGGCCGGGCTGCGGCGGTTTGCGGTGGAGGCCCGGCCGATGGCGGGCGCGGGGTTGGTGGTGACCCAGTTGACGTGTCCGGCCACGCGCGGGAGTGCGGCGATCAGTTTCTCGGTGTCGCAGGAGGCGGCGGTGACGGTGGAGATACTGAGTCTGGCGGGGCAGCGGGTGCGGTTGGTGGCGCTGGACAAGCCGCTGAGCGCGGGGCAGCAGACGGTGACGTGGGACGGGCTGGGCGATGGTGGACAGACCGCGCCGCCGGGGACGTATATGGTCGTGGTGACGGCTCAGGGAGCGAATGGCGAGCGTTACACCGCGCAGCGGCTGATGGTGCGACTGGACTAGAGGAGCGCGGGCGTATAGAAATAGTGGTGGCCAGAGACCAGGAGACTGTCTAGGAGGCTGCTGAGCATGCGTCGAATCGCTTCGGCAAGGATAACTCGGGTACTGGTGCCGGTGCTGATCGGGGCGTTCGTGGGGCCGGTGGTGTTGGGGCCGGCGGGGGTAGTGTTGGCGCAGGCCCCGGAGGTACCGAAGACCAAGGTGGCGGTCATTGATTTCGAGGTGGAGGGCGCCGCGGCGGGACGCATGCTGGCGCGAAACGTGACCGATGAGGTGGTCTTGGCGCTCATCAGGTCGGGGAGTTTCGAGGTGACGCCACGGGACGAGTTCTACGAGGTGGCGAAGAGCCTGGGCCTGCAAGCGCCGTTTAGTACCTACGACCTGGTCAACATTGGGAAGGCGCTGGAGATCAGCGCGGTGGTGGTGGGGAAGGTCACGGAGGTGAGGATAGAGAAGGCACCGCGGCAGGCCGCGATTGGCTTGCAGGTGCTGGCCTACGACGTGGTGGCGCAGGAGTACGTGCTGGGCGCCTCGGTTACGGGTGAGGGGCGGGCGCTGCCCGGGTACGTAGGGCCGGACGATCCGTTACTGCGGGATGCGATAAGGAACGCGTGCGACAAGGCGACGACGGCGATGGCGGCGCAGCGCACGCGCTTGTTCACCGTGGGCATGGTGGACGACACTGGGGCGGCGGTAGTGCCGAACGCGGGCCGTCAGGAGGGCGTGTCGGCGGGGCAGATCATGGCGGTGCTGCGGCTGGAGTGGGACACCGAGAAGAACGAGATGTTCCTGCGCAAGTTGGGGCGGGTTACGATTGTGGAGGTGACGGCGCACGACTGCACGGCGAGGCCGGTAGAGGCGGGGCTGCGGCTGATGAATGGGGACAAGTTGCGGCTGATCTATCGGGAGCCGCTGGAGCAGAAGAAGGTGGACATCAGGAGCAAGCGGCGCCAGATGAACACGTGGGTACTGACGGCGGCGCTGCTCTTGCTGATAGCAACCGTGACCCACGAGAGCAAGGGCTTCCAGAAGGGCGCGCAGGGCCTGGTGGCGGCGGCGTGGACGCAGGGTGATGCGGTGCGGTTGATGTTCACGCCCGGGTCGGTGCCCACTGACCAGGGGCTCACGGCATCGTACGTGTTGGGCTATGAGGTGCACCGGTCAACGATGCCGGACTTTGTGCCCAGCGACAATAGCCTGATCGACCTTATCACCATTCCTGGAGTGACTTACTACACCGACACGACGGACGAGTACGCGCTGACGGCGACTTGGACGGCGAACGACGACGGCACGGTGGACCTGGAGACGACGACCGAAGCCGTCGACGTGACTCCCACGACGGCGGTGACGACTACGGACTACACGGGGACCGCGGTGCACACGCCGATCGCTCCAGGGACGCAGTACTACTACTGCTTGCGGATGATCTCCAGGCGGGTGCGGGTGGAACAGCCGCCGGAGGGGGGCCTGCCGATAGTGCAGGTTGTGCGCAGCGATCCCTCGCGGGTGGCGGGGCCGGTAACGCCGCTGACGGCGGCGCAGTTGGTGGCGCCGCCGAACGCGCCCTTGCCTGGGAGCACGGACATCAACACCAGCCAGGTGACGGTCAGTTGGCGCACCAGCGCGGGGGCGGACGCGTATGACGTGCAGTTCTCCAGGGTGCCGACGTTCCCGGTAGGGCCGCAGACGTGGAGTTTGGCGCGGGATGGCGGCGGGCCCTTCTACACGACGCTGATGCAGGGGGATCAGGAGGTTCAGCGGACGTTCAACATTAGCAGCAAGTTTCCGCTGCGGGATCAGTTTGGGCAGCCGCTGCCTTCGTTCATGATATTCTGGCGGGTAGGGGCGGCGCGGTCTCTGGACCAGTCACCGCCGTCTCCTGACGGGTACGTGTTTGGGACGGAGGTGCGCTCCTTCACCACGGCTGAGTTGCCACCGCTGCCGAATCCGTAGCGGCTGCGGGCGCGTAGGCCTGCTAAGGTGGTTTGAGGCTGGCGGAGGACCGATGCTGGCTGATGGGAAGGCGATACCGATGAGAAGAATCGCTTGGGTTGGCGTGGCTCTGGCGTTGGTGCTGGTGGTTGCCGGGGGGGTGTGGAGCGCGCCTTGGCCGCGGCAGTCAATGAGTTACTACGACCCGGCCCTACAGCGGAGCGTCGAGGTGGTGGCGGGCGAGTTGGAGGTGGTCTGGGCAGGCGCGCTGCCGAGCGACGCGCAGCAGGCGTTGGCACAGGCGGGGCTGCTGGGCAAGGTGATGCGGGTCATCCCGCAGATCGGCCTGGCGACCATCAAGTTGCCGGAGGGAATGGGACTTGACGAGGGGCTAAGGCAGATCCAGAGCAGCCCCCTCTTCGCGGCGGCTGGCCCGGTAAGGACTAGGAAGTTCCTGCGGACACCAAACGACCCGTTGTATGGCGAGCAATGGCACCTGCCCCAGATCTCGGCCCCCCAGGCCTGGGAGGTGTACGTGGGTGGGGCGCAGGCGGTAGTCGCGATATGTGACAGTGGCGTGCAGACGAATCACCCTGACCTACAGGCGAACCTGTGGACTAACTCGGACGAGATTCCGGGCAACGGCAAGGACGACGACGGTAACGGCTACGTTGACGACGTGCACGGGTACGACTTTGCCACGAACGTGGGCGACCCGAACCCGAAGGACGACAACGGGGACAAGACGATCGACGAGATAATGGCTCACGGCACGCACTGCGCGGGGCTGGCGGCCGCGGTCGGAAACAACGGCGAGGGCGTCTGCGGAGTTGCCTGGCAGGCCAGCATCATGGCCGTGCGGGTAGGCGGCGAGACCGGCATAGCCACGGATGATGTAGCGGCAGGAATCGTGTACGCGGCCGACAATGGGGGGAAGGTGATAAGCCTGAGTCTGGGCGGGTTAGGCGCGGACCCGGGCGAAGCCGCGGCGGTGCGGTATGCGCAGACCAAGGACGTGTTGTTGGTCGCGGCGGCAGGCAACGACAGCATGGATATTGATGCAAATCCGATGTACCCGTGTAGTTACCCCGGTGTGGTCGGGGTCGCCTCGGTGTCCAAGGGAGACGTCAAGAGCGACTTCTCGAACTTCGGATCGAAGAACGTTGACATCAGCGCTCCGGGCGGGAACGGGTATCCAGAGGTGTACCTGACAAGCACGCTGCTTGACATGCCTCAGTTTGGGCGGACGGAGAAGTACGGTGGACCTGGGTGGCTGGGCACTTCGATGGCGTGCCCGGTGGTTTCGGGCACGGCAGCGCTGGTGCGGGCATACAACCCGAAGCTTACTTGGCAGGACACGGCAGAGGTTCTGCAACAGTCCGCCGACAACATTGACGGGGTCAACCCGAGTTACGCCGGCAAGTTGGGCGCTGGGCGGGTGAATGTCAGCACGGGGCTGGGAATGGCCCTGCCCTTCCCTCGCATCTCGCTGGAGGAGCCGGCCAATCTGGGCTTGACGTACAACTCGCGGCCGGAGGTGAGCGGCAAGGTGGTGGCCCCGTTCAGCACGGCCTCGCCGGTGAATCCGGACAGCATCGTGCTGACTCTGGACGGGATAGTGGTATTGTCGTCTTCGGTGGGCGATCTGGCCAGCGCCTATGACGACGCTACCGGGAACCTAAGGTTCCAGTTCGCGAATCCGCTGGCGGTAGGCAAGCACACGCTGGTGCTGAGCGCGTCGAATGTGGCTGGGGAGGCCGGAACGCCGGCGACTTCGGTGTTCCGGGTGGCACTGTGGACGTTGGGGCCGGGGCCGCAGTTGGTGTCGGTGCCGTTGGCGCTGACCGACCCGGATCCGCGGTTGCTGCTGGGCACGGGAACGCCGAAAGTGGCGCGTTGGGAGCCGGCAGAGGCAGGCGGCACCTCGGGGAACTACCATCAGTATGCGGCGGGCGACGCTTGGACGAGCAGCATTCAGCCGGGGCGCGGCTATTGGTTCTATGTGGGTTCGAGCGGAGCGGGCATGCGGCTTGACGGCGGACCGTTGCCGCTGACGACGTTCACCCTGGCGGAGGAGTACCAGACGGCGGCGGCCCCAGACATGCGGCCCGGATGGCACATGATAGGGAATCCGTTCCCGTTCTCGGTGGGATGGGGCAACGTTCTGGTGGAGTACCAAGGCGACAAGGAGCCGGTCGCGGTGGCGGCGGAGCGGGGATGGGTGAAGCCCGTGCTCTACGCATGGGGTGTCGCCGGATACACCTGGGACGTTGCTCCGCAGGGCCAACTAGAGCCGCTGCGCGGGTACTGGATGCGGACGCTGGTGCCTTGCCGTATCCATATCCCGCCGCTTGCCGGTGGTGTGGCTGGTGCGAGGGCAGGGGCAGGCCGGGGAGCGGAAGCGGGCTGGCTGGTGCGGCTGACGGTGCGGGCCGGTGGTGCAGCGGACGCGGCCAATCTCTTCGGCGTGGCGCCGAGCGCGGTGGCGGGTCTGGATGTGGGGGACGTAGAGAAGCCGCCGGCGATGGGCGTAGCGGGCGCATTCCGCCTGGCCGGTCTGCCTGTGGACCTGGCGCAGGACGTGCGCCGGGAAGGAACGCGGACCACGTGGGAATTCGTGGTGCGCGGGGCGCCGGGGGGGGCGACGGTGAACGTGTCTTGGGGCGACCTGCGCGCGCTGCCTCGCGAGGCGTCGCTGCGGTTAGTGGATGTTGACGGTGGACGCTCGGTGCACATGCGGACGAACGCGGGCTACGCGTACGAGTCCGGGGAGGGCGGCGAGCGGCACTTCCGGATAGAGTTGGAGCCGGCGCTGGAGGGCGCGCTGCGGGTGGTGGGGCTGCAGGCGACCTCCGTGCGCGGTGGCGGAACGACGATAGCCTTCGCGCTGAGCAAAGAGGCGCGGGTGACGGTAAAGATACTGACCGTGAGCGGCGCCGAGGTGCGCACGGTGGTAGAGGGCGCGCCCATGGCGGCGGGAGCGAACAGCGTGAGTTGGGACGGCCGCGATGACCGAGGCACGGCGGTGGCGCCCGGCGCGTACTTGTGCGAGGTGGAGGCGGTGAGCGCCGAGGGCGAGCGCACCTCGGCATTCCGGACGTTGATCAGCGCGCCGTAGGAGCGCAGCAGAGGACGACGCGTGGCGCTAAGGTGGGATAAGGCAGATGAATAGGGAACGTCTTTGGCTACTGTTGCTGCCGGCGCTGTTGGTGATGGCGGCGGGCGTGTGCGCGGCGGCGCGGGAAGGGCTGGTAGCAGTCGGGCCGGACGGCAGGGCTGTGGTGAGGCAGGCGTCCGGAGAACCCTCGGTTTCCGTGGGGAACGGGTACCTCAAGGTGTTCATGGGGCGGAAGTTGACCGAGGACCAGGCGTCCCAGTGGATAAACGTCAGTTGTTTCGGCGACGAGTATCCGGATACCCCGATAGCGATGAACTGGTCGCTGATGGCAACCGGCGGAGATCCCGACGTAACCGGGGACGAGAACCTCCCGATGGTGGATGACACGGAGCCTCTCACGCCTTCCCCGTACGCGACGCGGCCGGTGTTGGCCGTGGACGTGGGGACGGATAACGAGCAGGTGTTCAAGATCGGGGACGTGAGCGGCGTCTTCACGCAGGACCCGGTGGCGGACGAGCAGAAGGCGTTGTTGAAGGCGACCTGGCGCGATGCCGACGAGACGTTGGTGGAGGTGCAGGAGGCGCTGCGGTTGATGCGGGACCTGGTGCGGGTGGAGTTCAAGATCACCAACCTGGACTCGAGAACGCACTCCTTCGGTTTCCGCCAGAACATAGACATTCGTCCTAACGCGAACCAGAACTGCGAGTTGGGAGACGTGCATCCGGAGAGCCCGATCTTTGTGGACGGGCTGTCGCCCATTGTGAACGAGGCGGAGATCGCAGGGGCGGACGTGCCGACGAGGGTGTTCGCCTACAGGCCGACGACGGGCTCGGAATCGCTGTTAGGCATGCACCTGGCGGGATTCCAGGATGCGACGCGGCCGGACCTGGTGCAGTTCTGGACCTTCAACCCGGTGGATCCGACTGACGCGGAGGCGGAAAACGAGAAGTTGAGCGCCTGGACGGTGGAGGTTGACGACACCAAGCCGCTCGAGGACACGATAGTGTCGCTGGCGTGGGACCCCCGCTATCTGTCGAAGGGGCAGAGCGTCACCTACGTGTTCTACATTGGGCTGATCAGGGGGAGCGGGGACTACACGGACCCGTACGTGCTGGCGGCGACCTCGCCGTTGAGGATCACGGCGGCCGCGGGCGACGACCCGACGACGCCGGAGACG
>CAZGSV010000072.1:0-16353 GCA_964528605.1 uncultured Armatimonadia bacterium
GGGATTGACCTGGCAGCCACCGGCGCCATTCGGGTGCCAACCCCGGAGGAGCTGCAGGAGGAGGCGCCAGAAAGCTAGCGCAGCTGGTCAGCCGTCCGGCACTGAGGAGTGCTGACGCCTGCGATCGCGTGAGAAAGCTGGGGACGGCTTCCTCAAAGAGCGCGGGTCGCTGTCTCCCGGCTACTCGCCCAGGAGCGAGACCGCTTGCTCTACGGACGCCCGGAGCGCGTCGAGGAAGGCGTCAATCTGCTCGCGCGTGACGATCAGGGGCGGCTCGGCGCGGAGGACCTGGGGCTGGTTGAGGGTGTAGGCGGCGATGACGCCGCGGGCGGCCAGACCGGAGACGACCAGGCTGGCGAAGTCCGGCTCGGCGAACTCGATGCCGGTGAGCAAGCCCAGGCCGCGCACGTCCACGACTTGCTGCGGGAACCGCGCCTTGATGTCGGCGAGGCCCTGAAGCAGGTAACCGCCCACCTCCGCCGCGTGGGCAGGCAGGTCGCGGCCACGGATCTCCTTGATGGCGGCGAGGGCCGCCGCGCAGCCGCTCGGCGCGCCGCCGAAGGTCGAGGAGTGGATCAGCGGGCTCTCCTCGAATATCTTCCAGGTCACGGGAGTGCCGACGACAGCAGCGATGGGCATCACGCCACCGCCAAGCGCTTTCCCTAGGGCCATCAGGTCGGGCGCCACGCCCCAGTGCTCGCAGGCGAACATCTTCCCGGTGCGGCCGAAGCCGGTCTGGACTTCGTCGAGGATGAGCAGGGCGCCGTTGCGGTCGCAGGTCTCGCGCGCGGCGGGCAGATAGTCAGGCGGGGCCACGCGGACGCCGCCCTCGCCCTGCACGGGCTCGAGGATCACGGCGGCGGTCTCGCGGTCAACCGTCCCGCGCAACGCCGCGTCGTCGCCAAAGGGGACGCGGACGACTCCGGGCAGCAGCGGCTCAAAGGGTTTGCGATAGACATCCCGGCCGGAGACACTCAGCGCCCCCAGCGTCTTGCCGTGGAAGGCGCCCTCGGTGGTGACGATCTTGGGCCTGCCGGTGGCGGCGCGCGCCAGTTTGAGGCAACCCTCGACCGCCTCGGCGCCGCTGGTGCAGAAGAAGGAGTATTGAAGGTCGCCGGGCGTGATTTCGGCGAGCAGCGCGCCCAGTTCGGCCTGGAGCGGCGAGACGAGGAGTTTCGAGGACAGGGGCATCAGGTCCAGTTGCCGCCGGACAGCCTCGACGACGGCGTGAGGCCGATGCCCTAGGGCGAAGACGCCGAAGCCGCCGAGGAAGTCGAGGTACTTGCGCCCCTCGCTGTCCCAGAGGTAACAGCCCTCGGCGCGCTCCTCGAGGCCCTCGAGCCCCATGAACTCGAGCACGCGGGCCAGGCCCGGGTTCACGTGCCGGGCATAGAGTTCAAAGAGGTCCTTGCTACTTCTGCTCATGGAGGCCGGGCGCCTCCCCGAGCGCCTCACCGGTGGCGGCGGCAGCCTGGCTGACAATGGAGCCACGGCCGGAGAACCAGACGGCGATCGCCAGCGCGATGACGCATATCACCGGCACGACGACTTTGGCGGTCATGCTGTGCGCCGCGACTGCCGCCACGGGCGCGACCAGGATGGCCACCAGGTTCATCACTTTGATGAGCGGGTTGAGCGCCGGGCCGGCGGTGTCCTTGAAGGGGTCGCCGACGGTGTCACAGATGACGGCGGCCTTGTGGAACTCGGTGCCCTTGCCGCCGAAGAGGCCGTCCTCGATCTTCTTCTTGGCGTTGTCCCAGGCGCCGCCGGTGTTGGCCATGAAGACCGCGAGCAACTGGCCGGTGAGGATGGCGCCGGCGAGGTAGCCGCCCAGCGCCTGCACGCCGAGCAAGAAGGCGACGAGCAAGGGAGTGGCGATGGCCAGCACGCCGGGGCCGATGAGTTCCTTCTGGGCGGCGGCGGTGCTGATGTCCACGCAGCGGGCGTACTCGGGCCGCCCCTTGAACTCCATGATGCCGGGGATTTCGCGGAACTGGCGGCGCACTTCCTCGACTACTAGGAAGGCGGCGCGCCCCACGGCGCGAATGGCCATGGAGGAGAAGAGGAAGGGCACGGCGCCGCCGATGAGCAGCCCGATGAACACCTCGGGCACGTTGACCTGAATGCCAAACTTGTGCAGCCCGGCCTCGTCAATGAAGGAACGGAAGAGCGAGATGGCGGCGATGACCGCAGTGGCGATGGCGAAGCCCTTGGTGAGCGCCTTGGTCACGTTGCCCACGGCGTCCAAGCGGGCCACGATCCTCTGCGGCAGCGAGCCCTCGCCGCGCTCGGTGCGCGACATCTCGAAGATGCCGTTGGCGTTGTCGGAGATGGGGCCGTAGGTGTCCATGGCCAGAATGAAGCCGGTGGTGGTGAGCAGGCCGAGGCCGGAGAGGGCGATACCGTAGGCGCTCAGGGCCGGGTCGCCTTGGAAGATGATCGCGGAGGCGAAGATGGTGGCGGCGATGGCGAGGATGGCCCAGACGGTGCTCTCCAGGCCGGTGGCGAAGCCGGTCAATAGCATGGTGGCCGGGCCGGTGCGGGTGGCGTGGGCAATCTCGGTGACCGGACCCTTGTCGGTATGGGTGAAGTGGTGCGTCAGGGCGCCGATGACCAGCGCCAGTACAATACCGGTGAGCGTGGCGGCGAAGAAGCGCCAGTCGCGCAGGTAGACGAAGGCGACGATGCCGAAGCCCACCGAGGCGATGATCGCCGACCCGTAGAACCCCACGTTGATGGGCTTCATGGGGTCCCCGATCTCTTCGTCCTTACCGCGCACCATCCAGGTGCCGATGATGGAGGCGAAGACGCCGACGGCGCGGACGAGCAGCGGGTAGATGATCAACTTGAGCGCGAGCGCCTGTTGGGCGGGATATTGGGGAGAGTTGGGGTCCTTGCCGATGAGCGTGCCGGCGGCGAGGATGATGGCCGCGACCAGGGTGACTTCGTAGGACTCGAAGATGTCGGCGGCCATACCGGCGCAGTCGCCGACGTTGTCGCCCACGTTATCCGCGATGGTGGCTGCGTTTCTGGGGTCGTCCTCGGGGATGCCCGCCTCCACCTTCCCGACCAGGTCGGCGCCCACGTCGGCCGCCTTGGTGAAGATGCCGCCGCCCACGCGCATGAACAACGCCACCAGGCAGCCGCCGAAGCCGAAGCCGACCAACACCTTCATGGCTTCCTGCTTGAAGATCAGGAAGATGATAGTGGCGCCCATGAGGCCGAGGCCGACGGTGAACATGCCGGAGACCGTGCCGGCCTGGAAGGCGATGTCGAGGGCGCGCTTGAAACTGGAGAGGGCGGCATGGGCCACGCGCACGTTGCCGCGCACGGCCAGGCTCATTCCCACCCAGCCCGCCATGGCGGAGGCGAGCGAGCCCATGAGGAAGGCTAGGGCAATGCCCAGCGGGATGTAGCGCTGCTCCGGCGTCTGGTACACCGGGCGATAGACCACGTAGAGGCCGATGGTAATGCCCACGATGAAGAGCGCGAGGGCCCTGAACTGACGCAGCAGGTATGCGCGCGCGCCCTCCTGGATGCCGGCGGCGACATCCTGCATGGCCTTGCTGCCCGGGTCGGCCCGCATGACTTTGGCGACCAAGTAGAGGCCATAGAAGAGGCCGACGAACGCCGAGGCCAGCACGGCCCAGATGAGGGTGATCTCGGTACTGGTGAGTGGCGGCAGAGAGATTTTGCCTTCCATCGTGTCGCTTGCCTACCTCCCAGGGAGTCTTGGGCCGGCGGCGGCTCTATCTCATCGCAGGAAGAGAAGCGCCAGCGCGCCGGCGATGATGCAATAGGCTGCGAACCACTTCAGTCGCCGCTGCTGCACAAAACCCATTACGAGCCATATGGCCACGTAGCCGGAGATGGCAGCGGAGGCAGAGCCCACTATACAAGATGTCAGCGGCACCGTCCAACTCCCGCTAAAGAGTTCGGGCAGTTTCACGGCCGACGCGCCCAGGATCGCGGGGATAGAAACGAGAAAGGCGAACTGGGCAGCGGCCTTGCGCGAGAGGCCGGTGACCAGGCCGGCGCAGATGGTCATCCCCGAGCGCGACAGCCCCGGGCACGCTGCCAGCGCCTGCGCCACGCCCACCGCCAGGCCCTGCCGCCAACCTACGCCGCCCAGGTTGCGCTGCCCGCGCGCCGCGGCTTCGGAGGCGAGCAGCACGACGGCGGTCACCAAGAGGAACCCCGCGGCTGCCCTCGGGCTGGCAAAGAGCGCCTCGATCCTGTCCTTCACCGGAAAGGCCAGGGCACCGGTGACCACGGTTGCGGCAACAATCCACAGCAGCGTTCTGGGCGAGGCGCCGCTCTCGCCGGGCGAGCGCCCGATGCCGAACAGGGGCAGTATGTCCGCGCGAAAGTAGACGAGCAGGCTGACCACGGTGGCGGCGTGAAGGAGCACATCGAAGGCCACTGGCGGCGGCTGCCAGTGCAGCAGGGCGGGCAAGAGGACCAGGTGGCCGCTGCTGCTCACCGGGACGAACTCGGTCACCCCCTGCACGAGGCCCAGGACCAGGGCGCGCAGAGGGTTCAATCCTCGCCCCTCAGGCTGGTGGCATACTCCCGGGAGTGGAGGATGATGACCTTGACCAGGGCGGCGATGGGCGTCGCCACCAGCATGCCCAGCAGGCCGAACCACTCCTTGCCCACGAGCAGCGCCACAATGACGGTGACCGGGTGCAGGTTGACCCTGTCGCCGATCAACTTGGGCATGAGCAGTTTGCTCTCAAGGACGTGCATCGCGGCGAAGAGCGCAGTGGCGACCGCGGCCGCGGTAACCCCCAACTGCCCGAGCACCACTATCACTATGGGCACCGCCCCGAACACAGGCCCGATGATGGGTATGGCCCGCGTCAGCCCTGCGAAGAGCCCCAGTGCGACCGCGAAGTCCACCCGGGCGATGGTTAGGCCGACGGTCACCACCACGGCCGCGATGAGGCACAGGATGAGTTGCCCGCGCACGTAGCCGTCCAAGACCTTGCCGAAATCACCGAGCAGGCGGGCGGTGACTGGCTGCGCGCGGCGCGGCAGGAAGGTGAAGCACTCCTGGCGCAGGTTCTTGGCGTCGGCGACGAAGTAGTAGGCGAGCACGGGGACGAGCAGGAGTTCGACCAGATACGGGAGCAGCCCCACCGCTGCGGTGGCGCCCTTGGTGAGGCGCTCGGGCAGCGTTGCCGCCAGCGCGCTCGCCTGCTGACCGAGCACGTTGCGCCACTGCTCGGGCATTTGGGCCGCGTAGTGCATTGTCACCTGCACCAGCCGTGGCAGGTCCGTGAGCAGCCGCGTGACCTGCAGCGCCAGCGGGTGAGCGATCATCACCCCCACGAGGGTGATGGCCACAAGCGTGGTAACGAGCGCGAACAGCGTGGCGGCCCAGCGCGGGAGGACAAACTTGCCCGCGCCCCAGAAGGGGTGGTCGCTAATGGAGTCCGCTAGGGGCTTGAGCACGTACGCCAGGATGACCGCTAGGGTGATGGCTACGATGAGGGCATTGAGGTGGGCGAAGAAGCGGCCGAGGGACTCCGGCGCGCGCCAGGCTACGGCCGCCACCAAGGCGACGATGAACGCGGCCAGCGCGATGCGGCGGTAGGTCCAGCCACCCACGCCGCGCGGCCCGATAAGGCGGTCCTCCGGCCGTCCGGAGTCTTCGCTCATGTCATCTCTCCCGGATGGAACTGTTCTGGCGGCCCGGCCCGCAGGCCGAGGCGGTACTCGACGACTTGGGCTATGCGCTCGCCTGCGCGGCCGTCGCCGTAGGGGTTCACGCCCTTGGTCATGGCCTCATACGTGGCGCGGTCTTTGAGCAGTTGGCGCAGCGCGTTCAGCACCTCGCCCTCGTTCGTGCCGACGAGGCGCGCCAGCCCGGCCTCCACGCCCTCCGGGCGCTCCGTCCGCACTCGGGCCACCAGGACCGGCTTGCGCAGGCTGGGCGCCTCTTCCTGGATGCCGCCTGAGTCGGTGAGTATGAAGCAGCACTCCTTCATCAGGCGCAGGAAGGAGGGGTAATCCGGAGGCGTAAGCAACAGTACCCGCTCGACTGCCCCCAACTCTCCGCGCACCATCTCGCCCACCACCGGGTTCGGATGCACGGAGAAGACGACGAACGCCTCCTTCTGCTCGCTAACTAAGCGCCGCAGGGCGCGGCAGAGGGAACGCAGAGGCTCGCCCCAGTTTTCGCGGCGGTGCAGTTCCACGAGCACCATCTTGTGTCCGGCGCAGGCTTCCAGCGCGGATTTGGCCGCCGGCTCCGGCTCCTGTTGACGCTGGGCCAGCATCTGCACCGCGTCAACGGCGGTGTTGCCCGTGAGGAAGAGGTTGGAGGCCGGGTAGCCCTCTTGCAGTAGCGCTTGCTGGGCGCGGACGGTCGGAGCGAAGTGCAGGGTGGTGGCGCTGGCGACAGCCTTGCGGTTGACTTCCTCGGGGAAAGGGTTGCAGGGGTCACCGGTGCGCAGGCCGGCCTCGACGTGGCCCACTGGTATCCGCTCGTAGAAGGCGCCCAGCGCCCCGGCCAAGCAAGACACCGTGTCGCCCTGAACTAGGACCAGGTCGGGGCGCTCTTCCCGGTAGAGTCTGACCAAGCCCATCATGGCGCGGCAGAACGTTTCCGCCAGAGCCTGCTTGGGCTCCATGATATCGAGGTCGTGATCGGGCGTGAGGCCGAAGACGGCCAGCCCCTGGCGCCCCATCTCCCGATGCTGGCCGGTGAGCGCCACCTTGACCTGTAGGCTTGGCTCCCGCCGGCGGAGCGCGAGGATCACAGGGGCCATCTTGGTGGCCTCCGGCCGGGTGCCCACCACGGCTAGTACCTTAGCCACCGCTAGCCCCTCTTATCCTCTGTAGAGGGCGACGGCCCAGGCGCATAGCAGAGCGCTCAAAAGGTATATCACCAAGACCACCTGTCGCTGCGACATTCCCATGTCGAGCAGGCGGTGGTGCAGGTGCTCGCGGTCGGGGGCCGACATTATCGGCTGGCGGCGCCAGAGTCGCCGGAGCACCGCCATGGTGGTGTCCACCAGCGGAATGGCGAACACCAGCAGGGGGATCGCCAGAGTCATGCCCACTGGCGTCTTCATGGCGCCGGTGACCGAGGCGCAGCCCAGGCTGAAACCGAGGAAGTAGGCGCCGCCATCTCCCATAATCATGCTGGCGGGATTGAAGTTGTAGTAGAGGAAGCCCAGGGCCGCGCCCGCCAGCCCCGCCGCCCAGAAGCCCACCAGCAGGAGTGGCCCGCCCTTGCCGAGGGCCATGACTACCAGAGTGGTGCCGGAGATCAGCGTCAGCCCGCCCGCCAGTCCGTCCAGGCCGTCAATGAGGTTGAAGGCGTTGGTGAGCACGATGAGCCAGATGGCCGTGACCATCCAAGAACTCCAGCCCAAGGAGAGCAGCCTGCCCCCCCCTAGAGGGTACCGCACCATGTTGATGCGCACTCCGAGCGCCACCGCCAGCACGGCCGCTCCGGTAATGCCCACCAGTTTCACCCACCAGGGCAGCCGGCGGCAGTCGTCCACGGTGCCGATGGCGAAAACGATGAGCGCCCCGAGCATGCCTCCGACGAGAGGCAGGTGGTGACCGTCCGTGTGCGTGAGGGCTACCGCCATCGCCGGCAGCGAACCCGCCACCAGAGCGATGCCCCCCAGCCGCGGCATGAGGCCCTGATGGACTCGACGCGCCTCGGGCTTGTCCACCGCTCCCCAGCGCCGCGCCAGGCGCACCGTTTGGGGCGCGACCACGAGGGCGATGAGCGTGCCGAGCAAGCCGGTCACTGCGCTGAGCAGCCAGTTGGACAGCATTGCCTGCGTCATCGCTCCGGGCTAGGCCAGGCTGGCCTTACTCACATCCACTCGGCCGCAAAGGCCGGGAACTGCTTGGTCAAAGCGCTACCCTTGTCGGCAATGGCCTTGAGCACCTGAGCATCCTCGCGGCGCTTCAACGCCTCCACGATCCATTCCCCGATGAGCGCCATCTCCTGCTCGCGCATGCCCCTGGTGGTGAGCGCGGCGGTGCCCAGGCGGATGCCGCTCGTGACCCGCGGTTTCTCGGTGTCGAAGGGAATCATGTTCTTGTTGACGATGATGCCGACGGATTCCAGCACTTGCTCGGCCTGGGCGCCGGTGATGCCGAGCGGCTTCACCTTGGCCAGCACCAGGTGGTTGTCAGTGCCGCCCGACACCAAGGCCAGTCCGCCCTCCTGCAAGAGGCGTCCGAGCGCCTGCGCGTTGGCTATCACCCGCCGCTGGTACTCGACGAACGAGGGCGCCATGGCCAGTTTGAAGCAGACCGCTTTGGCCGCGATCACGTGCATCAGCGGGCCGCCCTGGATGCCGGGAAAGATAGCGCGGTCGAGTTCGCGCGCCCACTGGGCGCTGCACAAGACCATGCCCGAACGCGGGCCCCGCAGCGTTTTGTGGGTGGTGGTGGTGACGAAGTCGGCGACGGGCACCGGCGAGGGATGAAGCCCCGCGGCGATCAGGCCGGCGGGATGCGCGATGTCCGCCATCAGAGACGCGCCGCAGGCGTCCGCCGCCTCGCGAAACTTGGTGAAGTCAATGATGCGGGGATAGGCGGTGGCGCCGGCGATGATCATCTTGGGCTGATGTTCCTCCGCCAGGCGGCGCACCTCATCGTAGTCTATCAGTTCGTCGTCGCGGCGGACGCCGTAGTGGGTGAGGCGGTAGAGTATGCCCGAGAAGTTCACCGGGCTGCCGTGGCTGAGGTGGCCGCCGTGAGCCAGGTCCATGCCCAGGACAGTGTCTCCCGGCTGCAAGGCGGCGAAGTACACGGCCATATTGGCCTGCGAGCCCGCGTGGGGCTGCACATTGGCGTGGTCGGCGCCGTAGAGGGCCTGGGCGCGCTCGATGGCCAAGTTCTCCACTTGGTCGGCGAACTCGCAGCCCCCGTAGTAGCGTTTGCCAGGGTAGCCTTCGGCGTACTTGTTGGTGAGCGTGGAGGCCATGGCCTCCAGCACCGCGGGGTGGGCGAAGTTCTCGGAGGCGATCAGAACCAGGCGGTCACGTTGCCGCTGGTTCTCGCTCAGCAGGGTCTGGTAGACCTCGGGGTCGCAGGCCGCCAGGCTAGGCGCACTCAGGACCGACTCCGCTGATGCGGGCGACCTTGTCGAGGCGACGGCGGTGTCGCTCCTCGCCGCTGAACTCGGTTTGTAGCCAGGTGCGGACAATGTCGAGAGCGACCTCCTCTCCGATGATGCGTTGCCCGAGCGCCAGGAAGTTGGCGTCGTTGTGGGAGCGCGAATAGCGGGCGGTAGTGGCTTCACTGCAGCAGGCCGCCCGCACTCCGGCCACCCCGCCGGCGGTAAGGGTTCCGCCCAGCCCGGTGCCGCAGACCCATATCGCCCTGTCTATGTCGCCCCCGGCGACGGCTCGCGCTAGGGGGAGGGCGTAGTCGGGGTAATCGGAGGGCTGCTCGTTGTCGGCGCCGAAGTCGCGCACCTCATGGCCTAGGCGCAGCAACTCGGCCTTGATGCGTTCCTTATGGCGGTAACCGGCGTGGTCAGCGCCAAGGCCGATCTTCACGCCGCCCACCCCCCGCTCCCGCCAGCCGCAGCGATGGCCCGGGCGGGCATGCTAACTCCTGCTCTCGATGGATTCCTGCTCCGGGGCCTTCTTGGGCAGCGTGAAGTGGAAGGTGGACCCCTTGCCGACCTCGCTCTCCACCCAGATCTTGCCGCCGTGGGCCTCGACCAGATGCTTGGTCAGGAAGAGCCCGAGGCCGGTGCCGCCGGGGGCTCCCTTGCCGGCGACGCGATGGAAGCGCTCGAAGATCTTCTCCACATGCTCGGGAGGAATGCCGATGCCTTGGTCGGTCACCGCCACCTCCACGAAATCGCCCGCGTCCTTGAGGGCGCAGGTGATCTGTCCGCCCTGGGGCGAGTACTTGATGGCGTTGCTCACCAGGTTGGTGAGGATGCGGTCCACTTGATCGTAGTCGCCGTAGACGGTGGCCACCGGCCGCTCGCAATCGAACTTGAAGGAATGCAGCGCCGCGTACGACTTCTGCGCCTCGGCGACCCGGTGCACCATCTCCGACAGGTCGAGGGCCTGCCACTGCAACTCCATCGCCCGGCCCGCCTCAATGCGCGAGACGTTGAGCAGGTCGTCAATCAGGCGGCGCAGGCGGTCGCATTCGTTGTCAATGATGCGGTAGAACTCCACGCGCGTCTCGTGGTCGTAGTACTCTCCCCCGGTGTCGTCGAGCAAGGTGGCGACGAACCCTTTGATCGAGGTCAGGGGCGTGCGCAACTCGTGCGACACCGTGGAGACGAACTCGGTCTTCATCTTCTCCACGTTGCGGATCTCGGTAATGTCGGTGAAGACGGCTACCACGCCGATGAGATTCTCGGCCTCGTCTTTCACCAACGCCGTCTGCGCCTGGAACACGCGCTGTTCGGGCACCATCAGGCTCACTTCGTCGCTGAGTTCCTGCAGGTTGGCCAGCGACTCCTGGAGCAACTCGCGCACGCGCTCGTCGCGGATGACTTCGCCATAGGGGCGCCCGCGGCCATCGGTGGGAGGCACCTCGAACATCTCCCGCGCGGCGGGGTTCATGAGCACGACGTCGCCGCGAGGGTTGACGATCACTAGGCCGGCGAGCAGGGAGAAGAGCGTGGCCTCGAGTTGGCGCTTCTCTTCCGCCATCTCAATGAAGAGGCGGGCGTTGGCGATGATGGCGGCCGCTTGCCGGGCGAACATGCGCAGCACGCGCAAGTCCTCGGGCGTGAAGGCGTCCTCGAACCGCTTGTTGAAGAGCAGCATCACGCCGATATTCTCGACGTCAATGACGCGCTGCTGCTCGTCGCGGTGCTGCACCACCAAGGGGGCGATGGCCATGTTGCGCACGCGTAGGAGACCCACCAGTTCCTTGACGGTGCGCGGGTCGTTGATCGCATCCGCCACCGCCTGCGGCTGCCCGGTGCGGAATACTTCGCCGGAGACGCCTTCGCTGGCGCGCAAGCGGAGGACCTTGAGTTGCTCATCGGTGAGTCCGACTGCCGGGCCCTGTGCGACTAGTTCGTTGCGCTCGCGATCGTACATGAGCAACGCGGCGCGCTCTGCTCCCACCACCGAGGCGACCTTGCGCATGAAGCGGCCGAGCGTCTGCTCCATTTCGGGGAGCGTGGTGATGGCGGGGGCGACTTCCTCCGCTTCGGAGGCCGACAGCCGGTCCTCGAGTTCGTGGATCCGCTGCCGCAGCAGTCGCTCCTGCTCGCGCACCTGACGGTAGCGCTCGCGCAGTTCTTCTATTGATTCGGGCTCCGACACCAGGGCTCACGCTCCATAAGAGACTGATCCGAATTGCCGCCTGCACACCGCGCTCTACTGCTGCTTCCTGCCGCCGGCAACGCCGCGCCGGAGGGGCCGCTAGCGACGCTTCCCTCGCCGGGGGTCTCGCGACCGCTTGAGTTCCGCCTGTCGCCTTTGGCTCTCCTTCATGAACTGGGCTATCTTGTCCTCCAACTCACGCGAGCCGCCTCGCCGCTCGCCTCCGCCTCCGCCTCCGCCTCCGCCGCCGCCGCCCCCGCCCCCGCTACCTCCTCCGCCGGTGAGCGCCTTGATGGACAGTTGGTACTTGCCGGGCTCCTTGATGCCCACAATCTTCGCCCGCACCACGTCGCCCAGGTGCAGATGTTCCGAGACGTCCCGCACGTACGCTTCCGCGATCTGCGAAATATGCAGCAGCCCGCTCACTCCCTCACGCAACTCTACCATGGCCCCGTACGGCAAGATTCGTGTGACCTTACCCTCCACTACCTGGTCAATCTCAAACTCGTCAGCGATCTTACTCAGTCCTTTCTGGCTCCAGAATACTACGCCCCCTCCCCAGGCTGTCAACAGCGCCCCTCGCCCGTCCCTGCCCCGCATGGCCTGGTCGGCGGTTGACCGCCCAGGCCGTTTCGGCTATATTGGCAACCTCGCCTAATCCCCCAGAAGGGTGTCCAGAAAGCACATGCGTGTTCAGCAGGCAACGGAATACGAGGAACTAGCGGAAGAACTGATTGACACTACCCGGGTGCGCAAGACCGTGGCGGGCGGGCAGATCCCGAGCATCCGCGCCGTGGTGGCCGTCGGGGACGGCAAGGGCATGGTGGGCCTAGGCATCGGCAAGGCTCGCCAGCACCCGGATGCCATCCGCAAGGCCACCGAGCGCGCCCGCAAGAACATGGTGCTTATCCCCCTGAAAGGCACCACTATCCCCCACGAGGTCCACGGCAAGTGCGGCGGGGTGTCAGTCATGATCAAGCCCGCCAGCCAGGGCACCGGACTGGTGGCGGGGGTTGGCGTGCGCGAGTTGCTCGAGGTGGCGGGCATCTCCGACGTGCTCAGCAAGTCCCAGGGCGCCCGCAACCGGCTCAACCGCGCGGCGGCCGCCTTCGCCGCCCTCAGGAAACTGCGCTCCCCGGACCAAGTCAGGCAGATCCTCGCCGCGCAGGCCGAGCCCGCCGAGGCCAAGTCCTCCGAGGCTGCGGAGCGCAAGAGCCCGGAACCGCAGGCGGCAAAGCCGACTCCCCCGCAGCCTGAGGCAGCCGCTCAGGAACCCAACCCGCTGCGAGGGTCAGAAGCGGCGGAATAGCCTACCAGGCCGCACGTACTGTCAGCGCGTCCCCTGCGTGCAACTCGACACCCGCAGCGAAGGTTAGCGTCAGCGCCCTGCCCTTGACGGTGATCTGGGGCTTGGCCAACTGCCCCCGCACACGGACCTGGACCGTCGTCTTGGCGTGCGCCGCCTCCTGAGGCAGCGTCAGTTCCAGTTGCGTTGCGCGCAGGCGGCCCCAGCGCAGTTCCAGCCTGTTGATCTGCGTGCGCCCTCGCCTCTGCTGCGCGAGACTGCCCCACCCCGCCGCGGCGGCGAAGAAGGAGCGATGGTTCTCCGGCATTAGGTTGGGGCTGAAGCGCAACCGCCCACGCGGCCCATCATAGGCAAAGCCTTGAGCGGCGAGGAGCAGCGACCAACTGGACATGGGGCGCGCGTAGTGGTCGCCGCACTCAATCTCGTTCCAGGGATTGCGCTTGAAGGGCGGCCTGGGCACGCCATCGTAGCGGTCGCGCGCGGCCCTCACGATGCGCAGCGCCTCCGGCGTCATTCCCTCGAACATCATGTGCGCCGCGACCTGATACTCGATCCCTGTCCACACCTCGTCGCAATAGAGGATGGGATTCAGCGGCCGCCCCCCCTTCGGCCAGGTGCAACAGAGCAGGCCGCGGTCGCGACCCGAGGCGAAAACGCGCTGCGAGTGCTGGAACTCGCTGAAGTCGCTCAGCCAGTTGTAGCGCCAGATCGAACCGAGCGCCTTGCGCACGTGGGGCTCGGGCAGGACATGCCCCAAGTCCAGCAAATGCGCCCACCACTGCCCCAGCATCTGGTCGGACAAGCAGCCCATCCCATACTGGGTTTCGGTGTGCGCTTGCGCGTCATACTTCTGGACGAAGTACTCGCCGTTCCACAGTTCCTGGTCCATATTCGCGGCGCCGCGCTCGTAGAGCGCCTTGTAGTCTGCCGCCTTGCCGGGCTCGCCCATTAGCAGCGCCATGCGCTCGGCCGCCCGCAGCGCGGCCAGGTAGAGGCCACCGACGAACGTGTTGTGACCGTAGACGGCGCAGTCGTAGGTGTTCCACTGTTCTCCGTCCGGCACGCCGTCGTGGTCGTCGTCCCAGGTCGCGATGGTGAAGTCCATGGCCGCGCGGACCTGGGGCCAGTTGGCGCGCAGCCAGTCGTCGCTCTCGCTGCGGAGGTGCTCCCGGTAGGCCTTGAGAACGGTGCCCATCTGGCCGTCGGCGAAGGGCCCGGTGTCCCGCAGGAGGGAGAGCGGCAGCACCGTGCGGTGGCGGACGCCGCCGTCGGGGTTCAGTTGGGGCCCGAGGTCCGTGGCCCTCATGTTCCTCTCCAGCGCCGGCCAGAGGTGGGCCAAAGTCTGCTCGTAGTTCCAGACGTGGGTGCAGTTCATGGGGCAGCAGCCCACCTGCGCGCCGCAGCCCTCGAAACCGGCGAAGACGTCGTCTTCCGTCCAGAAGCAAGTGGGGCAGCGGACGGTGGAGATCTGCGAACTCACGCAGTCGAGCAGCCAGTACGGGAGCGTGCTCTGGTAGAAGGTGTCGTGGAAGAGTCGCGTCTCTTGCGTCAGCCGGGGCAGTTCGCGCCGCACGTATTCGGCCACGGCCGCAGCGTCCTTGAACCAGACGTTGTAGCGGTTGCCGAGGCGACGCGGCTCCAGATTGGCGTAGTCGTTCATGCGGTTGGGGAAGTGCCAGGTGAGCAGGAAGGTGACCTGCTTCTCTTCGCCGGGAGCGAGGGTCACCCTGGCCGCGAGCGCGCCGTTCCAAGTCTTCCCCTCGGCGCTCGGGCCTGCCCCCCCCGCGGCAGTCAGGCGGCCGTCGGCGGCGAAGTCGCTCCAGAGCGCCCCGAGGTCATCCCACTGCGGCGCTGCGGTGACACCGCTGCCGAGAGCCGTGAGCGCCATGGTACCGAACTGCTTGGCGTCCGGCGCCAGGCGCGAGGACCTCATCCGGATGGTTGCCCAGCCGCGCCCCGCCTCCATTTCGTTGACGTTGCCGCCATAGCCGGCGCCGGCGACACCCTCGATGGGACTGTGGCCGTCATAGCCTACCGCGTTCTGCAGCGAGGCCAGCAGCGAAACCGTCGCGCGCTCGCTGCTCGTGTTCGTCACCGAGAAGTTGAACACCGCCGCGGGCAGCGCCGAGTCCTTCTCGTTCATCGGGATCATGGGCGAGAAGGCCTCCAACGTCACTTTCACCGGCAGGCCCAGGTAGCGGACATAGGCGATGGGGTACTCGCCGATGGACTCCGTGGCGCTCACGGCCGGCGGCGAGCCCTGCGGCGCGAGCGGGCTGGTCTGGAGCAGCGCCGCCACGCTGTCGCCGCCGCTCGGCTTCGCGCGGACGGCGAAGAAGCCGCCGGGCACCATGCTAGCGGCGGCCACCTGGTTGAATATCTGCCATTCACGGAGCGCGCCGTCGCCGCAGAGGGAAACGGTGCCGGTGCCGATGCCGCCGAGCGGAAAGGCAATGTCCTTCAGGGCGTCACCGCGGTAGACCTTGCGCTTGCTCGGCTGCTCCAACTCCGCCAGCCACTGGCGCAGGCGGGCCTCGCTCTCCTGTTTTGCGGCCTTGGCTTTCGCTGCCATCTCCGCTTCCTCCTCTGGCGCAATCTCTCGCACGTAGTCAACGTTGATGTGCCCCCATCCGCCGGTCTCGTCGTCCACCACCTTGATGAACACGGACTGCCCGAGCAGAGGGGAGAGGTCCCAGAGCCGCTCAGTCATGCGCTCGGAGTTGTTGCCGCGCTCGACGAACAACTCCTTGCCGTCGGAGGCGCGGCAGAGCGCCACGTAGGTGCGCGCGTGGCCGCCCCCCCCGACGAGCAGCGCCATGGTGCGATAGTGAATGGTGAAAGTGGGCGAGTGGATCTCGCCCACGGCTTGGTCGCCGCAGCCTTCGTAGGTTCCGATGAAGCACTTCCCCTGCTTGCTGAAGTTGCCGCCCCAGCGGTCGTTGTCGTTGGCCGAGGGCAGTTCGCCGAAGCGGCCCCGCACGACCGTCCAGCCCTGCAAGTCCCTGGTCTCGAAGTCGAAGCACACGGGCGCGGGCGGCTGCGCGGAGGCCGCGCCCGCAAGCGAAGCCAGCGTCAGCACAAGGGCCAGCGGTCTGATCACGCCTCTCACTCCCGTGCAGTGCCCCGCCCCGAACGCGCCACCCCACGACAGCACGCATCCGGCGTTGCGCCTGGGGTTATACCGCGCGGAAACTAGGGACAGCAACCCGTTTTCGGCGAGCCCCACTGCGCCCGCATCCTCGTGTGCGAAAAGGGGTTACTGTCCCCAGTTTCCGATGCCTTACGGCTTTGCGGCCACCACCAGCATGCGGCGCGACTCGCGCCCGAAATCCTCGCCCTCGTACGAGCCGTAGGCGCGCTCGAAGCACAGCCCGGCAAGAGTGAGCAGCCGCCTCATCTCCGTAAGATTGAAGAGACGGCATTTGACCTCGTAGTCGCGCCGTTCGCCCCCCTTGACCACGGCGAGAGCCGAGTGGTTGATGCCGGTGAGCGGGTCGAAATGCCTGCGCTCGACCACGAGCATCTCCTCCGTGTCCTGCAATACCGCGCAGGGCTCGAAGTGCGCCATTATCGAGTCGCGATTGACGAGGTCAATGAAGAACTTGCCCCTCGGCTTGAGCGCGCGCGCCACTCGCTTCAGAACCTCGAGATCGTCGTTGTCGTCCTCGAAGTAGCCGAAGGCGCTGAACATGTTGATGGCCGCGTCGAACTCGCTATCGAACTCGATGCGGCGCATGTCTTGCCGGATCCACTCGATCTCCA
>CAZGSV010000073.1:0-16293 GCA_964528605.1 uncultured Armatimonadia bacterium
AAGACCAAGCAGAAGGAATTCGACTTCCCGCAGGGGGATGAGAACCGGTATTCGACTTACGAGGGGCGGGGCGGAGTGCCCATCAACAACGTACTGAAGCGGATGGCGTTCGCGCTGCGGTTTCGGAGCCTCAACATCCTGGTGACGGGGTACATCAGCCCCAAGAGCCGGATCATGATCTACCGGGCGGTATCGGAGCGGGCGAAGCAACTAGCGCCCTTCCTGGAATTCGACGCCGACCCCTATCTGGTGATCTCTGAAGGGCGGCTGTTCTGGATTCTGGACGCCTACACCACGACGAGGTGGTACCCCTACTCCGCGGACTTTTACGGCATGTGGAACTACATGCGGAACTCGGTGAAGATCGTGCTGGACGCGTACAACGGCAGCGTGGACATGTACGTGGCGGACCCCAACGACCCGCTCATCAAGGCGTACCAGAGGATCTTCCCGGTGCTCTTCAAGCCCAAGAGCGAGATACCGGAGGGGCTGCGGGCGCACTTGCGCTATCCGCAGGGGATGTTCTTGGCGCAGGCGGCGATGTTCCAGCGCTACCACATGAAGGACTACGACGTCTTCTACAACCGGGAGGACATGTGGGCGTTTCCCAAGGAGCAACTGGAGGACCAGCCGGAGCCGCAGGACATGATGCCTTACTACGTGGTGATGCGGCTGCCGGGGGCGCAGCGGGAGGAGTTCATCCTGATGCTGCCGTTCACACCGGCGAGCGGACGTGACAACATGATCGCGTGGATGTGCGCCAAGTGTGACCCGGCGGACTACGGGAAGCTGATTCTCTACAAGTTCCCGAAGCAGGTGAACGTGTATGGGCCGCGGCAGATAGAGGCGCGCATACAGCAGGAGCCGACGATCTCGCCGCAGCTGACGTTGTGGAGCCAGAGGGGCTCACAGGTGTACCGGGGCAACCTGCTGGTGATTCCGATCAAGAACTCGCTGCTCTACGTGCAGCCGCTCTACCTGCAGTCGGAGCAGAGCAAGATACCGGAACTGAAGCGCGTCTTCGTGGGCTACGGGGATCAAGTGGTGATGGGCGAGAACCTGGAGGACGCACTGAAAAAGGTGTTCGGTGGGGAAGGGCCGCTGGTGCTGGAGGAGGTGAAGCCGCCGCAGTTGGCGGGCGAGGGCGAGGAGGCGGTGGCGCAGCCGCCGCCCACGGCGGAGGAAGTGAAGCCTGCGCCGGTGCCTGCGGCGGGCGCGGACCTGCTCGGTCAGATTGAGGAGCACATGCGGCGGGCGGAGCAGAATCAGCAACAGTTGCAGCAGGAACTGGGGCAACTGAAGCAGTTACTGGAGCAGATGCGGACACAGGCCGGGCGGTAGTCGCGGATGGCGAGCGCAGAGGAGAGGGCGAGGGCCGAGGCGCGGGAGACGGCCCTCGCCCTAGTGTTACTGATGGTGCTGCTGGGTGGGGCGGTGTGGGGTTTGCCGGTGAGCGGAGACCCGTTCCAGGCGGGGATAGGCTGGGCGACGGCGGCGGTGCTGCTGGCCGGGTATCTGCTCTTCGCGAGTGGGGCGGCGCAGCGGCGGGCACAGGGATGGGCGACGGGGAGGGTGCGGCCGTTTCTGGCGCCGCTGGTGGTGTGGTTTCTCTATCTACTGTGCGCGGCGGCGCAGGGGCGGCTGGGCTGGCGAACGGCAGGGCTTTCGTTCGTCTTCCTGATGACTCCGGCGGTGGCCTACGTGTGGCGTCGGCCGGTGCCGCAGCGGTTCACCTGGCAGGACCTGGTGGCGCTGCTGGCGCTGTGGCTGCCGATCGAGTTGGGTTGGTGGCCGGACGTGAAGGTGCCGACGCCGGGCCCGGGCGCGCCGACGTTGGGGCCGGTGGCGATGATCCCGGTGATGCTCTGGTTGCTGCTGGGGGTGCGGCCGCTGCGAGACCTGGGCTACACGTTTGCGATTGGCTGGCGGGACCTGCTGGTGGCGGTCGGCTGCTTCGCGGGGTTCGCGGTGATAGGGCTGCCGCTCGGGTTGTGGACGGAGTTCATTCACCTGCACCCGGCCAAGGGCGGGGCGGGGGAGATGCTCTCAGGCGCCCTGAGCATCTTCTTTTTTGTTGCGCTGACGGAGGAGTTGTTCTTCCGCGGGGCGGTGCAGAATCTGTTGAGCAAATCGCTGGGTGGGGTGCGCGGGGGGGCTTGGTGGGCGCTGGCGATCGCCGCCGTCTTCTTCGGCCTCACCCACTCGAACGAGCGCGATTGGCATTACGTGGTGCTGGCGACGATCGCGGGAGCCTTCTACGGGCTGGCGTACGTGCGCACCAGGAAGGTGGTGCCGGCGGCGCTGGTGCATTTGGCCGTGGGTTGGGTGTGGGTGATGTACTTCTAGCGGCCCGTGGGTAGTGGCTAGTGGCCACTAGGGGGTAGGCGGTAGGCGGCGCATAGTAGGAGCGGCCCAAAGTTCACCCCCCTCAGGCCACCAAAGGCGGGACGGGCGAACCCTCCTACGGCGGGTAAGCCAGGCGGCCCGCCCCTAGGCATTTGGGCCCCGCTCCGGCGGGCAGACACGAATGCCGTGCCCGCAGCACAGAGGGCGGCCACACCGGGCCGCCCCTACGTCGCGCGAGGGGGGACGACTGGGTAGGCGCCGTACGGGGCGCCCGGGGCGAGTGTGTTAGGGTATGGCGCCATGACGGGAAAGCAGCGGATGGTAATCGCGATGACGGGGGGGCAGGCGGATTGCGTGCCCGTGGCGCCGGACATGTCGAATATGATCCCCTGCCGGCTCACGGGGAAGCCGTTCTGGGACATCTATCTGTTTCAGGACCCGCCGTTGTGGCGCGCGTACATCAACGCGGTGAAACACTTCGGCTTTGACGGCTGGCTGCCGGACGCGCCGGCGCAGTTCGAGCACGAGCGGGAGGAGGCAGAGGGGGCGCCCGGCTGGCGGGAGGCGATTGTGGCGCGCACGCCAACTCGCATCTACACGCGGTACCACCGCACCGTTGACGGCAGGCGACAGTGGTCGGCCTACTGCACCGCTTACTACATAGACAACCCGCCGACGTATGGGCTGGCGTGCGCGAAGGTCGGGCTGCCCGAGGGGCCGCCCGCGGAGTGGGAGGAGGTGCAGCCGCGCACGCGTTTTGCCGGGCTGGAGGCGTACCATCAGGCTTACGAGGAAATGGGGGACGCGGGCGTGGTGGGCGTCGCCGTAGGGCTGCCCGGGCTGGGCATGCAGCCGGAGTCGGTATACGAGTACTACGACAACCCGAGCGCGGTGATAGCGCGCTGCGAAAGAGAGCGCGAGCGGATTGTCCGGCGCGCGGAGGAGATAGCGAAACTCAAGCCGGACTTCATGCTGATTGGGATGTCGGGGCACATGATAAACAACCCCGAGCCCATCTTCCGGCAACTCTCGCTGCCGACGCTGAGGGAGGTGACCGCGATCTGCAAGCGGGCGGGGGTGCCGACGCAGATTCACTGCTGCGGCCCGGAGTACGCCTTGGTGAGAATCGCCGCCGAGGAAACGGACCTGACGAGCATCAATCCGCTGGAGCCGCCGCCCATGGGGGATTGCGATCTGGCGCGCGTGAAGAGGGAATTCGGCGACAGGCTGAGCCTGATGGGGAATCTGCACACGACGGACGTGATGCTCAGGGCAACGGTGGAGGAGGTTCGCCGCGCGGCGAGGGAGGCGATTGACGCGGCCGCGGAGGGCGGGGGCTTCATCCTCTCCACCGGCGACCAGTGCGGCCGCGACACGCCGGACGAGAACATTCTCGCGATGATCGAGACGGCGAGGAGGTAACGGAGGTATTGACGGGGGGCCATAGGCGCATGCGGCCCGACCCCTGACGGCGCCGCACGGGGTGGCACCCAAGGGTGCCCGTACGGCGGGCGACTCAGCGAGTCGCCCCTACGGCAGCGGCTGTGGGGGCGATTGGTGGTGCGCTTGCGGGTTGGGGTGCATTTGGTAGAGTGCTGGGGCTCGGCGTTCGATGGCCGCGGCTGGAGCATTGGAGAGCAAGGAAAGAGGTGGGTTGAGATGACGGTATGGCAAGTCTTCTGCGCGTGTGCGCTGGGGGAGACAGAGGCACCAAAGCCGGGGGGCGCGGGCAGCGTTGCCGGGCCCGGCGTGGTGCTCGCGGAGCGAGGCGGGAGCGCGTTCAAGATAGTGCTGAGTGAGCAGGCCTCTCGGTCGGAGAAGCACGCGGCGGAGGAACTGCAAGGGTTCCTGAAGCAGATGAGCGGCGCGGAGTTGCCCATCGTTACCGACGCCGCGCCGCGGTCGGGGCCGGAGATAGTGCTGGGGAACAACCGGAGGCTGCGAGCGCTGAAGTTGGCTCTGGATTGGGACACGCTGGGCGACGAGGGGTTCGTGATGCGCACCGTGGGCGAGGACTTGGTGATCGCGGGGGGGCGGCTGCGGGGCACGATGTACGGCGTTTACACGCTGCTCGAGGATCACCTGGGATGCCGGTGGTTCGCCCCTGGGGTGAGCCACATTCCGCGCCGGAGCAGCATTGCGGTGGGGCCCATAGATGACGAGCAGGTGCCCGTGCTGGAGTATCGCGAGCCGTTCTTCACCTGCGCCTTTGATGGAGAGTGGTCGGCGCGCAATAGGATGAACAGCAGCGCCGCGCGGCTGGAGGCAAAGCACGGCGGCAAAGTGACCTACTCCCACTTCGTGCACACCTTCAGGGCTTTGGTGCCGCCGCAGAAGTACTTTGACGACCACCCGGAGTACTTCTCTTTGGTCAAGGGCGAGCGGCTGCGCGAGCACGAGCAACTGTGCCTGAGCAACCCCGAGGTGCTGCGGCTGGTGATAGAGGGGGTCAGGCGGTGGATCGAGAAGGCGCCGGAGGCCAACATCTATTCCGTGTCCCAGAACGACTGGGCGGGGTATTGCGAGTGCGAGAAGTGCGCAGCGCTCGACGAGGCTGAGGGGACGCACGCCGCCAGCGTCATTCACTTCGTAAATCAGGTCGCGGAGGCTATTGAGAAGGACTACCCGGGCAAGGCGATAGACACGCTCGCGTACCAGTACAGCCGCAAACCGCCGAAGACGCTGCGGCCGCGGCCGAACGTGATCGTGCGCCTGTGCACCATTGAGTGCTGCTTCTCGCATCCGCTGGACAAGTGCAGCCACGAGCAGAACCGCGCGTTCGTGAAGGACATCGTGGGCTGGTCGCAACTGACGAAGCGGCTCTACGTGTGGGACTACGTGACCGATTTTGCGCACTACGTGATGCCGTTTCCGAACCTGCGCGTGCTGGGGCCGAACGTGCGCTTCTTCGTGGATCACGGGGTGAAAGGCATCTTCGAGGAGGGGAGTTACGGTCCGGGCGGGGGCGGAGAGATGAGCGAGTTGCGCTCGTACGTGCTGGCGAAGGTGTTGTGGAACCCGGAGTACGAGCAGCAGAGGGCGATCACCGAGTTCCTCGGCGGCTTCTTCAAGGGGGCGGCGGAGCCGATAAGGGAGTACTTGGAGTTGCTGCACAAGCAGGTTGAGCCTGAGGGCGTCCACGCGCACATCTTCGACTCGCCGCGGGCGCCTTACTTCAGCGACTCGCTGGTGCGGCGGGCGCGGGAGTTGTTCCAGGAGGCGCTGCTGCTGGCGGACGACGAGGAGGTGCTGAAGCGGGTGCAGGTGGCCAGGCTGCCGGTCATCTACCTGCAAATGGCACGGGAGCCGCACCTGCGGCCGACGCTGCTGCCAGGGTTCATGGCGGCGGCGAAGGAGGCGGGCATAGCGCAGATCAGCGAGGGGCGGCCGCTGGAGGAGACTGAGAAGAGCCTGGAGCGGCGCTAGGGCGAGCGCAGTTGACAGCGAGGGGCGACCGCCCTAAGTTTGCGCCCGGCGAGCAGCGAGGCGAGCCGCCTGCACGAGGTTGGACCGGTGAGAGTGCCGGGTGGGTGTTGGAGGCGGTCTGAGCCGTGGAGGAGAGTCACCGCTTGGCAAAGACAAGAGGCCCGTACATTCAAGACCGCGCCGAGATGGTGGAGCGGCAGATCCGCGCCCGCGGCATCACGGACGAGCGGGTGCTGGAGGCGATGGGGAAGGTGCCGCGCCACTTGTTCGTGCCGCCCGCGTATGAGAGCCGGGCGTACGAGGACATGGCGTTGCCGATTGGGCAGCGGCAGACGATCTCGCAGCCGTACATTGTGGCGCTGATGACGGAGGCGGCGCGCGTGCAGCCGGACGACAGGGTGCTGGAGGTCGGCACCGGCTCGGGGTATCAGACGGCGATACTGGCGGAGTTGGGCGGGGAGGTGCGGACCATCGAGGTGGTGCATCCGCTGGCGGAGGCGGCCAAGGCCCTGCTGGAGAGGCTGGGGTACACCAACATACACTTCATGGAGGGGGACGGCTGGAAGGGCGACCGAAGGCACGCGCCCTTTCAGGCGATAGTGATTACATGCGCGGTGCCGGAGGTGCCGGCACCGCTGGTGGAACAGGTGGCGGAGGGGGGCCGGATCGTGGCGCCGGTGGGAACGGCGTTTCAGACTTTGTATATCTATGAGAAGAAGCGGGAGACGCTGAAGCCGACGGCGCTGGCGCCGGTGGTGTTCGTGCCGATGACGGGGCCGGGGGTGCAGGGCGAGCCGGGGCGGAGGTAGGCAGCGAGGCGGCCCGAGCAAGGCGTGGGGCATTTGCAGCGCAGGGGGTTCGGGCGCTAGCCTGGGACAGGTGACGCGTGATGGTTTCGGTAGAGCGGGTGAAGATTCAAGGGTACAGGAGCATCAAGTCCCTCGATCTAGAGCTGCGCAGCCTGAACGTGCTAATTGGCCCGAACGCCAGCGGCAAGAGCAATCTCCTTGATTTCTTCGAGTTGCTGAGCGCGGCCGCGGCGGGCAGGCTGGAACAGGCGGTCTTGCGCCGCGGGGGGATGGCATCTGTTGCGTTCAAGGGTACGCAGCCTCATGCACTCAAGTGGATACTGGAGTTTCCCGAGGGGTTCGACGGCCACCCTTACAGGCTAACGTACGTTGGGGTCGTGCAGGAGAAGGGTGCCGCAAGCGCCGTGGTCTTTGAGAGGCTGTACAGGCCTGATGCGGACGAGCCGGACGGCTACTACTACTTGTTGACCCGAAGTCCTACGGAACTGCGGTTCCGCGCCACTGGAGTGCGGCGTGAGGGGGAGGAGGAGCCAAAGCCGGCCGAAGTGCTTGCCCCCTCGGAGTTGGCGCTGGCGGGATTTCGAGACCCGGAGCGGTGGCCGAGCATGGACCGAGTAGCGCGTCTGCTCACCGGGTGCGTGTGCTACCGCGATCGGGAATGGGACACTCGCGAGGGGGGGGCCCTGCGGGGCGCTGCGCAGTTGATGCCCGGTCCCCTGTTGGAGGTATCCGGGTTGAATCTGGCAGCGGCTTTGTACGATATCGCGCAACGGAGGGAGTACCGGAGCCACTGGGAGGGCATTCAGGACACACTCAAGGCGGCCTATCCCGACTTCGAAGAGTTGTCTTTTCCGGCGGACGCCGCAGCCAGGATTGGGCTCGAGTGGCACGAGAAGAGCGGCTTGCCCTTCAGAGGTTGGGAACTTTCCGACGGCACACTTCGATTCTTGGCTTTGGCGTGTGTGTTGCTCGGACCGGCATGCCCCCAGATTCTGTGTATCGACGAACCCGCAGCCGGATTGCACCCGCAGTTGATGCGCATCGTCGCCGAGATGCTGCAACACGCTGCCGAAAAGAGCCAGGTGCTGGTGGCAACGCACTCAGTCCGCCTGGTCAACGCGCTCGAGCCCGAGGACATATTGGTGGTCGAAAAGCCGCCGGAGACGGGTGAGACCACGATTCAGCGCCTCTCCCGCGAAGATCTCGCTGGGTGGCTGGAGGATTTCTCGCTGGGAGACTTGTGGGAGATGGGCAAGATAGGCGGCAAGCCGTGACGGTCGCTCTCATTGTCGAAGGCGATCTCGAGGAGGATGTCCTGCTTCCCTTGTTGCGACGCGCCTTGCCCGAGTTGGGGCAACACAGGCTGCTGCGCCCTCTGAACGCTCAGGGCTGGGCCAACCTGCGCAAGGACCTACCCAAGATGGTGCGTCGCGTTGTCGAGGTGGACGGTGCTGATGTTGTGTTCTCCTTGTGTGACCTGTACCAGGGCGACTGGTGTTTCCCCCATGGGTGTGACTCCGCGGAGAAACGCGCCGACTACCTCAAGTGTTACCTGGCTGATCTAGTTCCGCAGGAGTTGCGCGCCAAGTTCAGGCCGCACCTTGCCGTTCACGACATCGAGGCGTGGCTGTTGGCCGACAGGGACCTGCTGCGCAAGTACGACATCAATCCGCCTGCTGGGGACCCCGAGGCCCTCGATTTTGGCGAGCAGAGCCATCCCAAAGCGCGCTTGAAAGAACTGTGGCGCGTTGCCAAGAAGCGGGGCTACCGCAAGGTGACCGATGGTGTGCGGCTGTTCGGGCAAGTCTCCGTGCAGGTTGTTGCGGAGAAGTGTCGGTATTTTCGCGAGTTGGTGGAGGACCTCAGACACACCTTCGAGGCAGAAGGGACGGGAGAAGAGTGACCCGCGGCGGTACAGGGAACGCCGAACTTCACGCGAAGCGAAACCGTGTAGATGGGCTGCTGGCGCAGAAGAGACTAAAGGGCCTGGTCCTCGGCGCCCAGGCCGGGTTTGCCTGGGCGACGTGCGGAGGGGATAACCACGTCGCGGTGGCGGCGGAGAGGGGCTCGTGCACGCTGCTGCTTGGCAAAGACAGGTGGTACTGCATCGCCAACAAGGTCGAGGCGCCGCGGCTGAGAACGGAGGAACTGGCTGGGCTCGACTTCGAGATTGTGGCCCACGAGTGGTTTGAGGATCCTCTTGCAGAACTACTAGAGAAGTTGTGCCCGGGCCCGAAGGCCTGCGATTTGCCTACGCCCGGCTGCACGGTGATGGCCGGCGAGATTGGGCAGTTGCGCTGGTCGCTCACGGAGCAGGAGGTCGAGCGCTACCGCGAAGCCGGGCGGCTGGCGGCGGAGGCGATGGGGCAGGCGGTGCTGGCGGTGCAGCCGGGGATGAGCGAGCACGAGATGGGGGCGCTGGTGTCGGCAGAGGTCTGCGAGCGCGGGATGGTGCCCGCGGTGGTGCTGATTGCGGCGGACGAGCGCATCTTCTCCTACCGGCATCCCATTCCGACGGACAAGAGGTTGCAGCGTTACGCGATGCTGGTGTTGGTGGCGCGGAAGTGGGGACTGCACGTGTCGCTGACACGCTTCGTACACTTCGGGAGAGTCGCGGAGGAGTTGCGGCGGAAGCAGGCGGCGACGGCGCGGGTGGATGCGGTGTTCATTGAGGGCACCAAGCCGGGCGCGGCGGTGGCGGAGGTCTTCGACGCGGCGCTGCGGGCGTATGCGGAGGCGGGCTTTGCCGAGGAGTGGCACCTGCACCATCAGGGCGGCGCCACGGGCTACGAGCCTCGCTCGTACCGCGCTTCCCCGGGGATTGCGCACCGGGTGCTGGCGAACCAAGCCTTCGCGTGGAATCCCTCGATCACCGGCGCGAAATCGGAGGACACGATCATCGTGACGCTGGCGGGGACGGAGGTCATCTCAGCGACGCCGAGGCTGCCGGTGATGCAGGTGAGCGTGGGCGGGCGGGAGTGGGCGCGGCCGGACGTGCTGGTGCGCTAGCGGCTGCGGGGGAACGGCAAGAGGCAAGGTCGCGTGCGCAAGAGACGACGGGCAGCGAAGGCAAGGCGTCGCGCAAGCGCGGCGCGCTGGAGGGCGCTGTCGCGTGTAGGGGCTTGGTTCTCGCGGCCGCGGGTGGGCCTGCCGCTGCTGTCGGTGGCAGTGCTTGGGGTTGCGGCGTGGTGGACGTACTACGGGCGCTTGCACACGGACGAGGGGTTCTACCTCTACTGCGGCAAGTTGGCGTGGCAGGGCAAGACGCCCTATCACGACTTCCTTTGGACGCAGTTGCCGCTGGTGCTCTACCTGTACGGGGCAGTCTCCCGCTTCATCTCTAGTTCTCTGTGGGCAGGGCGGGTTCTGTCCTTGGTATTGACCGGCGCGGTGGCCTGGATGACGGTGGTCTTCGCGCGGCGGTCGTACGGGATGCGGGGCGCGCTGATGGCGGGCCTGCTCCTGGGCACCAACTCTTATGCGCTTTACCACTTGGTGATAAGCAAGGGCTACGCCCCGGGGGCGCTGTTGCTGCTGGGCGGGCTGTACTTGGCGAGCCGGAGGCCGCGGCGTTGGTGGGAGGCGGTGCTGGCGGGAGTGCTGCTGGGCGGCGCGAGCCTGATGCGGGCGAGCGCGGGCGTGGCGCTGGTGGTGGTGGTGCTGTGGGAGATGCTCGGGCGGCGGCGGTTTGCGATGGGAATGTTGGCGCTCCTCGGCGGGCTCGTGACGGTGGCCGCCGGAACGCTTCCGTTCGCGCTGGTGGATTGGCGGGCGATGTGGTTCGGCGTGTGGAAGTTCCATCAAGTCAGTTGGGTAACGAGGACGGTGGGGTTGGCCGCGGGCGAAAGCGGGACGCGGTTTGTGCCGGTGCTGCTGGTTATGGGCGGCGTGGTACTCTGCGGCCTGGCCGGGGGGCGGAGACGGGTGCGCGACCTATTCTGGCGTTCGCCTACCGGTCGGCTACTCCTTCTGACTGTCGTTCCGCTGGCGGTGGTGCACACCGTGGCGGGCGCGCGGGTGACTGAGTATCACGTGCTCTATTTCCCGGCGGTGTGCGTGCTCGTGGGAGGGTGGGCGGCGTTGGCATGGCGCGAGGCTAGGGCGCCGGGGTTGCGCGCCGTCCAGTTGGCGGTGATCGCGTTCGCAGTGTTTGTGGGGTTGTTCCGCACCTGGCCCGAGGGTTCGTGGCTGTCCGGAGGGCGGAATGTGTATCCGGAGTTGCCGGGATCAATGGTGCGGGCGGTTAGGGAGAACACCAAGCCCGGCGACCGGATACTGGCGCTGCAATCGGAGGTATTCCTGACGACGGGGAGGGACGGCGTGCCGGGGACGGAGATGGGGCCGTTCGGCATGCTCTACGACTACTCGCGTGACGGCTGGCGGCCGCCGGGGTCTTTCACCGAGGAACAGTATCTGGAGATACTGCGCACCGGGGCGGTGCCGGTGGTGGTGTTGTGGCAGTACGATCTGGCGATGCTCTACAACGCCTCCGTCTTCCGCAACCGGAGGACGGACTATCGGGAGCGCTTCAAGGCCGCGATCATGCACGGCTACAGGTACCTGATGTCCACGGACGAGACGGAGGGGGGCAAGCCGCGGCAAGTGTACGACGTCTGGGTGCGCAAGTAGCCCCGCGGCGAGGGGGGACAGTGCGGAGTGACCAGTGGCCGGCGACAGGAGGAGCACCGGTCGAGGAGGACGGGGTTAACCTCTCAGAACGATGCGGCAGGACCCCTCTGCTTTCCGCCCGCCTGCCCGGTGAGGTCCTGGTAGACCTGCCGGATCTTGCCCATGTGCCAGGCGATGTTGGCGGTGGAACACTGGAGCACCCGCGCGGTCTCGGCGCAGGTGTGCCCGGCCAGCAGGGCTCGCAGGATGACCGCCTGGCGGTCGCTCAGACGCTCGAAGATGCGGTCCAGCAAGTGACTGGCGGCCGCCTCAGCCGACGCCCGCGAGGGGACGGGCTGATCGAGGTCGTCGGTCAGTTCCTCGTGCCGCCGCGCGGCCTGCTACGACATGCGCGGCTAGGGCACGAGGAGGGCCACGGTGTTGGCGTGGAGTTGAGCCGTCTCTTCGACCGCCGAGGCGTAGCCGCCGGCCATGAGGACGCAGAGGGGGATGCCGCGCTGGCGGACCTGAGTCATCACCATTTCGTCGCGGGCGCGCAGCCCCTGCTCGGTGAGGGCCAGGCCGCCAAGTTGGTCGAGACGATAGGGGTCCACGCCGGCGAGGTAGATGACAAGTTGGGGCTCATGCGCGAGGACTACCGGTAAGGCCTCATGCAGGCGCTCGCGGTAGTAGTCATCGCCGATGCCGCTGGGCAGGTTGACGTCGAGGTCGCTCGGAGGCTTGACGGGGGGATAGTTGTCGCGCTCGTGCATGGAGAAGGTGAATACGGAGGGGTCGCCGGCGAAGATGGCGGCGGTGCCGTTGCCTTGGTGTAAGTCGAGGTCCACGACGGCGGCGCGCTCAATCAGTTTCTCGTGCTGGAGGAGGCGGAGCGCGACGGCGACGTCGTTGATGAGGCAGAAGCCCTCGCCGTGATCGGGGAAGGCGTGATGGTAGCCGCCGGCGAGATTGGCGGCGCGGCCCTGCTGCAGAGCGACCTTGGCAGCGGCGATAGTGCCTCCGGTTGCTTTGAGCGTGCCCTTCAGGATGGATGCGGAGACGGGGGTGTCGGGCGTCTCAGACCAGCCTTGGGAGGCGAAGCGGCGCAGGCGCTCGAGGTAGGGAGGGCGATGCACCAAGGACACCTGCTCCCAGGAGGCGGGCGACGGGTCGAAGAGGTTCTGCCGGGTGAGGGCGCCGGAAGCGAGGAGGAGGTCGAGGGTGATGCGCGCGACTTCGGGCCGGAAGACGTGGTGGGCGGGGTAGTCAATGAGGTACTCGTCGCTGTAGGCAACCCAGGGGGCGCACGCGCTCATCTGATCGGCGCTCATTCTCGGCGAGGCGCGGTTGGGCCCAGAGCGACGCGCCAGCGATCGGCATCGCCGAGCAGGAATAGCCGCGTTTCGTACTGTGCCAGGTCGAGCGACAGTTCCTTGGCGTGTCGCGCGAGCACTTCGTCGGCGAACGGATCGTACCAATCGGTCGGGCTGGGCGTGCGCAGCAGGCGTTTGCCCCCCGTGGGCGCGTGGAGGCAGAGCATGAAGCGGTTGGCGTAAAGGGCATCGGGGCCGTCGCCGTAGACGTGCACGCCGGCGCGGGAGAGGAGCCAGCGCAGCACGTTGGGCGGGAGGTTGGGCGAGGCGCAGAAGATCGAGGTCCAGCCGTCGGTCTCTTTGAGCGCGAGGCCCGGCTTGCCAATGTCTTCCAGAACGGCGAGCACTTGGGCGTCGGGATCGTCGGCGTAGAAGATGGGCCCGGGGAAGTCGGCTACGCCGAAGGTAGTCGCCTCCCCAAAGCCCGGGAAGAGGGCAGGCTTGGGGACGTTCATCTTCAGGCTGCCGGCCCCGGGGAGCAGAGAGAGTTTGATGCCGGTGAGAGAGTGTGCGGCCTGGAGGTCAATGCCGTGGTCGGTGAGGCAGCCGGGGGCGTAGATCCAGATGGCGGTCTTCCCGGCCTTCTTCACGCGCGCATCAATCGCCTCGCGCACCGCAGGGTCGAGGTAGAACGCGTTGAGGAAGACGTAGACCTGGTAGTCGGGGAGGGCGGGGTTGGCGAGGTCGGGAAGCAAGTAGAAGTCCCAGGGGGCGCCGAGGCGAGGCATGGCCGCGATCTGCTGAGTGATGAGCGGCTCGTTGAGCGCCGGATGGGGGACGGTGTAGAAGAGGCTTTGCTCATCAATGAAGACGGCGACCTGAGCGTTGGGCGAGCGGTCTTGCGCGAGGCCGGCGGAGGCGATCTGGTTCATGCGGCGCGTCTCGCGGAGGAGTCGGCGGTCGTTGAACCAGCCGCCGGTCATGTCGAACCACCACATGCCGGCGCCGCGGGAGAGGACGTGGCCGAACTCGCGGCGCAGGAGGCCGACGCTCTGAGGCAGGTCTGCGGCGCGGCCGAAGGGATCGGATTCGGGGGACTTGTAGGTGCGCAGGTCAGCCTCGTCGAGCCACAGTTTGCCGTGGAGGTTGACGGAGTCGGTGGCGGACATGAAGTTGCTGGCGCCGCCTGGGGCGCGGCCGGTGTACATGGCGGGGCTGACAAGGAAGTCAATGTCTGGGCAGGCGAGCACGTGGTCGAGGGCAAGGTGCTGGGAGTCGAGTTCGAGCCAGCCGTGCTGAGTCTGGTAGCCGTAGAAGAAACCGACTAGGCATTGGCCCGCGGAGGCTTCTTTGGCGACGCCGGCGAGGCGGGTGATGGCGGAGGCGGCGGTCTCGGCGTAGAACCGGTAGAAGTCGGTCACTTGTCTGCCCCGGCCCGGTAGGTCGCGCAGGACGCCGGTTTCCAGGCCGTGGCGGCGCTCCAGGGGCGGGATTTCGGCCGTTTTCAGGCTCGCGAGCGGGTCCGCCCAGGCCGCTTGGAGGCCTTGGTCGCTGCCGTAGCGCCGGGCGAGCCAGGCGCGGAAGGCATCGCGGGAGGGGCGGGAGTAATCGCCGAACTTGCCCTCCCAGAGCCCCCACGCCTGCCATTCGCCGGTGTACCCGGTGCAGAGGTGGAAGCCGATGACGCGGTCGCCGTAGGGAGCGGAGCGCACGTGCCTGATGTACTCGCGGAGGTCCTTGGATATGTCGTCGAGCCAGCGCTGTGAGGCGAACGACTGCGGGCCTGCGGTTCCGTCGTGATAGACGCAGCATTCATCAGGGTACTTCGCCTGCCACCACCAGGGCGCGGTGAGGTCAATGCGAGGGATGAAGTAGGCATCGGCATCGGCGCTGAGGATGTTGTAGAAGACGGCGTCGGCGCCGGAGAAGTCGTAGGAGCCTTCGGTCTGGTTACCGAGGGGAGTGACGTCGTTGTAGAGGTGAGTACCGATCCGCCCCATCTGTTGGTACCAGAGTCTTTGGGGTCCCATAGAGAGGAAGGCCATCGCCGGCGTCGCGGAGCGGTCGAGGAAGAAGGTCGGCCTCCCGCTGTGGAGGGCGATGTGCGCGGTGGCGGGCTCGGGGTGCTCGGGCGGCGGCGGCACAGTGATGCTCATGGGAGGATGGTCGAAGTCATAGAGACCGACCTCAATGGTGAACGGCTCGCGTTGTCGCCGCAAGCGAGGCAAGGTCAGCACGCTGGGCTGTGAGCGGAGGAGAGTTCCGGGGGCACAGTCACCTCGCGGGCGGAGTCTGAGGTCAACGGCGCAGAGGAGTTGACTGCCGAGGAGGACCCTGGCCCAGGCGAGGCCGGTGCTGCGACCTGGGGTTGCGACCTTCCACTGCGGGGCGACGATAATCTTGTCCGCGCGCAGTGGCGTGCACCAGTCGCGAGAGGCGGAAGAGGCGAGGCCGGGAGACTCCTGTATGACCCCGGGCTGCCACTGAGGAGTACATGGGCCGAGGGCGACGTAGTCAATGAGGATGGTGCGGTTGGGGCGGTTGCCGGGGTCTAGGCGGAGGCTGGTGACCAGGCGGCTGGTTCCGCCCCATTTCTGGCTTCCTGGGCCGCCAAACTGGCCTCCGGGGCCCCAGTCCAGGGCGTGCAGATCAACTTTGTAGAGGGCCCAGCCGGAGACGGTTTTGGGGCCGGTAGCGAGGGCCCATTCGCCCTGCCGGCCGGTGTAGACGAACTCCCAATCATCGTCGGACTCGGACATCCAAGCGCGAATGGTGAGGGCGGCGCAGCGTGCGGCATCGAGAGGACGGCCGCGCAGATTGAGGGCGAGAATGGGATCGCGCTGAGTCTCGCCGCGGAAGAGACCGGCGACGAACGAGTGGTCGAGGAAGTTGTAGGCGGAGGTGATGTCGTCGGCGCGCATCTCCCAACGTCGGGTGCAAGAGGCAGAGAGTTGACCTTCGAGGATGATGAGGGCGAGCACGCAGAGACAGAGGTTTCTCACGAGGTAGAAGAGTACTTGCGTGAGGGCGAGGAGGTCAACGCAAACGAGGCTGAGTCGTGCTGAGGGTTGCTGAAGAGGAGGGTCAGAGCATGGTGAGGAGGTGAAAAATATTTTCGCAAAACTATTGCGCGTACGCGAAAAGAGAGTAAAATGTATACATGCCGGACACTGCAGAGGGAAGTTGCAGACCCCTCGCGCACACCGCAGCCTCACTATCTCTGAACCTCCTTCGTCGCTCGTGCGCTGTATTGGCGTACGACGAAATCAGCGCGCCGCTTAAGCGGCGCACATCTTGAGAGGAAGGGAGGGACCCTTGGCCATGAAGAAGGCAGCCGCCAAGAAGTCGACCGCCAAGAAGGCCGCGCCGAAGAAGGCCGGCGCAAAGAAGAAGAAGTAGAGGCCAAGAAGTCCTTCGCGATGCGCCCCGGTCGTTTCGGCGATTAGTGGGCGCGGGTGGGTCGGTGTGGGATCGCGACGCGGCGACTTCTGTGTAAGGAAGTCAACGCGGGAAGAAAATTCGCCCCTCCCTTTCCAGGGGGGGGCGAATCCGCGTACGGGGATGAGCGCAGTGAGCGCATGCCGGGGAGGAGATTGCGTCCGGTACTGGGCGGTGTCGGGTGGGCAAGCGAGGCCCGCCGGGGGGAGGAGCGGGTCCCGGCGGCCAGGCGGGCGCCCACAAGATGATGGGGGCAGGAGCAGCCAGGGGCGCTACAGGTTGGGCGGCCGGCCGCTAGGGCCGGGCTGGGAAGCGGGGGACCGGCGGCGGGATAAAGGCTAGGGCATAGGGCT
>CAZGSV010000074.1:0-6585 GCA_964528605.1 uncultured Armatimonadia bacterium
GCCAGGGACAGGGCGCAGGCCTTCTTATCGCCGAAGAGGCTGAACTGGCCGGGCTGGTCGGTGGCGGAGAAGCGCAGCGAGTGATTGTCGTCAATGACCCGCTGGTAGTTGAGCAGCAGGCCCTGCTGGCCGACCGCCCCGTCGGGGCCGGACTGACGGTTGAGGGCCAGGATCAACTCGACGGTGCCGCGGCTGCCCAGGTCGCGGCTAAGCGAGAAGTTGGCGGCGCTCACGTGCTGCCGGGCGCCGTTCTGATCGCTGTCCGTGTGAGAAAAGGTAATGGTTGCGGGCTGGAGCGCCAGAGTGAGCGCGTTCGACCGCTCCCGGCACTGCACCCCGTGGCCCTGCGAAGCGGTGAGCGCCAAGGTAGCTCCGGACCCCAGGTTGGCGTTGAAGCCGGCGGAGCGGCTCTCCTGCCAGGCGTTGGGGTCGGCGTTCTTGGAGAGTTGCCAGTTCACGTTCATGCTGAGCCACTTCGCCAGCGGGCCGCCGAGCGCCCAGGTCCGCACCCGCTCGGGCTTCAACTCGTCCTTGTTCTCCTTGTTCTTCACCACCAGATTGCCAACGTAAGAGCCGGTAAGGTCGAAGCGGTTGAACAAGCGGGTGCCCAGGTGCCACTCGCGGCTGAGGGCGCCGCCCCACTCGTTCTCGTCCCGGCGCACCATCGAGTGGGTGAAGGAGACCCCGGGGATGGCCTTGAGCGTCATAGTGGTGGTCAGACGCGGGTGGACTTGGCCCCCGTCGGCGCCGTTGGAGAACTCCTCGTAAAGGGCGCTGCCGTCGAGCAGGCCGCTCGAGTGCTGCAGCGTGATCTGCTTGCTGGCGGTGATCTTGTCATCGCCCTGTTCCTGGCGAGCCAGCACCGCTGAGAGGCTGGTGGTGTTGCCTAGGCTCTTGCTGAGGGAGACGCTCATGTCGCGCAGGTAGGCCTGGCCGGCGGCCTCGACGCCGCGGAATTGCGCCTGCGCGGAGAAGCCCGGCGCGGGCCGCAGTTCGGCGCGCACGAGACTCTCATGAGTGGTCTGGTCGTTGGCCGCCCGCTGCGCGACATACGAACCCTGCAGCGAAACCCGGTCGCTGGCGGCGAAGGCCGGCAGGTTCAAGGCGAGTTTGGACTGAGTGCCCTGCCCCTCGACTTCGACCTCCTCGTAGTGGCCGGTGAGGGCCATGGCGCCGTTGAGCCGGAGACCCGCGCCTTGGGTGTCGAACACGCGCTCGATCTTGCGCGGCGCGCCCTCGGCCTCGCTGACCGTGACCCTACCGGAGCCCGCGAAGTTGCGCAGGAGCGCCCCGTTCCAGGTGTAGGTCTCGACCTGCGCCTTGGAGCGAGCGCCGGAGGTTCCGCTGGCGTTGTAGGTCGTCTGCTGCTGCCAAGCCAGGCTCCCGGCCACGCCCCGCAGTTGGTAGTTCTGCTGGAAGGTTAGCGTGTCCACGGTGCTCTTGGAACGGTCCGGCGCGCCGGCGTCGTTCGCAAGCCGCGTGCTTACCTGGGAGAAGCCAATGGTGCGCGAGCGGTCGAGGGAGCCGCTCAGGCTCTGCTGCCAGACGTTCCGCGTCAGGCCGTACTCCTTGTGGCCCGGCTGCCAGTTCTCGTCGCGGGTGTACTGCCCGCTCCAGTTGAAGCCCTTGGGCAACTGGATCTGGAGCGAGTTAGCCAGATGCTCGATGCCGATGTCCTTCTTCAGATCACCGTCGGCCCCGTGGGCGGCGAGCAGACTGCGCACGCCCTCTTGGGCTGCGGCGTCCGTCGGCAACTCGAAACTGGGGTCCACAGCCCAGTAGTCGCTCTTGACGCTGAAGCGATTGCCCTGAAGCGCAGTCCCGAAGGCCAGCGCCCTGCCCTGCTTCGTCTCGGAAGGCAGGGAGAGCGAGGCCAGGGAGTTGCGCGTCTGGGCAATGGCTCGAGCGAACTGCTCGCGCATGTAGGAGAAGTTCCTCTTCGCGGCCGGGGTGCTGGCGGCGTAGCCGAAGGAAAGACTGAGGTTCTGAGAGCCGTTGAAGTTGAAGGAGCCGCCGCGGACCTGGGGCGCCGACTGGTTGCCGTTGCCGTCGTCGTAGATGAAGCCCAGGCTGAGTCTCCCACTGCCGGCGGTGGTGGCGGCGCTCGCCCGGCCGCCCGGGCCGTAACGGTAACTCACCCTCACCTGGCTGCCGACCTCCACGCGCACGCCGGTGATGGTCACGCGACCTGCGGGACCCTCGACCATGAAGTCTTCGCGACTAAGAGGCAGGCCGTCCACGGACACGTGAACCGAAGTCACACTGACATTGGGGTGGGAGAGGACAAAAGTGGGCTGCCCCTGCTCCGCGTCGAAGGTCTCGTTGGCAAGCAGGTTGTAGCCGTCGGTGCCCGCCTCAGCCTCACCGGGCACGAGCGGAGCCGCGGTTAGGGCGGCCTGAGACGACTGGTCGGCGACCCGTGCGGAATCCGCCTTCACCGTCGCCAGAACAGCCATGCCCTCAACGGCGAGAACCGGAGAGCCTGCCAGCAGCGCTCCGGCTATCAGCAGCCAGATGAGTGCGTTGATTCCTCTCTTCATTCGGGCTCTCCCCCGCGGCTTTTCGCTGTCACGCGCATGGACGGAGGCTCCGCGAATCAGAACGAGGACAGAGCAATCTTGAGACCTGCGTAACGTTCGCTGCCCAAGCCGGTTTCAATGCGGCCCTCCTCGCGGGAGTAGTCGCGAGCCGGCGTCAGGGCGTACTCCTCTGGACGGGAACGCACCGGGGCCAGCGGACGCCGCTCCGGCACGGAGGTCGCGGCGGGTTCGGGTTCGGTCCGCGCCCGGACCAACTTCACAGCGGCCGGTTTGGGCGCGACCCCGGGTGCAGTCGCGAGGCCAAGGGGCTGAGCAGGCGCCGAGAGCGCGGGCGGCGCCTCGGCGACCACGATCGCAGCCGGCCCGGCGGGAGCGATTTCAGCGCGCACTCTGGGCGCCGCCGGACCCGCGGCAGGCCTGGCGGCGGCCACAGCCGTCCCGCGTACGCTCGTCGCCTTGGCGAGGAACTCAGCGGCCCCGCCCGCAGTCGTCCGTGGCTGAGCCAGCGCCAACTTCGTCCTGCCTGCAAGGGCTGCGCGAGCACTGCGAGCGGGCGCGACTAGCGTCTTCTCAGCGGGCGCTGCGATGGGTGCGGCAGGCGCCAGCGCTACCGCAGCCGGGGGCTCGGTGGCCTCAGGCGCGGTCGCGACGGCGGGCTCGCGCGCAGTACCAAATGGGCTCTGCTCGGGAGCGCGCGGCAGAAGGAGGGCGATGGCGATCATGGCCGCCGCCGCAACGGGAGCAAGAGCCCAGCGCACCAAGCCCCACCGCACCGGCCGCGGGCGAATCCTGTAGGCGGGTGCGGGAACGCGGGTGGTCCGCTCGAGAATGGCCGACACCAGCCCGTCAGGCGCCTCTACCTCCGGCAAGGAAGAGACGGCCATCTGGACTTGATGGTGTTCGCCCAGTGTGTGCCTGCATGTCTCGCACTCGCGCAGGTGAGCGAGCAGGGACTGCTTTTCGGCCGCACCCAGTTCACGGTCGAGAGCAGCGGGCACGACCGGAAGCGTCTGAGCGCAACTCCGCACCGCACGCTTGCGCGCGCCGCTGTCCGTCTGCTGCACGGCCGCGAGGATGGCCTCCGCCACGGTGGCATCGGGCGTCTCGGCAGGCAGGCTGCGCACCAGGCCTACCACGTTGGAGAACGCCTCGAGTTCCCCGGCGCACTCGTCGCACCCACCCAAATGGGCTTCGATGAGAGCCTGCTCCTCAGAGCAGAGCACGCCGTCGAGGTAGAGGTTCAGAGACTGCCGGATCTCGTTGCACTGCATCTTACAGCCCTCCTTCGCCACTACTGACAGACTCGGAAGGCCGTGGTTGCGCCATTTTTGGGCCTTTGCGGCCCTGGCAGGCACTATTTCGCGCGCGAGTCATCCGCGCGGCCTGCGGACCCCAGACGCGCGCCTCGTCGGTCCCTAAGGCGGGCACGGCGGCGCTTGGGGGATTTAGCCCGATTTGGGGCCGATGTAGGGCTGGAAATGGCCGCAAACGTGTGGTTCTAGGCAGGGACCGACGCTCGGCGCCGGGTGACACAACGGGCGGTCCCGAGGGTACTCACTAGGACTAACGGCTCGCCCGGACGATCTCCTCGAGGAAGCCCTCGCAGGTCGCCGGCAGGAAGTCGGGCAGTTGGCGGCCCATTTTCTCAGCCGCTCTCCGAGCCATTTCCAGGGTCAGCCGGTAGCGGGCCGCGGGCTCGAGTTCCGCCCGCCGGCCGAGCAGGTTGGCGATAAGGGAGATCTCCCCGTCGCCCAGGGCACCCAGTTCGATCTTGGTCATAGGAGCGAGGCCGGGGATGCTGCCGCCGTCTGCGGGGGGGGGGCCCGCGCTGACGGGCACGACCTTGGCACGCTCCCTGATGACGATGGTACCGGCGGCCCAATCGCCGATGCGCTTGTGCTTGCGGCCAAGGGCGACGAGGACGATGGTGAGGGCGGCGAGCGGGGTGACCGTCTCGAGCGGACGCAGCACGTTGCGCACCGCAGAGGCGAAGAAGGTGACGGGCCTGCCGCCCTCTCGCACGACGCGGAGGTCCAGCGTGCTCTTGCCTGGGGTCTGCCCGTTGCGGGCGACCTCGAAGATCACGTAGTAGCCCCAGTAGATGAGCAAAGCGCCGAGAGCGTAAACGACGACCACCAAGTTGATCCCTACCAGTTGAAGAAAGGGAATCGGGACGTTGGGCACTTGCAGGCCGATGACCAGGCCGATGGCAACGACGGCCAGCGCCAGCAGCACCTGGAGGAGGGTGTCAATAAAGACAGCCAGAAACCGGGAGCCGAGACCGGCTACCTCTATCTCGACGTCCACCGCTTCCGGTGACTCAATCTCGACGAAGTCTCGGAGGTCTTGGCCCATGGCGCGCCGGTTCCACCCAGTATGGTATTATCACAGGGTGCGCGCAGACAAGTTCGTCGAGTCAAGGCGCCCGGCGTGGGAGAGACTGGAGGGGCTGGTGAAGCAGGCGCAGGCGGGGGGGCTGCCAAGCCTGGCGCCCGAGGAACTCGACCTGCTGGGGCGCCTCTATCGCAAGACGACCTCCGACCTGGCCTACGCCCGCACCCAGGTGGACGACCCGAGCGTGCTGGAGTACCTGAACCTGCTGGCCATGCGCGCGCACGCGCAGGTGTACCGCCCCCACAAGCGCGCGGGCTCGCTCGGCCGCTTCTTGACTCGCGAGTTCCCGGCCGTGTTTCGGCAGACGCTGACCTTCACGCTCATCGCGACTGCGGTCTTCCTGGCGGCGGCGGGATATGCGTTCGTGGTCACGCGCGCCGATCCCGCGCTGGGCGAGCAGTTTCTGCCTGCCGGGCTACGAGAAGGGGCGCGGGCACTACGCGAGGGCACGGGCCCGCCGGACGAAGGCTGGGAGGCCCTAGTGCGCGCACTGGGGCCCGGCTTCTCGGTGGTCATTTTCGTCAACAACATCACGGTGGGCTTCTTGGCTTTTGCCGGGGGCGTTGTGTTCGGCCTGGGCACGCTCGCGGCGCTGATGCAGAACGGAATGCTGCTGGGGGCGCTGAGCGCGTTCGTTGTGGGAACCCCGTCCGAAAGAGCCTACTGGTCCCTCATTCTGCCGCACGGTTCCCTGGAACTCCCGGCGATCTTCCTGTGCGGGGGCGCGGGGCTGCTGCTCGGCTGGTCGCTGATCAGCCCCGGGGACCTGCCGCGGCTGGTGTCGTTGCGGCGGCGTGCGGGGGTGGCGGTTCGGTTGGTGGCCGGGGCGGCGGTGGTGCTCGTCGTGGCGGGGCTGATCGAAGGCATCGTAACCCCGGCCGACCTGCCCTACTCCATCAAGTTCGGCGTTGCGGGCGTGGCGTTTGCCACGCTCTGCGGTTACCTTGGCTTTGCAGGCCGGGGCAGTACCTACGGCGTCGAGTAGAGCGCGCGCACCTCGTCTATGTAGATCAAGCCGCGGCCACGTTTCTGCGGGTCCGTTTCCGCCACATAGACGGACATCAGTTTGAGCGGGCCGACCAGGTCAGGCGGAACCCGGAAGCCCACGAGACGCCACTCGCCTTCCCAGTCCATTCTAGGGCTCATGTCGAAGGCGGCGTCCTTGCCGTCCTTGGCCATCAGCCGGCAGCGGAGCAAATGGCCGCCGCCATCGCCATAGACCCAGGCCCCGATGGCCAGCGGCGAGCCGATCTCCTTGCCCCAGGTGGCATAGGCAGCGACGGTTGCCGAGGCGGCGGAGAAGTCGTAGCGCAGTTGCCCGGCGCGCAGCCCGCGGCGCGACTCCCGGCTGGACACGCGGAAGTACGCGGGCGTCCACTTGGGGTAGGTGGCGCCGCCCCAGCCGGTTGTCTCCTCAAAGTCCTCCAGGGTGCGCGCCGTGCCGCCGCAGGCGATCCACGCCTTAGCGCTCTTGCCCGCCGCCTGCGCCGTTAGGGCGGCGTTGCCCTCTCCGGGGGCAGAGAACTCGCCTCTGCTGTCAACGTCCCCCATGCCTTCCACGGTCCAGGCGATGGCGTCAAGGGGCACTGCCACCGGCTGCGACCGTTCATCGAGCCCCTCGAAGAGGAACTGCACGCTCTCTCCGGGAAAC
>CAZGSV010000074.1:6595-16270 GCA_964528605.1 uncultured Armatimonadia bacterium
CGCTCGGCCGCAAGCGCGCGCCCGCCAGCGACTCGACCACCCGCACTTCGAGCGAGGCGCTGGCGGAGCCGGCTTGAGCGGCGATGGTGGCGGTTCCTGCCTTCTGCGCGCGGAAGACGCCGCTCGCGGACACGGTGCCCGCCTCGGGTGGCGTCACCGACCACTGAGGGGCCAGCGCCTCCAGCCGGTTGCCCAAGGCGTCCCAGGCTTGAAGCCGCAGGGGCAGTTCTCCTCCGACCAGAACGGCCGAGGGGCTGGCTGAAAGCCGGAGGCGAGCCGGTTCGCCGGGCGGCCACGCATTCACCAGGAAGAGCGCGTCGGCCACGGGGCGCTCAACGTCGCCCGAGGGCGCGTTGAGCACCTGACCGGCCCCCCAGAAGGTCGTGGAGCCCCCCCCGTCAAGGTTCAGCGCCTCGGTCGCGCCGAGGCCGCGAAGCGTCTCCGCCAGATCGTAAAGACTCACCCCCACGCTGTAACCGGGCTGGCGGCCATCCACGGTCACCAGTATCAGCCTGCCGTCGCCGAAGCCGGCGGCGGTGCGGGGGTGGAGATCGTTGGCGAAGGAGGCGCTGAAGCCCTCCTCGCGCCACTCGACGCTGGGACTCCCCTCTCGAACCAGCCGTGGCCCCCCCCCGATGGCCTCCACCGCGCGCTTGAAGGGCTCGCTCAACTCGATGCTTATGGTGACGAGTTCGCCCGGGGAGAGCCCTTGCAGGAAGGGACGGGCCTGCCCGTGAGCCGAGAGCACGACCGTGTTGGGCTCAATGCGCGTGTCCCCCAGGCCGTCGTAGACGGTCTCCACGACCGCCTGCACGGGGTCATGCGGAGAGAGGGGTAGTTTCGCGCCGGTCAGGCGCACTTCCGTGCCGCTGGCGCTCGTGGCCGTGGAGGGGCCGAAGGTCGGAGTGAAGAGCACTAGGGCATCGAGTGGGCGGGCCTCGTTGAGGCCGGTGAGGGCCCAACCCTGGCCACGTTCGTTCTGCGCCGAGGCTTGCCATTTGGGCACCCCCACGAAGGGCCGGCCGTCCTCCAGAATGGCGAGCGCGCTGCGGTGTTTCTCGCTCGGGGCGCTGATCAGTTCTCCGTTGCGGATGCACAGCCCGAGGGGGTCGCCGCGCGAAGGCAGGGGCTCGAGGAAGAAGAAGTCGCCGTTGACCCCGGCAAGGGGGAGGGACCTAGCGGCGATGAGGTCGAGGGCTTGGTCGCTCAGGCGCCGCAGGCCGACCACCGTGTCCCGGCCCAGCGAGACTTCGGGTTTGGCTCGGGCTTGCGCCAGGTCAACGATAAGCGCCTCGATCTCGACCGGCCCGGCCGTGCGGACGATGTGCACCTGGGTGACGCCTGGCGCCACCACCTCCTGCTCGCGGTACTCCGCTCGCGCGGGCACCGCGAGCAGGACGAGCAGGCAGCACACCCAGCCCGCGAGGAGCCACAAATAACGTGCGCTCCGAGAGCCTCTCATGCCTGGGGAATCTTAGGTTCGCCGCCGGAGAGCGTCAACCAAACGCAGAACGCGTAGAGCGCCGCGCAACCGCGCGCAACTGGCGCGGCAGCAACGCAAGGCCTATAAAGAACAGCATGGGCCAGCAGGCGGGAGGATTCTCTTTCCAGACCCGGCAGCGCGACGCGACCACGGCCGCGCGCACCGGCCTCATTCGCACGCCGCACGGTGAGGCGCCGACCCCCGCGTTCATGCCGGTCGCCAGCCGGGGCGTGGTGAAGGCCTGCGCGCCGGAGGAGGTGCGCGCAGCCGGCATAGACATCCTCTGCACCAATGCCTACCACCTGCACCTGCGCCCGGGGGAGGAGGTCGTTCGCCGGCACGGTGGCATCCACGAGATGATGCGCTGGCCGGGGCCCATGCTGAGCGACAGCGGCGGCTACCAGGTGTTCAGCATGAACGACCTGCGCCGCATCGGCAGCGAGGGGGTGCAGTTTCGCTCCTACGTAGACGGCAGCACCGAGGTCATCACGCCGGAACGCTCCATAGGGATTCAGCGCCTGCTGGGCACGGACCTGGTGATGGCCTTCGACGAGTGCACGCCCTACCCTTGCGAGCGCGAGTACGCGGAGCGCTCACTGGCGCTCACCACCGAATGGGCGAGGCGCTGCAAGGCGACGCCTCTGGCGCCCGGTCAGGCGCTGCTCGGCATCGTGCAGGGGAGCGTGTACCAGGACTTGCGGCTGCGCAGCCTGCGCGAACTGCTGGAGATCGGCTTCGACGGCTATGCGATCGGAGGGCTGGCGGTCGGCGAGTCGAAGGAGGAGAGGCACGCCGTTCTCGCGAGCCTCACCCCGCACATGCCGGAGGCGCAGTTGCGCTACCTGATGGGAATAGGGACTCCGGCGGACATCGTGGCGTGCGTGCGCTGGGGCATGGACTTGTTCGACTGCGCGGCGCCCACCAGGAACGCGCGTCACGGGACGCTCTACACCGCGCGCGGCGAGGTGCACATCCGCAATGCGCGGCACCGCGATTCGCTCGAGCCGATCGAGTTCGGATGCGACTGCCCCACGTGCCGGAACTACACGGCCGCCTACGTGCATTACCTTTTCCGCGCGGGCGAGCCGCTCGCGCTCCGGCTGTGCACGATTCACAACCTGCGTTTCTACGCCAGGCTGATGAGCGACCTGCGCGCCGCGATCACGCAAGGCAGGTACCAGGAGTGGGCGCGGGAGTTCCTGGCGACTCAGGGCCAGCCGTGGGCGGAGGACCGCAGCACGGGGCATTGGGGCCCCTAGAGGCCTAGCGCGCCTAGCGGCGCACTAGGACGCCGTGGAGGTCGTGCTCGTCGGCGCGGGTGATGCGCGCATGGACGAACTGCCCCGCGTTCGGGAGAGGCCGGGAACCACACCGCACCACGGTTACGCCGTCCACTTCGGGAGCATCTCTTGGTGAGCGGCCGACGGCCACGCCCCGCCGGGCGTCCACCGACTCCACAAGCACGGGCAGTACCTTGCGCACCTGTGCGCGGCCGCGCTCGAACGAGACCCGCGCCTGCAACTCCATGATCCGGCGCCGGCGCTCCTCCTTCACCTCGTCCGGCACCTGATTGCGCTTGCCGGCCGCCGCAGTGCCTTCCTCCGCGCGGAAGGCGAACGCGCCCAGGCGATCGAACTTCACTTCCTCGAGGAAGCGGCACAGTTCCTCGAAGTCGGCTTCGGTCTCACCGGGAAAGCCGGCTATGACCGTCGTGCGCAAGGTGACGTCGGGGACGAGGGAGCGCGCGGTCTCGATCATGCGCCGGTAGGAGTCCGCCGAGCCGGAGCGGCACATGGCCTTGAGCAAGCGCGTGCTCACGTGCTGAATCGGGATGTCGAGGTAGTGGCACAGTCTCTCGGACCGGCCCATCCACTCGAGCAGGCGGCGCCGCACCCGGGTGGGGTAACCGTAGAGCACGCGCAGCCAGCGAATGCCCTCGACCTCCTCCAGGGCCACAAGCAGGTCGGTGAGGTCGGGTTTACCCGCCCTGGCGGGCTTGCGGCGATGCGCGCCCCTGCCCCGGGCGGGCAGGTCGTGACCGTACTGGGTGCTGTCCTGCGACACGAGATTGAGTTCCTTGGCGCCTCGGGCGGCGAGCGCCTGGGCCTCCCGCACGAGAACGGGAATAGGGGTGCTGCGGTAGCGGCCGCGGATGCTGGGGATGGCGCAGAAGGAACAGGTGTGGTCGCACCCTTCCGAGATCTTGAGGTAGGCAGTCCACGGCGGCGTTGACACCATTCTGGGCAGCACGGTGTGAGGAACGACGGTGGGCGCCCGGAGACGCACCACCTTCTCGCCTGCGAGCGCGCGCCGCACGATGGCGCCCATTTCGCGGTAGCAGTCCACGCCCACGAGCGCGTCCACCTCGGGGAACTCGTGCAGCACTTGCTCGCGGAAGCGCTGGCTGAGGCAGCCGGCGCATATCAGGACGCGGTGGACGCCGCGGCGCCGGGCGCGCGCCAGTTCGCGCAGCACCTGCTTGGATTCTTCGGTGGCTTCGGCGATGAAGGCGCAGGTGTTGACGATCACGACCTCGGCGCCGGCGAGGTTGGAGGTGGTCTGGTACCCGGCCTGGCGCACCGAACCGAGCATCCACTCGGAGTCCACCAGGTTCTTGGCGCAGCCCATGTTGACCAGGGCAACCCTAGCGTTGCGCATGGGGGGATTGTTGGCCGCCCGCATCACCCGGTCAAGGCGGGCAGACGAGGGCCAGTGGCCAGTGACCGGTGGCGCGCCCGCGTGCCGCGGGCGCTGGAGGAGGGAGGTCAAGGCTGAAGCCTTGAGTTACCAGTCGGGGGGCACGGGCTCAGGGGCTCTCTTGGTCGTCCTCGTCTGCCTGCTGGCTCTCGTCGTCCTCGGCAGCCTCGTCGCCTGAGGCGCGCGCCGCCCCGGCCTTGGCGGTCGTTGCCTTGAGGGCGGCGGCCTCGTCATCGGAGGGGCCATCGGGCTCCCAGTCGCTGGTGTCAAGCACGCCTTCCAGCAGGACTTCGCGCGGCCGGCTGCCGTCGGCGGGGCCGACGATGCCTCGCTCCTCCATCAACTCGATGAGGCGGGCGGAGCGGTTGTAGCCGATGCGCAGTTTACGCTGGAGCAGGGAAACGGAGACGGTCCTTCTCCCGTGAACGAAATCAACGGCCGCCTTCCAGTATTCGTCCAGGTTGCCCTCCTCGTCCTCCAGCGGCTCCTCGCTTTCCTCGCCCTCTTCCTCCTCGGGAGGCAGCTCGATGATGAACTCCGGCTTGCCCTGGGAGGAGAGGAACTCCACGACGGCCTGGACTTCGCGGGTGGTGACGTAGGAGCCCTGCACGCGCAGGGGGCGCGAGGCCTCCAGAGGGGAATAGAGCATGTCGCCGGAGCCGATGAGGCGTTCGGCGCCGTTGGCATCGAGGATAGTCCGCGAGTCCACCTGCGAGGCCACGGCGAAGGCGATGCGGGAGGCGATGTTGGCCTTGATGGTGCCGGTGATAACGTTGACCGAGGGTCGCTGCGTGGCCACCACCAGGTGAATGCCGGTGGCGCGAGCGAGTTGCGCCAAGCGGCAGATGAGGCGCTCGAACTCGACCTGACCTTGGGACATGAGGTCCGCCAGTTCGTCAACCACGATGACGATCAAGGCCAGTTGCTCTTTGCCGCGGGCGGGCGCGATCTCGTTGTACTCGTAGATGTTCTTCACCCCGAGCGGGGAGAAGAGCCGGTAGCGGCGCCGCATCTCCTTGATGGCCTCGCGCAGGACGAAGGCGGCCTCGCGCGCGTCGTGCACCACCGGGCAGAAGAGGTGGGGGACCTCTTCGAAGGCGGTGAGTTCGACGCGCTTGGGGTCCACGAGAATGAGCCGCAGCTGCTCGGGCGTCGCGCTGTAGAGAAGCGAGACGATGAGGCAGTTGAGGCTGACGCTCTTGCCGGAGTTGGTCGCGCCGCCGATGAGCAGGTGAGGCATGGCGGCCAGATCACCGACAATGGAATGGCCGGCGACGTCCTTGCCGAGGGCGAAGCGCAGCGGCGGCCGGCAGCGCTTGAACTGCTCGCTCTCCATCACCGAGCGGATGGGCACGAAAGAGACCTGGCGGTTGGGCACTTCGATGCCGATGGCGGACCTGTTGGGGATGGGCGCCTCCACGCGCACGTCGGTGGTCGCCAGGGCCATGGCGAGATCGTCGGCGAGGTTGACCACGCGGCTGACGCGCACGCCGCGCGCCGGCTCCAATTCGTAGCGGGTGACGGAGGGGCCGCGCTCCCAGTGCACGACTCTGGCCGGAATGCCGAAGCCTTCGAGGGTTTCCTCGATGCGCCGCGCATTCTCTTCTATCTCGCGCTGGACCGCCTCGTCCGCGCTTTCATCTTCAGTGACGGAAAGCAGATCTAGGGGGGGCAATTTCCACTGCGGCTTGCCCGCCTTGACGGCGGCGGCCACGGCAGGAATGGGCCCTTGCTCTCCCGGTTTGGCGAGGAACTCGGAGGGCTCCGGCTTTGCGGCCTCTGCCTTACGCGGGGGGGGCGGCGCAGCCGGTTCCTTGACCGAGCGCGGGGTAGGAGCGCGCCTGGGCGGCCCCGCGGGCGCGGCCTTGCCGCGGCAGGCTTGCTGCTGGCGGCGCTTGCGCACTAACTCGACATACGCGGCCACCCGGCTCGTTCCCGCCCCTGCCGCGCGCCCCATCGCGCGGAGGTGCTCGACCAGTGGGCTTTCGGCAGCCAGCGAGGCGGCGAACAGGCCCGCGGCCGCCAGCACTACGTAGGCGCCCCAGGGACCGACCGTCTTGCGCAGGGCGTAGGCGACGAGCGCGCCCACAGCCCCGCCGTTGCCGCCCTCAAGGCCCTGGACGAACTCCTCACCGACGGGCACGCGCAGGTGGACTCCGGCCAGGAAGATGACGAAGAGAACGCCGAACGCCGCCAGCCCCCGCGTGGAGCGCGCCAGGCTCGCGCCCAGCACGACTCCGAGGCCCGCCAGTATCGTGAGCACCGCAACCCCGTAAGCGCCTATCCCAAAGAAGGCCCGCAGCCAGGTCGCCAGCCGCTCCAACACCCACCCGGCTCCGATGCCGGGCTGAACCAGCAGGCCGAGCAGCATGAGCGCGCCCAGGGCTGCCAGGGCCAGACCGAGCGCTTGCTGCTGCACCCAGTCCGGCAGGCGACCTGACTCGTCCTCGGGCAAGCGCCCGGCACGTTGAGGCGCCGGCTTAGACAAGCAACGACCCCCAGTATGTGAGCAAGACTACGTCACCGAATAAGCGTGCAGCGCCGTGCAATTGTTCAAGCGGGCGTGCAACCGCGGCCCAGCGGCCGCTGGGGCTAGAATCCGGCTGACAGACTCAGACTCAACAGGTTGGCTATGTAGTCGCCGCCGCCGTAGCCCGTCTCGCGCAGCGAGTCGTAGCGCACGTGACGCAGGTTGGCGTTGGCGCTCAGGAACTCGTTCAGGCGATAGGAATACGTGGTCAGCAGGGTCAGTCGCTTGCTGTCATCGAAGGCGCCGGCCACGGATTGGAACTGGAGGTTGCTCGAGAGGCTGGTGCGTTCGGCGAGGCGCCGGTGGCCCCCCAGGCCCATGGTCAGCATGCGCGTGGAGGCGGAATCGCCTGCCCCCCCCGTAGCGCTCAGCATGTACTGGCAAGAGAGCGTGTACTGCTCCGCCGGCTGGGGCTTGTAGTCGAGCGACAGCAGCGCCAACTGCGTGTTGAGGGTGGTGGCTGTCTGCGACAGGTAGCGCAGCGACTGCCGCTGCAGGCTGAGGTTTGCCCCCAGGCTCGAGCTCAGGTAGGTGCGCAGGTAGAGGTTGATGTCGTGCGACTTGCTGTCGGCGCGATAGCCGGTGCTGCCTCCGCGGTACGATTGCTGGCCCAGGTCGAGGCCAACGGCGTAGCGGCCGCCTGAGGAGGCGTAGTTGAGAGAGAGTCCGGTGCGGTCGTTACTGTACCCTGGCTGTGCCGTGGACTGGTCATCCTCGGTCTGGGCCGTTGCAGCGTTGTTACCCGCGGTGCCGCTCAGCGAGGACGCCAATCCCCCGCGCGATCTGGACAGGTTGTGCGTCAAGACCAGACCCAAGCCGGGGCTGGGATTCCAGGTAGCGGACATGTCCACGGTGCTGCCGCGCCGCCCCGGCTGCGTCGCCGTGGCCGCGGTCGCGCTGTTGGAGCAGCCGATGGACAGGCTCCCACTGGATGAAGGAAGGTACGAAAGCGAAGCGTTCGCCCCGTAGGTGACTAAGGGGTCTCGCCCCGGCGTCGTCTGCGCGGCCTCGCCCAAGGCGCTGAAGCCCTGCTTGTTGCGGCTCAGGCTCAAGGACCCCGACAAGGCGCCCAGCCTGTGGCTGACCCTGAGCGCGTCAGAGACGTAGGTGGCCCCGGAGTTGGTCCCCTGGTTGCTCATGATGCTGCGCGAGAGGCTGACCTGGGGCGCATTGGGGAAAGAGGTCCTGGCGCCGAATGTCTTCTGATCAGTAAGCACGGAGTACCCCGTGGTAGTGCCGGTGTCGTATCCGCTTCCGGCGCCCCCGACGGAGCCGAAGTAGAGCCCGGTGGAGGTTTGTTGGCGCCGCCAGTCGAAGTTGGTGCTCACGAACTCGTGCGCCCGGTAGTCCGCGCCCAGGCTGAAGCCGCGCGCCTGCTGCTGGAAGCCCACCCCCTCGATCTGCGAGAAGGTGGGCTCGGTGTCCTCGTAGCGGCCATGCAGGTTTAGCCTGCTGTCGAGCAGCGCGCTGCTTGCCTCGAGCGAAAGGGCGGTGCCCGCGGGGCCGCCCTGGCTGTCACTGGCTGCGAGCGCCAGGCGCACATTCGTGTTGGCGACGGGAGTCCATTTCGCCGTAAGTCCTACCAGGTGCTTGTCGCCCCCTGCCCCCCCGCCGTCGGTCAACTGGTAGTACTCGACCACGACCAGGGCGCCGGGCGGTATCGGGCTAGTGAACTGGAGGTAGCCGGAGTTGGGGCTGAAGAGATAGTCCACGCCCTCGATCTTGAGCGCGCCGTCAACGTAGACCAGGACCGGCTTGCCGGTGTCCACGGGGTTGTAGGACAGCTGGAAGGGCCCGGGCGAACCGGCGCCCATGAACTCCTCTCGCCGCATCACCGAGCCGGGCGAGGAGGAGGGCTGGTAGTCGCTCTGCTGTGTGAGGTAGGCGGCCTCGAATGAGAGCCCCTCGCCGGCCGCGATGGTGCTGCGCAGGCCGTAGATCATCCCCGAGCCGCCGCCCCCGCCGGCCTGCTCGTAAGAGACGGATATGGTGGAGGTCGAGGGGATCATGGTGGTCTTGGGGTTGCCGCCGAAACTGACCTCGAAGGTGAGCCAGCCGCCGTAGTAGTCAATGACGTAGTCCTGGCCGCGCACCATGCGCTGCTCGTCCACTTTGACTACTTCGCTGCCGTCCACAATGGGGGTATAGCGCAGGTGGTAGGGGCCGGGAGAGTCCTGCCCGGCAAAAGCCTCGCGGCGCACCTGTCCCTTGACCTTGGAGGCGAACAGGGAGTACTGCAGGCGCTGGTCGCGGCTGCCGCCCTCCACCCCCAGGCCCCAGAGTTGCTTCCTGAAGGACATGAACTCGTTGGCGCCCATTTGCGCCTGCACGCGGCCGTAAGAGATCTGCGCCGGCCCCGCGTCGAACATGACGGAGAAGTCGTTGCGGCTGGGGCCGAACGGCCCCTGGCTGATGGTGGCGTCAATCCGGACCTGGTCTAGGGCCCAACCGCTCACCGTCAACTGCGCCTCGGAGGAAACCGGCTTGGTGTCCCAGTACTGGTTGCCGTAGGCCGACGCTCCTGGGCCGCTTACGGCATTGGCTCGGTAGCAAAGCGAGCCACGCCCGCTCAGGGTCAGGCTGCGGTTGTCGTCGCCCTTGCGCAGCACCACGCCGCCGCCATAGACGCTGCGGGGAGCGGCGTAGGCATCCCACCCCGGCAGCGAGACCTCGGTCTGCTGCGCGCCCGCCTGCGGGCACCAGCAGAGCACCAGCGACAGGGCCGCCAAGGCCAGGCCCCCCGCGATAGCCGCTCGGCGCCGCGACGTCCGCCTAGGCATCTTCATCCCCACCCGCGGACGCCGAGCGCTCACTCGAGCGCGCCGCCTCGGCCGCCGGCTCAGCGTGTCCGATTCGCAGTAGCAGTTCCACGTTGCGTCTGGCCAGGTCCTTCCAGCGCGGCAATGCGTCGAGCAGCGCCGCGCGCACTCGCACTCGCTCCCGCCACAACGCACTCACGGCCGCC
>CAZGSV010000075.1:0-15561 GCA_964528605.1 uncultured Armatimonadia bacterium
CGGGGAGCAACGGCTGAGCGCTAAGGAGTTTGCGGAGCGCTGGCGGGCGGCAGTGGAGGGACAGCGGCAACTGCTGGAGCGCGTACGGGTGCTGCGGACTCCTTGGGAGGTCGAGGGGCTGCTGGGCAAGGGAGAGGGGGACTGGCGGGAGGAGCGGGAGCAGTACTCGCAGGCGCTGACGGCGCTGCGGCGCTTTGGGGAGGAGGTGCGCCGGCTGCAAGGGCAACGGAGCGCGTTGCGGGATGAGGTGCGCGCCTTGACGGAGGGCGCGCGTCGGCTGGAGGCAGAGAGTGGCAGGCTAAGAAGGCAGTGGCGGGCGCAGGCGCCGGCGGCCAGCGGAGGTGGGGGTCGTGCGAGCACCGCAGTACAGCAGAGGCGGAGTGAGATAGCCGCTGCGTTGCGCCAAGAACGGATTAGGGTCTTGGAGAGGAGGGCCGGACTGGGGCAGGTGCGGCGAGCGATTGCCTCGCTCAAGGAGCGTTTCGGCATGGGGGAGGTGTGGCGGGTGTTCGGCCAAGTGCGGGGGCAGGCGGAGTTGAAGAAGTTGGAGGTGGTGCGGAACGCGCTGCTGACGCAGGGATTGGAGCGGGCGGGGCGACGGCCCTGCGCCTGGTGGTTTCCGACCGTGGACGCGTCGGGACAGTGGTTTGAGCGTGTGGTGGAGACGATGGAGATGCGCTTGGAGTTCCTGGGCGCACAGGGCAGTCAGGGGTGACGGAGGCCGCCCTAGGGAACCCGGCGACGGGTTAGGCGACTGGCAATCATGAGATTCGTGAAGATGGAAGCGACGGGGAACGACCTGATCTTGGTGGAGGCGCAAGAGGACAAGGACACGAACTGGGCCGAGGTTGCGCGGGCGATGTGCGCGCGGCGTTGGGGGATTGGGTCAGACGGGCTTCTGGTGCTAGCCCGAGGGCAGCGCGCCCCCCGGCGGATGCGGATGTTCAATCCCGACGGCACGGAAGACATGTGCGGGAACGGGCTCCGGTGTGTGGCGACATATCTCCAGCGGCGCGGCCGGCTGCGGCCCGAGGGAGGCGCGTTGGAGACGATTGCGGGGCTGCGGCGGGTGAGGCCGGTCGAGGGGGGGCTGATAGAGGCGGAGGTGGGGGAGCCGGGGCTGCGTCCGGAGGACTTGCCGATGCAGGCCGAAGGGGACAGCACGGTTGACTGGCCGGTGGAGGTGGATGGCGAGCGCCGGGTGTTGACCGGGGTCTCCATGGGTACGCCGCACGCGGTGCTGTTGACAGATCAGCCGGTGTCGGATGAGGTATTCCTGCGCGTGAGCCCGCGGATCGAGGTCCACCCCATGTTTCCGGAGCGGACGACCGTGACCTGGTGCTGCGTCCAGGGGCGGGACCTGGTGCAGGCGCGGTTTTGGGAGAGAGCGGTGGGAGAATCGCTGTCGTGCGGCACCGGAGCGTGCGCGGCGGTAGTGGCGGCGAGGCTGAAGGGCCTGGTGGGGGACGAAGTGCAGGTGCATATGGCGGGGGGGGAAGCGCAGGTGCGCTGGAAGGGAAGTGGCAGCGTTTTGCTGGTAGGTCCGGCGCGGGAGGTTTTTGAGGGGGAGTGGCCCTATAGGCCTGGTGGAGGCCTGGGCGAGGGAGGCGAGTAGCATCGCTGCGGCATTGGGGATGCGGCCGACGCTGATAAGGGCGAAGGCGGCGTTCCTGGCCTCGGGTTTCCTGGAGGACGTGGGGGTGGTGTGCCAGGGCGGACGGATAGCGGGCTGCGGCTCGTTCGTGGAGGTGGCCACCAAGCATCCGGTATCGCGGGTGGTGGATTTGGGGGAGATGGTGTTGCTGCCGGGGCTGGTGAACGCGCACGTGCATCTGGAGTTGACGGGGCTGCGGGGGAGGGCGCCCTTCAGCGGGTCGTTCGCGGACTGGCTGGGCGCGGTGGGTGCATACATCGCGCGGGCGCCCGGGGGCGAACTGCGCCGGGGGGTAGCGGCGGGAGCGGAGGAGGCCCTGCAAACGGGGACGACGGTGGTAGGTGACGTGGCGCTGCGGTGCCCCGCATATGGGGAGATGCGGCGGCGCGGCCTGGGCGGAGTGAGTTTCCTGGAGGTGTTGGGTTTGCGGCGGCGGGTGGCCAACGGGCTGCTGCGGTGGCGGCAATGGCAGACGCTGTGGATGCGGCCGGACGGGCGAGTGCGAGTGGGGCTCTCTCCCCATGCGCCTTACAGCACCTCCGCGGAAGCCTATCGGAGCACACTGGCGCTGGCGGAGAGCCGGAAGATGCCGGTGATGACTCACGTGGCGGAGACGCGGGCGGAGGCGGAGTTGATGGAGCGGGGCACCGGGGAGTTGGCGGCCCTGATGGAAGAGAAAGGTTGGCTGCCGGAGGGAGTGAAGTGGCAGGCACCCGGGATGTCGCCGGTGGAATGCCTGAACGAGGTTGGGTTCCTGCGCAAGGGGGCGATGCTGGCGCACGTGAACTACCCGAGCCCGGGCGATCTGCAGCGCATCGCGGACGCGGGGGCAAGCGTAGTCTTCTGCCCGCAGAGCCATCGGCATTTCGGGCACGAGGAGTACCCGCTGCTCGACATGCTCCGGCTGGGGATCAACGTGGCGCTCGGTACGGACAGCCTGGCGAGCAACGAATCGCTCTCGATGCTCGCCGAGGCGCAGTTGGTGCGCAACTCGTTCCCGGATGTGCCGCCCTTGGTGCTGCTGGACATGGTCACGGCGAACGGAACGAAGGCGTTGGGGCTGGGAGAGGTGGCGGGGCAGATAAGGGAGGGTTACTGGAGCGACATGATAGCGGTGCCGTATCCGCCGGGGCTGCCGGGCGCTCGGGGGCAGCGCATACTGGACTGGGTGTTCAGCGAGGCGCCACCGGTCAAGCGGCTGCGCTGAGCGCGCTGTGGTGACCAACGTCGGCGCCTGTGCTACGAGCCGGCGGACCAACGCGGCTCAGCACCGAGAAGCGCGGGCCACCCCCACAGCCCGAGCGAACCTAGTCCTCGGTCTTGCTCTCGACCTTCGACTCGCTCTTGGACTTACCGTCGCCGCCCGAGTCCGGGAACTTGGACCGCCGGCCGTTGTTGCCGCGGCCGTAGTCGGTGACGTAGAAACCGGAGCCGCGGAAGATGATGGCCACTGGGAAGAAGACTTTGCGCACGGGGTTGTGGCACTGCGGGCATTTCTTAACAGGTCGGTCATCTACCTTCTGGACACGTTCGAAGCGGTGTCCGCAGGTGTCACATTCGTATTCGTAGCACGGCATATGTACCCCAACCCGCAAAGATAGTTTGGCGGATGCGAATAGTATACCCCGTCGGCGGGCGCGGGGTCAAGCGGATTAGCGCTTGAGGCACGAGAGTGCCAACCGGGGCTTTGCGGACGGGCCCAAGCGTGGTTAGAATGCCTTGCCCGACAGGAAGGAGAAGGTTGGCAGATGCGCAATAAAAGGCTGATTCTGGTACTAGTTCTGGCCGTTCTGTGGGCGGTAAGCCCTTCTTGGGGCGCGCCGGCGCGGAGCGTGATTCTGATGATCGGGGACGGTATGGGCGCGGCGCACGTGCAGGTGGCGGGGGCGTACGAGCGCTTCCTCGGGAGGTGCCTGACGATTGAGGAGATGATGGCGGGGGGCCGAGGCGGCCTCGTGAGCACTTTCTCGGCCAACCGGCCGATTACGGATTCGGCGGCGGCCGGGACGGCGCTGGCGACCGGCGTAAAGACGAACAATGGCATGCTTGGCGTACGTCCGGACGGCACCCCGGTGGAGACCATCCTGGAGCAATGCAAGAAGGCGGGAAAGGCCGTCGGGCTGGCCACCAAGACGGGGATTACACATGCCACGCCGGCCGCCTTTGCGGCGCACGTGAAATCGCGCGGCGAGGAGGACGAGATAGCGGTACAGGAACTGGCGGCGCACGTGGACTTGATGCTGGGAGGCGGCAAGCGCGCTTTCCTGCCCGAGTCAATGGGCGGAGGCAGGGAAGACGGGCGGAACCTGTTGCAGGAGGCGCAGCAAGCGGGCTACACGGTGGCGACGGGGGGGGCGGAGTTGGCTGGGGCACGCAGCCTGCCGTTGCTGGGCCTGTTTGCGGAGAGCGAACTCGGCTACACGATAGACCGGCCGAAGGGCGAGCCGACGCTGGCGGAGATGACGGCCAAGGCGCTGGAGTTGCTCAGCGAGGGCGAGCAGGGGTTCTTCCTAATGGTGGAGGGCGGCGAGATAGACTTCGGCGCTCACGCCAATGACCTGGCGACGATGATCTACGAGTTGCTCGCTTTCGACCAGGCAGTGCGAGTGGCGAGGGACTTTGCGGCGGCCCATCCCGACACCTTGGTGATCGTCACCGCGGACCACGAGACGGGGGGGCTCACGCTAGCCGGTCTGATGAACTGGGACATCGTGCAGAGCCAGAGCGAGAGCGCGGAGCAGGCGATAATGGCGGTGGCGCGGAGCGAGAAGGTCTCGCTCGAGCAACTGCGCGCGGCGGAGCAGAGGCTGGGAGCGAGGTTGAGCGTCGGCGAGCGAGCGCGGCTGCTGCGCGCCGGGGCCGATTGGGAGGAGGCCGGGAGCCTGCTGGCGCGGAAGCGGTCGGAGCGGGCCGGCGTGAGGTGGTCTTCGTTCGATCACACGGCGGCGTGGGTCCCAGTGGTGGGCACGGGGCCGGGCAGCGAGCGGCTGCATGCGCTGCAAGACAACACGGACATTCCGGGGCTGCTGCGGTGGGCGCTGGGAATCAGCGTGGAACAAGCCGCAGCGGGGGCCGCAAGCCCTGCTATGCCTTGCTGTGCGCGCGGAGGGTGATAAGCGAGATCTCGCGGGGACACAGAAGGCGCAGGGGGAAGCCCTCGCCGGCGCCGCGGGTGACGTAAAGGGTGGTGCCGTTCGCGTTGACTAGCCCGGCGGCGCGCTCCCTGGGTCTCCGGCAGGGGGCGTAGAGGGGGCCAAGCCGCGGGAGACGTATCTGGCCGCCGTGGGTATGACCGGCGATGGTCAGGGCCAGTTCGGCGATCCGAGGCTGGTCCAGGACGTCGGGGGAGTGGGTGATGGCGAGGCGGAAGTCGGCGTCGGGCTCAGGGGGGAGAGCGGCGGACAGGTCGGCGTGGTCGCTATAGGCGTCGTCCACGCCGACGAGCCAGATGCGCGAGCCATTTCTCTCCACCGCCGTGGTCTCGTTCACGAGAAGCCGGATGCCTGCTTGAGCGTAGAGGCACCGCCATTCATCAACCGAGGGGCCTCGCGGCCCGCCTAGGTATCGCGAGTACCAGAAGAAGCCGTGCTCGTGGTTGCCGAGGGTGGCCCAGACTCCATGCGGCGCCTCGAGTTCGGCGAGCAGCGGAACGTATTGGGGGGCGTGGCGAGCATTGTGGACCAGGTCGCCGAGCAGGCAGACGAGATCGGCATGCAGGCTGTTGACCAGTTCGACGACTTGCTGCACCCGCGAGCGGCCGCCGCGCAGGGGGCTGCCGTGCACATCGGCTACCGCAGCGATGGCGACACCATCAAAGCCAGCGGGCAGGCGAGGGTGCGAGATGGTGACACGCTCAACCATAAGAGGTCAACCTTTGGCAGCGGTGCGGCCGGGCCTGCAGATTCTCACGATGCACTCAGCGCTGTTCAGTACTATGGCGAGCGCCAGGGCGGCGAACAAGACCAGGTTGACGGCCGAAGTGACCCCGGTCTGGGGGATGACCTCGAGAGCCACCAGGAATAGCAGGTAGAGGTATTGGAGGGAGCCGGTGAGTTTGCCTAGGGTGGTGGAGGCGGTCTGCTCGCCGCCGCCCGCTGCGGACAGAGAGAACTGGAGCGACAGAATGGTGAGCATTGAGAGGTAAAGGAAGGCGAACTGGTAAGTGGCGAGGCGACCGGAGGCATAGAAGGTGATGAAGAGGGAGTAGATGAGCACGAAGTCCACGGTGCTGTCGAGGGCTTTGCCGAAGGAGCCGGCCTGGCGCATCAGCCGCGCGACGCGGCCGTCGGCTACGTCGGTCAGCCAGAGAAGGGCCATGGCGACGACGGCCAGGTAGGGGCGGTGGGTGGCTACGCCGGCGATGACGAAGGGCAGAAGAATGAGGCGAGAGAAGGTGAGGATGTTGGCGGGGGTGATGAGGGGTGCTTCGGCGGTTGTGTCGCCGGACATGAAGACCAACTCCCTTCAGTTAGCCCGCGTCGGCGTTCCCGGCTCCCCATACGCCTCCGCGGAAAGACGGACGCCCCAGCGGCTCGGGGTCCGCTAGCCCTTGGCCTCAAGCATGGAGTTCAGTTCTTCCGTCAGTTTGGATTCGATGGTTTGGTTGATGTAGAGGGTAGCGAGGGCGCAGCCGTAGCAGTGCTCCTCTTGGGGCAGCTCGGCCAGGCCGGGAATGCCGGCGCGCATGTTCTCGAGCACGCTGTGGTCGGCGACGTTGCCGATGGGAAGGAGGCGGCGGATGGCGTGGGAGCCGCAGCGGTACTGGCAGCCGTCGGGTGTGAAGAGCGCTTGGGTTGGGGCGACGTAGCAGCGGCGAGCGAGGGCGAGAGCGCCGTAGCGGCCCTGCGCGGAGACCTCGACGTAGGCGTCGAGGCCGCCCTTGTGCTCCACCCGCAGGAAGGGATTGGTAAAGGGGCCGAAGAGGGCCTTTCTCTCTTCGGCGGACACTCCTAGGCTCGCCTGGAAGTTGTCCCAGATTTCGCCGACCTGCGGCCAGACCTGTTCGTAGAAGCGGCGGAAGTCCGCGGCTGAGGGGCGCAGGTGCGCGTTGGAGACGCCGCCGACGGGGATAATGTGCGGGAAGAGGTCCTGATAGAAGGGGTCGGCGTTGTCGGCGGTCTGCTTGTGCCTCTCGAGCAGGAAGGCGAAGAGGGGGGGGAAGAGGTCGAGGTTAGCATTGGTGAGCACGCAGTTGATGTGCACGCCCGGGTAGGAGACGCCGACCAGGTCGCGGGCGAGTTGGAGGTTGTAGATGCCCTCGAGCACGCGGCGGAAGTGGTTGCCGCCGGCGAGATGGTTGTGCGTGGCCTCCTCCGCGGCGTCGAGAGAGATGTGGAGGCGGGCGAGGCCGCCCTTGATGAGGCGGAGGGCGACTTCGGGGGTGAGGTTCACGGCGTTGGTGTTGACGTTGACGCGCGCGCGCCTGGCGGTGGCGAAGCGGACGATGCCGTCGTCGCCCCACAGGTCGGCGCCCAGGGTTAGGGGCTCGCCGCCGGTGAGGTAGAGGTAGGGGCCTTCTTCGCCGGCGCCAGAGGCAACCTCTTCGATGATGCTCTTCCAGCGCGCGACGCCTACTGTGGATTCGATCTCGGGTTGGTTGCAGTAGAGGCAGCGGGGGTCGAGGTCGCAGGCGGAGGTGAGATTGAGGCCGACGAAGGAGATGGTGGGGTCCGCGTGCCGCAGGGCGTTGGGCCAGTCCGCCAAGAGGGAAAGGAGGCGGTCGCGGTCGCTGCAGCCTTCGGCGATGAGGGCTGCGGCTCTCTCCTTGTTGGCCATGAGGAGGTGGTCCACGACGGTGGGAACGAAGCCGCGCGCCTTGCCGGGCTCGAGGCGCTCGGCCTTGACCTCTTCCACCAAGCCGGAGTCAATCGCTGCCTGCCACGCGGGCGAGTTGAGGAGGGTCTCCAGTTCGAGTCGGTGTTGAGGCGTGTAGTGGTCTGCGGGTATCTGCATTATCCTGTCCGGTCCTTGCGAGCGCGTCCGCTCTGTAGATAGTGTTCCGCATCCGCGTTGACGTGTCCACATCCGGGGCCGCGATGAGGCTAGCGGAGCGCGGGGAGAGGGCGCGGCACGTTGGCGAAGATGGGCAGCCTTTCGCCGCGCGGGTGAACGCCGAGCACGGTGTTGCCGAGCCAGCGATAGGTGAAGACGCCGGCGGGGTCTAGGTCAACCGTCTGCTCGAAGCGGAGCAGAGGATAGGTGACGGTGAGTTCCTCGCCGGCTTTGACGTCCTCGAACTCGATGTAGTCGCCGACGCAGCCATGCCAGACGGACATCTGCTCTTGCCCGCGGTAGGCCGTGATGCGCGAACGAGGAACCCAGGCCGGCGCGCGCAGGAGAAAGCGGCCGTCCTTCTTGGCCACGACCGTCAGGCGGCCTTCGTTGGGGAGGAAAGAGACGACCTTGGCCTGAGGCGTATCGCGGTTGAAGGAGAGGTTGACCCAGACAGTGCGGGAGTCTTCGGTCACGACATTGTCCCAGGCGGTGTAGAGGGCGCGCATGCCTTCGGGCGGGCAGCAGCCCATCATGTTCATTCCGGTGGGGCCGCCGTGATGCACCCAGTCGTTCGGGGTGAGCACGGCGTGGAAGCCGCCTTCGAGCCGACGCGCCATGACGAGGCCCTTCTCGACTTCCGCGGCCGGCTTATCGCGGTGGAGTTCGCGGTAGAGGCGCTCGAACTCGGGGGTGACGAAGAACTGCGCTTCCCGGAGGTAGTTGCGGGCGTGGCGCTCGAGGTGATCCCAATACTCGGCGAAGCCGGCCTTGGCGAGCCACATGGCAACGTCGGTCATGTCGGCGGTGTTGCAGGTTTCCGAGTAGTCGCGGCCGACGCACTCCGGGAACCAGCCCCAATCGAGGCCGAGAGCGCGCAGGGATTCGTAGGCATTGCGGGCCCAGTTGAGGTAGCGGGGCTCGTGGATGAGCGCGCCGAGATGAGCGACGCCGAGCACGGGACGCATATGCAGGTGGGTGTTCCACACGTGGGTGAAGGAGCCATCGGGGCGGAAGTGGTTGTTGCCGGCGCCCTCCTGTAAGCCTGCGAGTTGCCCTTCGGCCCAGGCGATGGCGAAATCGAGGGCTTCCTCGTTCTTGGTGGCCTCATAGTAGCGGACGATGGGCTCGAGTATCGAGGGGTACTGCGCGGCGCAGCCCGTCATCACCCAGCCGTTGCGCCAGGCGCCCAGGCCGCCGGGGTACCAGGCGCGGTCGCGGTCCCAACTGGCGAGTGCCCGCAGCGCGCGGACCATCTTGCCGGCCTGTCTGAGGTACGATTGCTCGCCGGTCTCCTGGTGGAGTTCAACCAGGGTGACGATGGTGTTGCCCGTGGTCCAGTTGAGCGCGGCCGGCTCGTGGTCGCTGTCGTTGCAGTTGAGGCAGTAGGGAGGGAGCCAACTGAGGCCGCCCTCGCGCACGTAACCGAGGATGCGACGGCGCACGGCCTGCTCGACCTCCTTGCCGACCTCGCGCTCGCCCGACATCCGCCGCATGTAGAACCATTCCCAGTCCATGCGGCACTCGGTGTCGCCCAGGGAGATGAAGTCGAACTGGTCGGGGCCCGGGAGCGGCCGCAAGGAGAGCGGGCTGATGAGGAAGCGGCACTCGTAGTCGCGCGCGGGCTCGGGATTGTTCCTCAGGTATTCGAGCGCCCAGCGGGCCATGGCCGGCAGATTGATATCGGCCGAGGGAGGGGTCTGCGCGAGAGGTTCGGGCGCGGAGGGCTCCTCGGCGGTGGGGTCGGTCAACGAGCCGCGGAAACTCCTGGGCAGATAGCGGCCTAGGTTGCCACTGCCGGTTTCGGCGGCGGCGCACAGGCCCATGAGCGCGACGGCGGCGCAGATTACCAGCAAGGGCGTCTCAGCCACTCCGACCACTCCTTCGGGGGCGCGCTGTTGCGCGCGGCGCGCGAGGGCTACGCCGGCAGCGCCGGCCAACTTTACGCCGGTGGCGGGGCAGACGCCAGCCCCTGGAAGCCAGCGGCGCGCGAGAAGCCAGCGCTCGACAGGGATGGGGCATTCCGCTATCGTCTGGGCCGTGTGGTGGATCGCGGGAACGGCGCTATCTTCGCAAGCGGCTTAGGAGGGTCCGGTTATGAAGCCACTGCGTTTCGGCATCGTCGGCTACGGATGGGCGGCGGGCGCCCACATCAAGTCCTTCGAGGAGATCCAGGGCTGCGAGGTCACCGCCATCTGCTCGCGCCGCCAAATCCCCGACGAGGTGTTTATCAGGAACCACGGTAAGACCTTCAAACTCTATAACGACTACGAGGCCATGCTGGCCGATCCCGAGATTGACGTCGTCAGCATCTGCACCCCGCATCCGTTCCACGTCGAGCAGGTGGAGAAGGCGTGCGCGGCGAAGAAGCACGTGGTGATTGAGAAGCCCATCGCGCTCGACTGGGAGGGCTGCAAGCGGGTGCGCAAGGCGGTGAGGGAATCCGGCGTGAAGGCGCAGGTGTGCTTTGAGGTGCGCGTCATCAGCGCCTTCGTGACCTACAAGAGGATGCTCGCCGAGGGCGTGATCGGACCCGTGCACTACGCCGAGGTGGACTACTACCACGGCATCGGGCCGTGGTACAAGCAGTATCAGTGGAACGTCAAGAAGAGTTTCGGGGGCAGCAGCCTGCTCACCGCCGGCTGCCACGCGATGGACGGCCTGATCTGGCTGCTGGACGACGAGCCGGTGGAGGTAATGACCTACGCCACGCGGAGCGCGAATCCGCTGCTCAAGGAGTACGAGTATCCCTCGACCACGAGCACGATCTTGAAGTTGAAGAGCGGAGCGGTGGGCAAGGTGGCGAGCGTCGTTGACTGCGTCCAGCCTTATCTCTTCAACGTGATGCTGGTGGGCGCGAACGGGAGCATCTGGAACGACAAGTTCCACACCGACAAGTTCGGCGGGCTGCTGAAGACGGGATGGAGCCGGTTGAACGTGCAGTTGGTGGACTCAGGCGACGTCGAGCACCATCCCTACACGGCGCTCTTCAGCGACTTCGTGGCCGCGATTCGCGAGGACCGGGAGCCGACGCTGACGCTGGAGAGTTCGATACTGACGCACAAGGCGTGCCTGGCGGCGGACCTGGCCGCCGAGCGCGGCGCGCCGGTGAAACTATCCGAGTTCAAGGATTAGTCACCCACCAGCCGGCCGCCACTCGTCGGGCTAGTGCCGGATGATGGCCGCGGAGTAATCTTCGGGCAGGCGGAGTTCAGTAAAGGTCATGCCGTCGCGGACGACCGTGGGGGCGGTGAAATCGGGGACCTCGCGACCGCTGCACCGCCTGGAAAGGGCAGTGTCAACCAGTGACCTGGTGGATCTGGTGCCAGATCAACGACTGCCTTTCCTCAAGGAACGCTGGGAAGTCGTCGCGGCAGAGAGGGGAGCCGGGTCCTGCCGGAAGTAGGTGAGATGCGAGGACGGCGTCCAGTTGCTCTGGCTTCACCGTCCGGGCAATCTCTGCGAGATAGTCCGACGGGGCTCGCCTGCCGATTCGGACGTCAGTGTCTCTGTCGACGAGGGTCCGGTTGAGAATACAGTCGCGAAGAGTGTTGGAAACCTCGGGGTGTTTCTCGGCCAGGAATGCGTGTGGGAACACATGGTGGTCGTCGATCTTCTTCTCCATGACTGCCCCAGCGTTGATGCGGTCCCCCCTGTAGAAATCCCGTGCGCCGTTGCCAAGCGTGAGCGCGATCACGCCCCGGTAGACAGCACGTTGGCGCGCGGTAGTGTCGCGCAAGGAGGCGGGATCGAAGGCGAAATCTGCAACCGTCTCGGGCGGAGCCCCACCACGAAACCAGTCCCTAAGTTCTGCGTAGTCCTTGGCCGCCTGGGAGTTCGGGGCCATTTCGTATGCCTGTCCAAACACGGAACACCAAAACCAGCGCTTGAGTTTGTTACGGACCGCACCTATCTCGGGGCCTGTGGCATGCACTGCTGTGGCAAGGGCGCCAGCGCCAGGAATGACAATGGTCTTGTACGGGAGCCATTGGGGTAGGATGACGCCGCAGTCGTCGCGGAGGATGTGCAGCATTTCTGCGAGGCCCTCGACAACGGGGTCCCAGCCGGAACGGACCTGCTCCACACTCATCATTAGAACATCGGTGCGCTTGCAGGAAGGAGCCGCCGGGGCAGTCAGCAGCGCAACGGATTGGAGGAGGTAGTACGGATCGACCTCGAACTCGGTGACGATGGGATGCCTCCTTCGCGCTTGATCCCAGAGCTCTCGGAGCCGCACATTTTCGGGCCAAAAGCGCGCAGCCAGAAGGTCGAAAACGGAGAGTTTGACGCCGGTGCGGTTAAGGGTCTCGAAGATCGTGCACACAGCGGCGGCGCAAGTGTCGTCCGCCAGCGTCACCATCGGGAATTCGTAGTCCTCGACAGGGACGAGCCACTTGTCTCGCAGGTCTCGCAGGTGGTCCTTTAACACCTGTCGCTTGTCGCCAGATTGTGGATGCAGCTCGATAACCCGATCCAGCCAGCCCTCAAAGCCGCCCCTGTGTCTGAACAAACGGTCAAGAGGGAAAACAAGCCTCTGCGCCTGTTGCTCGATCGTCCCGAATCTTCTGTCTCCTTCGACCCTGCGCAGATAGAACACGCAGTCCTCCAAATCCCGTCCCTCCATAAGGCCGGTGAGATCCATGTAGAAGCGATGTTCGCCGGCGCCGTAGAGAGCCTCGTACAGTGAGGTTAGGCGCTGCTGTCCATCGAGTATCAGCCAGGCTGGTTCGTGCCCGTCTAGAGGTGGCGCACCGGCGAACTCGCGGGGCGCGAAGTAGAAACATCCTGAGTTCTTGATTCGCAGCAAGCTGCCGGCAGGAAAGTTTTGGCACAGACTCTCGAGCAGCTCATCGGTTGCACGGGGGTCCCAGACGAAATCACGCTGAAAGTCCGGCAGTCCCACCTCGCGGTTGTGGATGCTGTCGAGCAGAAAGTGCAGCGGCTCCGACGTTGGGTAGAAGATTCTGGCCATAGCGTTCCCTCCGTGAATCACCAGATTGCGGCACGCTCCTGGGGCCGACTGGCTCCGCGCGTCCCAAGCCTCTCCGGCAACCTGCAGGTGCAACCAGGCGAACCCCTTGTGCGCTTTTTACCATTCTAGTGGGCACACAGGCAAGTGGTTGCCGCCCCCTAGCCGACCAGCACGCGCGTAGCCGTCGGTGGGTTTGCTGTGGCGCTCCTGGCCGCCGGGTTGCCGATTGCGGGCCAAACAGTCGCCGCCCGCCCCACGCGGAGCCCGGCAGCATTTCCCACCAACTGCGAGAGCGAGGAGTCAACGCCGCATAATGGCAGCGGAGTAATCTTCGGGGAGGCGGAGTTCAGTGAAGGTCATGCCGTCGCGGACGAGCGTGGGGGCGGTGGGGTCGGGCACTTCGCGCCCGGAGCCATCGAACACGTGGACCTCGTGGCTTGAGTTGTCGCCCCAGCCGAAGCAGCCGCTCACCTTGGTGATGATGCGCTCCTTGCCGATGACGTAGCCCTCGTGGAGTTCGACAGGCGTGATCGGAAACATGTAGCAGGCCAGGTTCTTGCGCGTGGGGATGACGAGGTCGCTGTACCAGTTGTAGAGGCAGCCGTAGTCGAGGGCGGCGAGCATCACGCGGTAGGCATCTTCCTCGGTGCGCTCGGTGAGATGGTCCCCGAGGGCGACGGGAGCGTAGAGCAGCGCCTCGGAGCAGTTGGAGATGCTGCCGGTCTCGACGAAGCGGCCGAAGTGGACATCGGCCATGGTGCGCGTGTGAGGCATGCCGTTGGCGATGAGCGGGCCGCGCTCGAGGAGGCGGCGGACGTGGAAGAGGCGGAAGGGCTGAGTGATGAGGGCAACGCTCGACTTGAGGCGCGCAATCCGGTGGGTATTGGGGTCAATGTCGGCGCTGCAGCCGTCCCACGGCTCGCCGTAGTGATAGCGGTAGCGGCTGTATTCGATCTCGTCCCAGTAGACGCCCTCGGCTTTGCAGTCGCCGAGGATGAGGTCAATGTTCTTGGCCACATCGCGCCCGAAGTCGTTGGTGAGGGTGGGGAAGAAGATGCGGTCGTGGGGATCGCCGTAGTCGGCTTGGGCGCCGTCGGGAAGTAGGACTCGGTCTTTGGCGTACTTGGCGGGGCTGTCGTCGAGGACGTCAATGAAGCAGTGGAAGTAGAACATGGTCTTGAGGTCGGGGCAGAGGGCGCGGAGGCGGTCGTTGTGGCGGGCGTAGACGGAATGGTCAACGAGTTGGAAGGCGGTGCCGTGGGGGTAGCGGCCTTCGTACTTGGGATAGGAGATGCTGGCGCACGAGAGATGGGTGCCTTTGTTGACCAGGAAAGAACGGACGGCCTCGTCGCTCCATTGGTCGGTGGGCGGCCCGGCGCGCAGGAAAGCGAACTGGTACTTCAGTTCAAAGTTCACGTTGCGCAGGCAGCGGGCGGCGTTGACGAAGTCCCAGAAGTCGGGGCGGTCGGTGGGAATGACAGCCCACTCGGCGGTGTAAGAAGCGCCCGGTCGCAGGACGAAGGAGTCGTCGGCGAGGGCGATTGTCGAACCCACGAAGGAGTTGACCGCGTGGACCATGAACTCGTCGTTGAGGGCGAGCAGGCCGAGGCCCGCGGAGCCGGTGGCGGCGTAGGTAGAGGGGTTGGCCGGCTCGTTGACAGAGCCGGCGCCGGAGGCAGGCGAGAGGCCGGCGACCCACGCCTTCTGCAAACGACCGCGCAGGTCGCACGTGTAGCGCTGGATGATGGGCAGGTTCTCGTCGGTGAGGTTGGTGAAGCGGTCGAACACGAGTACAGCCTCGGGCAGCCGCTCCACGCGGCGCTGGTGGGTGAAGTGGGCGCATGAACCTTGCTGCCATTTGCCGTCGGGGGAGGAGAAGCGGCTTTCGACAGTGAAGCGCTCGCCGCCGACCGTGATCTCGAGGCGCCCGGGCTGGGTGGAGTCAACACTGAACTCGGGACGCGGGCGCTCGCCGGGGTAGACAAACGGCAGAGGACCGGTGGGAGCGGGGCGCTTGGGCTTAGGCGGCGGAGGCGGCGCCTTGAACAGGAGCGCGACCTCGCCGACGACGATGTCGCGGTCCGCTATCGGCGCCGTGAGACTCTCGAAACGCAGGACGTTCGACCCGGCCTTGAGCAGATCGGTGACGCGGCATTCGTATTCGTGGGCCTTGACGCCTAGGAGCGCGTACTGCTCGTGGCCGTCAATGGCGGTGAAGTCGGGGCCGTAGGGGAGAGAGATGTCGCCCGCGGGGGAGATGGCCGTTTGCACGTCGCCGCGACGCATGGTGGAGGCGGGGGGGCGATTGCTCAGGCGCGGGCCGTCAATGGTCTGGCCGTTGAGCGAGAGCCGCAGCGCGTTGGCGTGGTAGCCGGCGGGCTTGGAGAAGTTGATGCGCGCGCGGAAGAAGAGGTAGGCGTCCTTGCCTTCGGGTATGGGCGGCGCATCAAAGGCTATCTCCGCCGACTGCGCGGCCTTGATCTCGAGCGCATCGCGGATAGCGACGCGGCGGGGGGGCACGGTGGCCTTGCCGGCGGCATCGCCGAGAAGGAAGAGAACGAAGCGCGAGGGATCGTGCGCCCAGGGAGCGGTGGAGATTGTCAGGAAACTCTCCTGCGCGGGAGCGACGGAGTCGGTGTCGGAGAGGGCGACTTCGCCCGCGATGAGCGTGTCCGGGGCGGGGTTGGCGAGGCCGACGAGAGAGAAGGGAACGAAGGCTTCGAGGTTGTAGCCGCGCGGCGTGCGCAAGGCGGCGAGTTTGACGCCCTCGATGGTCAGGCCCGGTGGCGCGTAGGGATAAGCCTCCGGCAGGATGTCGAAGAGGGGATCGCCTGTGCCGGCGAAGTTGCCCGGGCTGAAGGCAAACTGGAACTGCTGCGGCCCCCAGGTGGAGCGTGGGCTTTCGGGGTCGGGGTTGAGGTCGAGGAAGAGTTCGAGGTGGTCG
>CAZGSV010000076.1:0-15547 GCA_964528605.1 uncultured Armatimonadia bacterium
GTTCTCCAGTTGAAGGAGGGCGAGACGGCGACTCCACAAGAGATCATCCGCTTCTGTGCGGAGCGGATGGCGGCCTTCAAGGTGCCGCGCTACCTCGAGTTCCGCGACCAGTTGCCCCTCACCGGCACCGGCAAAGTCTTCAAGCGCGCCCTGCGCGAGGAGACTCAGCAGAAGTCCTAGCGCCATAGGCATCACGCCCCGACGCAAGGGGGCCGCAGCAGGCGTGTCAGACGAAGAGGAAGTAGTAATCTACGCCACCAACAACGCCGTCGAGGCCAACGCCCTGGCCACCCGGCTGGCCGCGGCCGGCTTCCCGGTAAGTGTGCGCACGCCCGAGTCGGCTCTAACACTGTACCTCGGCAGCGGCAGCCGTTTCTTGCAGCACTTCCTCTCGGTGCCCAAGTCGCGCGAAACGGAAGCGCGCGCGGCACTCGCTCAATTGCTCCAAGACGCCTCCTAGGACCACCGCAGACCCATGGGCGCAATCTACCTCGGCACCAGCGGCTTCTCCTACGACGACTGGATAGGCCACTTCTACCCTGCCGATATGGTCAAGGCCAACATGCTGCCCTTCTACGGCCGCCGCTTCCGCTGCGTCGAGATCAACGCCACCTACTACACGCCCCCCTCCGAGCGCATGATCCAGTCCTTCATCGCTCGCACGCCGCCAGAGTTCCAGTTCGTCATCAAGGGCCACAAGCAGATAACCCACGAGCCCGCCTCGGACGAGGCCGAGGCCGGGAGCATCTTCGAAGCCTTCCGCACCAGCCTCGCCCCCCTGGCGGACGCCGGGAAACTCGGCTGCATCCTGCTCCAGTTCCCCTACTCGTTCCGGCCCGCTCCCGCGAACGTCTCCTACCTGGAGGAGGTCGTGGAGCGAATGGGCTGGGCGCCGCTCACCGTCGAGTTCCGCAACTCCCACTGGGTGGATGAGCGCACCTTCGACCTGCTGCGGCGCCTCGGCGTAGCCTTCTGCTGCGTGGACGAGCCCCGGCTCTCGGGCTTGATGCCTCCGGTAGCGGTCGCTACCGCGCCCCTCGCCTACGTTCGCTTTCACGGCCGCAACGCCGCCAAGTGGTGGGAGCACGAGCAGGCCTACGAGCGCTATGACTATCTCTACTCCGAGGACGAGTTGCGCGAGTGGACGGACAAGATTCGCGCCCTGGCCGACTCCGCCGAGAAGACCTTCGTCTTCTTCAACAACCACTACCGAGGTCAGGCCGCCATCAACGCCGAGCAACTCATCCAACTGCTCAGCGAAGGCCAGTAACGCCGGTGGCGCTCCCGCCGCCGCCAGAGTAGAATGGCTGCGCTCTAGCCCGTCCCCGACCCCGGCCCATTGAGGTGACAGCTATGCCCCAGAAAGTCGTGCTCGCTTATTCCGGTGGACTCGATACCTCCGTCGCCATCCGCTGGATCAAGGAGCGGTACGGCGCGGAAGTAATCGCTCTCTCCATTGACCTGGGCGAAGAGAAGGACTACGAGGGCATACGCCAGAAGGCGCTCAAGGTCGGCGCTGTCAAGGCCTTCGTCGTGGACGCCAAAGAGGAGTTCCTCCGCGGCTTCGTCTTCCCCGCCCTGGCCGCCAACGCGCTTTATGAAGGCGCCTACCCCCTGGCGACCGCCTTGGGCCGCCCCCTCATCGCCCAGCACGCGACCCGCGTCGCCCTCGAGGAAGGCGCCGACGCGGCCGCGCATGGGTGCACCGGCAAAGGCAACGACCAGGTGCGCTTCGAGGTCACCTTCGCTGCCCTCGCCCCGCAACTCAAGGTCATCGCCCCCGCCCGTGAGTGGAGCATGACCCGCGAGCAGGAGATCGAATACGCCCAACAGCACGACATACCGGTGCCCGTCGACGTGCGCAACCCCTACAGCGTTGACGTAAACCTCTGGGGGCGCAGCATCGAGTGTGGCGTGCTCGAAGACCCGAACGTCACGCCGCCCGAGGAGGTCTTCAAGTGGACCGCCTCTACGACGGCTGCGCCGGACCAACCTGAGGAGGTTACTATCGGCTTCGAGCGCGGCGTGCCGGTCTCGCTGGACGGGCAGCGCCTGCCGCCCGTGGAACTGGTCACCCGCCTCAATGCCCTCGCGGGACGCCACGGCGTGGGCCGCATAGACATGGTGGAGAACCGGTTGGTGGGCATCAAGTCTCGCGAGGTGTACGAGGCGCCCGCGGCCACAGCCCTGCTTGCCGCTCACCGCGACCTCGAGCGCCTAACGCTCGACCGCGACACCGCCCACTACAAGGCGGCGCTGGAACTGAAGTACGCCGAACTCGTCTACTACGGCCTATGGCACAGTCCGTTGCGCCGCCATCTGGACGCCTTCTTCGGCTCCACCCAAGAGCGCGTGACCGGCAGCGTGCGCCTGCGCTTCTACAAGGGCACGTGCCTGGTAGTCGGCCGCGAGTCACCGGAGTCGCTCTACGACTTCCGCCTCGCGACCTACGACGCCGCCGACCGCTTCGACCATGCGGCCTCAGTCGGCTTCATCAAGATCTGGGGCCTGCCGACGGAAGTTGCCGCCGCGCGCGAACGCCGCGACAAGGAGTCGGGCTCCGCATAGGCGCTGCGGCCAGGAGCCAACGCGCCGTGACAGGCCAAGCCGGCCGGGCAGGCCCGAAAGACCCGTAGAAGCGCGCCATGGCCGCTACCGCGCCGTCCCTTCGCCGGAACTTTGTCGCGGGCCTGAGCGGCGAGGCCCTGTGGAACTTCGGCCATTCCTTCGCTGCCTTCGAAACCATCCTCATGGTGTATCTGGCGCGCGCAGGTGCCCCCACGCCCGTGGTCGGGCTGCTTCCCACAGTCAACATCCTCGGATACGCTTTGCCGCAGATACTGGTCGCTCGCCGCTACGGCGGCCGGGCTCAAGCCAAGCGCCTTTTCGTGCTCTGGAACCTTCCCACCGCCATGGCTCTGATCGCCATGGGCGGGCTAGCACATTCGACGGGCTGGCCGGCTCCCACCTGGGCAGTAGCGGCGTTTCTTGCGTTTCTTGGAGCCAGTGCTCTGGCCACGGGAGTCAGTTCCCCTCTGTGGACCGAACTCTCGGCCCGGCTCTTCCCCCAACAGGCGCGTGGCCGCTATTACGGTTCCGTCTTCCTCGTAGACGGCGTCACCGGAATGCTCGGCTACGCGGTCGCCGCTCGCTTGCTGGCTGCCTTGCCCGGCCCCACAAACTTCGCCCTCTGCATGGCCTGCGCGGGCGTGTTGACCGCGGTGGCGGCCGGTGCCTGGTCCTTCTATGGCGAACCGCGTGCCGAGGAGCGCTGCTGCCAGGAGTCACTTCGCCATTACGCAGTGCGCTTGTGCCGCCTCGTCGCTGCGGACCGCAACTTCTGCCGCTTCGTGCTCATCAAAGGGTTCCTCGGCCTCGCCTACATGGGGCCGGCCTTCATTGCGCCCTATGCCGTCAAGCGCTTCAGCCTGCCGGACTCCGCGGCCGCTTGGGCGGGCATCCTGCTCTTCATCCCCGGCGCGCTCACCAGCCTGCTCTGGGGCCGCCTGGGCGAGAGGCGAGGGTACCTGGGCCTTTCCGTCGCTTCTGCCTTCGTCGGCCTTGCCGCCTGTCTCGCCGCCGCCGCGGCCGACTCCTGGCCTCTTACTGTCCCTGGCCTCCTTCTTTTGGGCCTCTCGTATTCCATGAACGGCGTTGCCACCAACAACATAGTCATCGAGTCAAGCCCCAGCACCGAACGCCTCGGCTACATCGCCGCGGCCAACGTGCTCATCACCCTTCCCTTCGGATGTGCTCCGCCCCTCGGCGGCTGGCTCGCAGATCGCTTCTCCTTCCGCCTGCTCTTCTCGCTCTCCGCAGCGCTCTACCTGATCGGCGGCGCACTGCTCGCCATCCTCGTCAGGGACCCGCGCAGGCGCCAGCAGACCTGATCTCACCTAGGCGCTGAGCCTATGCTTGCGCAGGCAGCGGCCCACCTGCTATAAGTTCTTCGCCTATGAGGAAAGCCCCTGCCGCCAAACCCCGCCGCAAGCCGGCGCGACGCGCTCGGGCCGAGCCGCCGCTTGTGGTGATGAAGTTCGGCGGCACCTCGCTTGCGCCGCGGCCCCGCGTGGCGCGCGCGCTGGTGCAGGAAACCCTGGAACAGGGGGCACCCTCCGCTTACGAACTCCATCTGGCCCTCACGCGGACGCTGGAGCGGGCCACGGTCGCGCGCTTCGCTGAGGTCGCCCGCCATATCGCCTCGGTCGTCAAGCGGGGCTGCCGCGCGGTCGTCGTCGTCTCGGCCATCGGCAATACCACCGACGATCTCATTACCCTAGCCGAAGACGTCACCTCACAGCCCGACCGGCGCGAACTCGACATGCTGGTCGCCACCGGCGAGCAGACCTCCGCCGCGCTCATGGCCATCACCCTCAATGCCCTCCAGTGCCCCGCCTTGTCCCTCACCGGAGGCCAAGCAGGCATACTGGCAGAGGCCGTCCCCGGTCGTGCCCACATCCGCAGCGTGCAGCCCGACCGTATCCGCAAGGAACTGGCCAGCGGAAAGACCGTCGTCGTGGCCGGCTTCCAGGGCATAACCGAGCAGGATGCCGCCGCCGACCTTACCACCCTGGGCCGCGGCGGCTCTGACGCCTCCGCTGCCGCTCTCGCCGTCGCCCTGGGAGCCGAGTGTCACATCTACACCGACGTCAACGGCGTCTACACCGCCGACCCCCGCATCGTTCCCACCGCAAAACTGCTGCCCCGCATGTGCTGCGACGAAATGCTCGAACTGGCCAGCCACGGCGCCAAGGTGCTACAGGCCCGCGCCGTCGAGATCGCCGCCCGCGCGCACATCCAACTACGAGTCCGCAGCAGTTTCGAACTGGGCGACCCCGGCACTGTCATTGGCTCAGCAGAGGAGATGCTTATGGAGGAGCAACCAGCCATTAGAGGACTCGCCTGCGAAAAGGGCGTGGGCATGATCGCCATCCGCAAGATCGCCAACAAGCCCGGCATCGCGGCCGCCGTCTTCAAGGCCCTGGACGAAGCCTCCATCAACGTGGACATCATCGTCCAGCCGGGCGAAGTTGAGGAGCCCGTGGATATCTCCTTCTCCGTCAGCGGCCCCGACCTCCAACGCGCTTACGAGAAGGTCAAGGCTGTCTCGAGGAAGTTGGGCGCGGCCAAGGTCGAGCGCATCGGCGGCCTGGCCAAAGTCTCCGTAGTCGGCATCGGCCTGCACACTCGCCCCGGCCTCGCTCACAAGGTCTTCTTAACGCTGGCGGAGGCCGACATCAACATCGTAGCCATCACTACCAGCGAGATTCGCATCACCTGCGTCGTAGAGGAGCGCTGCGCTGACCAGGCGGTGCAGTTGCTGCACCAAGCGTTCGGCCTGCAGCACTAGGCTGCCTCATCCGGCCTCAGCGCGACCGCCCGGCTCGCCGCGCCGCCTTGTCCGCGGTTCTCTCCTGCCAGGCCGCGTACTCGGCCAGCAACTTCTGCCACAGCCCCTCGTAAGCCACCTGCGCCAAGCGCTCCAGGTGCATGACGTCCTCGCGGTTGTAGTCCAGGAGCAGTTGCCGCGCCGTGCGGCTGCCCCGCTCCCACTCGCGCCACAGCCGCACGGCGTCAAAGCCGTTCAGCCCGCGGGTGTGCTCGCTACGCTCCATGCCGAGCGCCTGCTCCACCGCCTTCAGCCCGCCCCTCAGCCCCAGCCGCCGCAGCAGAAAGCATAGGTCAAGATGCAGCGGCTCGAAGGTGAGGTTGGAGAAACGCCTGCGCAGGAACGGCATATCGAATACCGAGCCGTAGAAAGTCACGATCATCGGGTATTGCCGCAGCACCCCCGGCAACTCCGTTAGGTTCTCGTGCCTCACGAAGACCTGCATCCGGCCCTGCGCGAGCAGCCCCACCACCGTCACCTCCGCCCAGTCCCCCATCCCCGTCGTCTCGATGTCCAGGTAGGCTGCCTGCCGCGCGAAGTCGGGATACGCCCGCCACCACTGCTGCCGCGGCAGGCAATCGCGAAAAAAGAGGCAGTCGCCTGCCTCCAGCCTCTCCCGCGACCGGGCCAAGTGCTCCGCGATGCGCTCCACCGTCTCCGGCTTGAGGCGCAGCCTGTCCGCCGAGGCGAGGAACTCGTCCCAGTCGCCCGCCCCCGCCCGCCACAGACGCCATTCCGTGGTCGCGCCCACGCCCGGCACGTGCACGAACGTCCGCCTGAGCATTAACCCGGTTGCTCCGACTCCCTGGTAAAGCCGTAACTGCCCTGCACCTCAGCCAGGGCTCGGTACTCGCCGTTCAAGGGCACGAAGACCAGAGGCGAGGCCGCGTCAGTGTCGAAGCCCCCCCCGTGCTCCAGACACTGCTCATCTATCTGCACCGCCACCACCTCCGCCACGAACAACTCGTGCGTGCCAAACATGACCCGCTGCTGCACGCGGCATTCCAGATTCACGGGGAACTCCTCGATCAGTGGCGCCTTCACTTCGCGCGCCGGCGCCGCCGTTACCCCTATCAGCGTGAACTTGTCCACGTCCCGCCCCGACACCATGCCGAATCTGTCCACCAGCGCCGCCTGATCCGCGCGCGGCATGTTGATCACAAACTCTCCGGTCTGGCTGATGATGTAGTGCGAGTACCGCTCGGGCCTGATGGACACCCCCACCAAGGGCGGCTGCGAACACAAGATGCCGGTCCAGGCTATCGCGAGCCCGTTCGGGGGCCTCTCCGGCAGCGCACACGTGACCACCACCGCCGGCGTGGGATATAGGCTGCTGCTTCCCGCTCGTACCACTTTCGCCACCGCTGCTGACCTCCTTCGCTCTTCGCCCCCGCTCGGCCGTGCGACGGCCGTCCCCCTCACAAGCGCTTCAGTTCCGCCTCGAACACTCCCATCGTTTTCACATCAAACAGACAGAACACGAACTCCTCGAGCGTCGTCTGCCCCCGGCAGTGCTTCGCTACCTCCCCCAACATCACGCGCGCCGCCTGAGCAGGCGGAAAGCCGCCCACACCGGTCCCAAGGGCCGGGCAGGCGACCGTCTTCAACCCCAGTTCCTGCGCTCGCGCCAGCAGGCTCCGCGTAGCCGCCCCTATCTTCTCCACGTCTGTCACCAGATCGGGCCCCATGGCCGCCGCGTGGATTACACACTTGGCCTTCAGCGCCCCTGCGCTCGTCACTACTGCGCCGCCCACTGCTATCGGCCCCTTGCTGACCGCCTCCGCCTCTATCACGGCCCCTCCGCGCCGCTTGATGGCGCCGGCCACGCCGCCTCCCATCCACAAGTGCGTGTTGGCCGCGTTGACAATCGCATCCGCCTCGCGGTCGCAGATGTCCCCCTGCGCCAGACGGATAGCCGTCTTGCCGATCTTCTTCTCGTACGGCATCGGGCCCTGTCCCCTTTTTGCCCTCACTCCCTTGCCAGCACCCCGGACTTAGGGTACGCCCCACACACCGGCCTTGACAAGCCCTGCCCTGCGCAAGCCCGCGCGGGCCCGCCTAAGTTCGAGCCCGGCCCGGCTCCCTACTGCCCGAGCAAGTCCGCCTCGGCAAAGAAAAAAGCGATCTCTCGGCGAGCGCTCTCCGGCGAGTCGGAGGCGTGCACCGCGTTGCGCGGCAACTCACTGCCGAAGCGCCCCCGAATCGTCTCCGGCGCTGCCTTCGCCGGGTCCGTCGCCCCTACTGCCGCACGTGCCCTCGCCACCGCCTCCTCGCCCTCGAACACCGCCACGATGCCAGGCCCGGAACTCATGAACTCGACCAGACCGGGAAAGAAATCCTTCCCCAGATGCTCCGCGTAGAACGCCTCGGCCGTTTCCCCGCGCATCCACACGTTGCGCGCCGCCCTGAGCGTCAAGCCGGCACGCTCGATGCCCTCCAAAACGGCCGCGGCCACGCCTGCGGCCATGGCGTCAGGCTTCACGATCACAAGTGTCCTCTCTGGCATCAGGGCTCGTCCGTGCCGCTGCTGTTATGCGTCTCGCCTAGCCCGCGGACGCCCGCCCGCGCCACTCGGCCACCCCGCGCTCAAACAGGTTCCCGCCCCGCGAGTCAATCGCCACTATCGCCGGAAACTCCTTGACCTCCAATCGCCGAATCGCCTCCGCCCCCAAGTCCGGATACGCCACCACCTGGCTCGCCACTACGTGCAGTGACAACAGCGCCCCCGCCCCCCCCAGGGCGGCAAAGTACACCGCCCCGTGCTCTTTGATCGCCTGCACCACCTCGGGCGAGCGCTCCCCCTTGCCGATCATCCCTCGCACACCCAGCGAGAGAAGCGCCGGCGTGAACGGGTCCATGCGCGCAGCGGTGGTCGGGCCTGCGGCGCCAATCACCGACCCCGGCGGCGCCGGGGTGGGACCGGTGTAGTAGATGACCTGGCCCTTGAGGTCCACCGGCAGCGCCTCCCCACGCTCGGCCACCGCCACCAGACGCTTGTGGGCGGCGTCTCGCGCGGTAAGCAGCGTTCCCGTGATGAGCACGCGCGTCCCGGCCCGCAATGCGCGCGCCACCGAGGCCCCCAAGGGCGCCTGAATCAGCATCGGCTCCTGCGGCTCACTCACAGCGATACCTCCGCGTAGCGCGCCGCATGGCAGTTAAGGCATACCCCGACCGGCAGCGCGGTGATATGGCAAGGCCAGGCCTCCACCTTCACCCCCAAGGCTGTCACCGTCCCACCCAACCCCTGTGGCCCGATGCCCGTATCGTTGACCAGCATCAGCAACTCCGCCTCAAGTTCGGCGTAGAAGGGATCGCCATGTTTGTCCGCCAGGTCCCGAAACAGCGCCCGCTTGGCCAGCCACGTGACCTGGTCGGCGGTGCCGCCAATCCCCACCCCAACAACGATGGGCGGGCACGGGTTCGCGCCCGCCGCCTCCACCGTCTCCACCACGAACCTTTTGACTCCCTCTACTCCGTCGCCCGGCCGGAGAATGGTCAGGCGCGACATGTTCTCGCAGCCCCCGCCCTTGGGCAGCAGCCGCACCCGCACGCCGTCCCCCTCCACCATCTCGCAATGCACCGCCGCAGGCGTGTTGTCGCCCGTGTTCTCTCGGCGCAACGGGTCCCGGACCATGGAAGCCCGCAGGTACCCGCGCTCGTACCCACGCCGCACCCCTTCGTTGATGGCGTCCTCCAACGGCCGCCCGACGAGGTGCACTTGCTGACCCACCTGGACCCAGACGACCGCCACGCCGGTATCCTGACAGACCGGAAGGCTCTTCTCCCTGGCCACCTTGGCGTTGCGCGCTAGATCGCTCAGTATGCTTCGCCCCAAAGGTGACTGCTCCCGCTCCGCTGCCTCGCGCAACGCTGCCTCCACCGACACCGGCAACTCCACCGCCGCGCGTCTGCACATCTCCTCGACGGCGTCCGTTATCCTCTCGCTCTCCAGCCTGCGCATCCCTAGCGCCCCCTATCCGTTGGCCGCCTGCAAGACGTAGACGGTCATCTCTGCGGGAAGCGTCTCCGCCCTCATCTCTATCTCGCTCCCGCTCACCCGCTCCACTCGCTTCTGCAAGCGCAGGAAGTCGTCCACCGGGCTAATGGGGAAGTCCACCCTGGCCGTGCGGTAATGCATCGGGATGGCAACCTTTGGCCGCAGACTCTCGACGACCTTTGCAGCCTCCGCCGCGTCAATGGTGAAGTACCCGCCCACCGGCACCAAGAGCACGTCCACGGCGCCAATCTCGCTCAACTGCGCCTTCGAGAGCGCCTCGCCCAAGTCGCCCAGGTGGCACACGCGTACGCCATCCAAGGCAAAGCAGAACACGCGCACCTTGCCTCGTTTCGCCCCGCCCTGGGCGTCGTGAGCGGCCTCCGCCGCCCGGAACTCCACCCCCTGCACCGCACCGCTCGCCGTCAGCACTTTGGGCGAGCCGGGCAGCCCCTCGACGCCCGCGTGGTCGTCGTGCTGATGACTGACCAGCACCACCTCCGCCTGCTCCGTTATCGGAGCGAGAGCCACCGGGCCGCCGAGCGCCGCAGCACGGTACGGGTCCGTGATAACCGAAGGCCCACTCTCCGGCTTGAGGTAGAACGCCGCATGTCCCAGGTAGCGGATCTTCATCGCCCATCGCCTCCCTGTTTCCCTTCGACTACAAGCCTAGGTCGCTTACCGCCTGCTCCACCTCCGCAGCCGACTTGCGCAAAGACGCCGACTCCTCCGCTTCCAAAGGCAACTCGATGATCTGCTCCACGCCCCACCGCCCTAGCCGCACCGGCACGCCCACGTACACGTTTTCCAGCCCGTATTGCCCCCGACACAAGGCGCAGCAAGGCAGCACACGCTTGCGATCGCGCAACACGGACTCCACCATCTCGTAGACCGCCGCCCCCGGCGCGTAGTAGGCGCTCCCCGTCTTCAACAGCGCGACTATCTCCGCCCCGGCGTTGCGCGTGCGGTCAATTAGCCGGTCAATGGTGGCCTGATCCATGAAGTGACTGATAGGAATCCCCGCCACCGTCGAGAACCGCGGCAGCGGCACCATCGAGTCTCCATGGCCGCCCAAGACCATCGCCTGCACGTCCTCCACCGACACCCCCAACTCCATGGCAATGAAGGCGCGGAAGCGCGCCGAATCCAACACGCCGGCCATGCCCACCACGCGCTCCGGCGAAAACCCGGTCACGCGCCAGGTCAAATGCGTCATCACGTCCAGCGGGTTGGAGACCACCACCACAATCGCCTGCGGCGAGTTCTGCGCGACCTGTTCCGCCACGCCGCGTACGATGTCCGCGTTGGTCTTGAGCAGGTCCATGCGCGACATCCCGGGCTTGCGCGCCACCCCCGCCGTGATCACCACCACGTCGGACCATTGGGTCGCCTCGTAATCGTTTGCTCCCCTCAGCGAGCAGTCGTGCGACAGCAGCGGCGCCGCCTCCGCAAGATCAAGCGCCTTGCCTTGCGGCATCCCCTCGACCACATCCACCAAGACCACATCCGCCAACCCCGCCTCCACCACGCGCTGCGCCACGCTCGCGCCCACGTTCCCGCCGCCGACCACCGTAACCTTCATCGCTGCCTCTTCCTCCTAAAGGCCGGACTGCCGGCCTGACTACCCACTACGCCAGCAGGCCGAAGCACCTCGCCAGCCTCGCCGCGCCTTCTTCCAGGTCCGCCATGCTGGCCGCGTAGGACAGGCGGATATGCTTCTCCGAGCCAAAGGGCCCGCCGGGCACTACCGCTACCTTTCCCTCGTCCAGCAGGAACCCGGCCATGTCCACGCTGTTCTCGATCTTGCGCTCGGCGCGGCCGCGCCCCATGAGGGCCGAGACGTCGGGGAACACGTAGAAGGCACCCCTAGGCCGCACCAGGTTGACGCCTGGCATCGCCTGCAACCGCCCCACAATGAACTCACGACGGCGGTCGAACTCAGCCGCCATCCGCGCCGCCGACTCCTGCGGCCCCTCCAGGGCCGCCAACGCCCCCGCCAGCGCAAAGGGCGACGGATCCGAAGTGCTGTGGCTTTGGATGCTCGCGGCCGCCGCGATGATCTCCTTGGGCCCCACCGCCCAGCCGACCCGCCAGCCCGTCATCGCATAGGTCTTAGAGACGCCGTTGACGACCACCGTCTGATCCTTGAGCCCCGGCTCCAGCATCAGCACGTTGCGGAACTTGAGGCCGTCATAGACCAGGCGATCGTAAATGTCGTCCGAGATGACCACCACTCCGTGCTTGGCGGCGATGTCTATGATCACGCGCAGCGCCGCCTCGTCGAAGACCGCCCCTGTCGGGTTCGAAGGGCTGTTGGCGATGATCACCTTCGTCTTCAGCCCCACGGCCCTCTTGAGCGCCTCCGCGTCCAGAGAGAAATCGCGCGACTCGTCCAAAGGCACGATCACCGGCTCCGCGCCTGCCAGCCGCACCATCTCCGGGTAACTCAGCCAGTAGGGCGAGGGGATGATGACCTCGTCGCCCGGCTGGCAAGTCGCCAGAATGATGTTGTACAGGCAGTGCTTGGCGCCGCAGGAGATGAGCACCTGCTCCGGTTCGTAGTCCACCCCGAGGCAGACCGACGTTTGCTGCGCGATGGCCTGCTTCAGTTTCCCCGTCTGCGAAAAGACGTACTTGGTCTCGCCGCGCGCGAGCGCCGCCACCGCCGCCTGCTTGATGTGCTCGGGCGTGTCGAAATCGGGCTCCCCGGCTCCAAAGCCGATGACGTTGTGCCCTTCCGCCTTCATCCGCTTCGCCTTGGCGCTGATCGCCAGAGTGGCGGAAGGCTGAATCCTCCGGGCGCGATCGCTGAGCACCATTGACCACCGTCCGTGACGCAGGCTTAAGGCGGATGGTCAGAGTATCCGCCCCGGCCCCTGGGGTCAACTGAGGCCCCCTCGGCCACTCCCCCTCCTAGGCAAGAGGCAGCCGGACGGTGAAGGTCGTACCTTGCTCAGGCGCGCTCGCCGCTTCCACCGTGCCCCGGTGCGCCTCGGCAAGCCGCTTGACCAGATACAGCCCAATCCCGCTGCCCCGCTTCTTCTGCCGGACCGCCGAGGGAGCCCGGTAGAACTTGTCGAAGATGTTGCGCAGGTGCTCCGCCGTCATGCCGGGTCCGTTGTCCGCCACCTCCACCACCGCCACCTCTTGCTCGATGCTTCCGCGCACAATCACCCGCGTGCCCTGCGGCGTGTACTTCACCGCGTTCGAGAGCAGGTTGCTGAAGATCAGGCCGATCCGGTCTGCGTCGCCCTGCAGGCTGATGCCGCCCTCGGGCAACTCCAGCACAAACTCGTGACCGCTCCCGTAAGCCCGGTAGAGGGTCACCAAGGTCGTGAGCATCTTGTCCAGTTGCACCGTTTCCTTGCTCAGCGTCACCGGCGCCCCGGACTCCAGGCGCGTCAACTCCAGCAGGCTTTCCACCAAGTCGTTCAGCCTATCCGAGTGCAGCGACACTGCTTGCAGCATGTCGTGGTAGTCCTCAGGGACCCCCTCGCCCGTGGTGAGCAGGAGTTCGGCGAAGCCCTTGATGACGGTCAGCGGGTTGCGCAGCTCGTGCGCCACGTAGCCGATGAAGTCGGTCTTCATCTCGTCCAGCTCGCGGTAACGTGTGATGTCCGTCAGCACCGCCATCGCACCCTTGGTATCCGGCGCCACTAACACCGACGCCAAGCGCACCCGGAAGTAGCGCCCCGCGGCCGCCTCCGGCTGCATCTCGATCTCCATCTCTTGCACGTGCTCCAACGACTCCGCCAGCGCCTGCTGCAACTCCGAGGGCAGCGCCTCGAAGCCCGGCCGCTCCTGGCCCTCGAGGGAAAGCATCTTCCTGCCTGTGGGATTCAGGAAAACCACTCGGCGCTGGTCGTCAATCAGCGCCACGCCTTCTGCCATCCGGTCCACTAGCGCCTGCAGCTTGCGCCGCTCGGCGCTCAACTCGGCAAAACTCCGCTTCAACTCGCTTGCCATCTCCGCCAGCGCCGCCGCCAGCACTTCCACCTCGTCTCGCGCCGGCCCTCCCGGCCCCACCACATCCAGATCCCCGGCCCGCACTCGATCCACTTCGCGCGACAGCCGCGCCAGCCCTGCCGTGATCACGCGCGCCTGCCGCCGCCCTACAACCAGGGCCAGCAGCAGCGACGCCAGCGCGATCACCAGGATTCCCTGCAATAGCCACGACAGCGTTGCCCCGCCGCTCACCGGCGAGAAGGTCAACCCCCAGAACCCCACCACCTGCCCTCCTCCCCACAGCGGCAGCAGCATCGCGTCATACCTCCCCCCCCCGCCGACCACCGAGGCCAGGGTCCCGGGCAGCACCGGCTGCCGGCCCTTGCGCCACGGCCCCAGCCGCGCGCCTCGCAGCAGATCGGGCGCGCTCGAGGCCACCACCTTCCCCCCTTGCACGAAGAACACCTCCCAGTCCGGGGGCAGCCGGCCTCGCAAGGCCAGCGCCAGCCGATCCCCCACGGACGACAGCAAGTGCAGCACCCCCACTGGCTGCCCTCCGACCGCTAGCGGCGCACAGGAATGGAGCGCGATCTCCCCCGCGCCTGCGCCGAACTCCACGCCCCCGGTCTCCCCCACAAGTTTGGGCTGCAATCGCTCGGCGATCTCGGCCGCTCTCTTCCCCCCCCGTAGGTAGCGCGCGACCACTCGCCCCTCGCGGTCCGTCAGCGTGACCGCATCCGCACCGGTCACGGCCGCCAGGTCCGTTAGGCGCTTTGTGCTGTCAGCCTGGCCCGGCTTGGTCACGGCCGCCGCCAGCCCGGGGTCCAAAGCGGCTACCTGCGTCGCCGCCCACAGCATCTGCTGCGCCTCGCCCAACCCGCGGCTCACCGAGGCCACGCCCAGGTTAACCTGCGCCGTCTCGCGCTCCTGCAGCGCGGTGAGGAGCAGCGGCAACGCCGCTCCCGTCGAAAGCGCCACCCCCAGCAACGCCGTCAGCGCCGTCGCCGCCTCGATGCGCCGCGTTATGCCCGGGGGCAGCAAGCGTCTAAGCATAAGTCCGCCTCCGCTACTCCGGCTCGAGTCGCTCCAGCCCGCGCGACATTATCTGGTAGCAGTCCCGTGCGATCACCCGCTCCTCGTCAACTCGCACCACCACCACCGCCACCTTCGACGACGGCGCCGAGATCACCGCTTCCCCCCCCGCCGCCGCATTGGCCGCGCGGCTCAGCCGCAGCCCCATGTACTCCATGCGCTCGCAGATGCCCCAGCGCAGATCGGCCGCGCGCTCCCCAATTCCGCCCGCGAAGATGACCACGTCCACCCCGCCCAGCACCGCCGCATAGGCCCCCAGATACTTCCGCGCCCGGTGGACGAACACCTGCAGCGCCAAGCGCGCGCTCTCGCGCGTCTTGGCCGCCTTCTGGATGTCCCTCAGGTCCGCGCTCACCTCGGATATCCCCAGCAGGCCGCTGCGCTTGTTGAGCATGTCGCTCGCCTGCCCCGGCGTCAGTGCCTCCTTCTGCATCAGGTAGAGCACCGCCGCCGGGTCAACGTCCCCGCTGCGCGTGCTCTGCACCAGCCCCTCCAGCGGCGTGAACCCGGTGCTCACCTCCACGGAGCGCCCCTTCAACCGAGCGTTGGCCGTGCACCCACTGCCCAACATCAAAGTGATCACGCGTAGCCGGTTCAAGTTCCGCCGCAGCAACCGGCCCGCCTCCTCGTACGCGGAGCGAAAGGCCACGCCATGGAAACCGTAGCGCCGCACGCGGTACTTCCGGTAGTACTCCAGCGGCAGCGCGTAGGTGTACACCCAAGGGTCGAAGGCGTGGTGCAGCGCGTTGTCGAACACCGCCACGTGCACCGCCTCCGGCAGCAGCGTTTGCGCCACCGCTATGCCCGCCAGGTTGGGCGGGTTGTGCAGGGGCGCCAACTCGCTGCACTCCTCCAGCGCGGCCACTACCTCCCGCGTCACCCGCACTGACCCCCTGAACTTCTCCCCCGCGTGCACCACCCGGTGCCCCACCGCGTCTATCTGCCCCTCGTGTTCCAGCGCCACCCGCACCGCCCACTCTATCGCGCCGCGGTAGTCGTTCGGCCTTCCGTCCAGCGTCTCCGGCCGCCCGTCGGCGCGCTCAATCCGGTGCGTCACCTGCGGCGTGCCCACCCTTTCAACCACCCCGCCCACCACCGCCTCCGCCCGCCGCGCGCTCACCTCCAGC
>CAZGSV010000077.1:0-15487 GCA_964528605.1 uncultured Armatimonadia bacterium
TCAATATCTTTATCTCACTAGGCGTTTGGTGATCTCGGCGACGTGCTTGCCCTGGGTGTTTTCAATATCTTTATCTCACTAGGCGTTTGGTGATCTCGGCGACGTGCTTGCCCTGGAAGCGCGCGATGGCCAACTCGTTCTCGCTGGGCATGCGGCCGCCGTCAGGCCCGGCGATGGTGGAGGCTCCGTACGGGCTGCCGCCGGTGATCTCCGTCACGATCGTTTGCCTCTGCTCGCTGTACGGCACGCCGACAACGATCATGCCGTGGTGCAAGAGAGTCGTGTGGAAACTGAGGATGGTTGACTCCTGCCCTCCGTGTTGGGTGCCGCTGGAGGTGAAGACGCTGCCGACCTTCCCAATGAGGGCGCCCTTGACCCACAGAGGACCGGTGGAATCGAGGAAGGCGCGCATCTGGCCGCACATCATGCCGTAGCGCGTGGGGGCGCCGAAGATGACGGCGTCGGCCTCGTCGAGAGTGTCCAGGGTGGCGACGGGAACGTGGGCGAACTGCTTTCTGGGCTCGAGGGCGCCGATGGCCTTGAGGATGTCATCCGAGACCGTCTCCGCAACCTGGAACACTTTCACCTCGGCGCCGGGGACTTGCCGGGCGCCCTCCGCGACGGCCTCGGCCATACGCCAGAGGTGACCGTAGGCGCTGTAGAAAATGACGTTGATCTTCATCTCAATGTACCCCCTTCTTGTCGTCGTTGGGTGCTTGCGCTGATTCTAACACGCGGCATCCCCCTCGGTGCTCCCGCCGCGCGCATCCCTTGGGCCGAGAACAGGGACAGGAACCATTCGGAAAATGGTTCCTGTCCCTGTTCTCCGATGCGGGCTAACGCAGGTAGCCCAGGGCCCGCATGGCTTCGAGGGCCTCGGGTCTCATGGCCATCTTGGCGCCGCTGACGGGCTGGGCGATGCTGGCTTGGAGTTGCTCCAGGAGCGCGACCAGATGAGGGGGAGGAGGGTTGTCAGCGGCCAGGTTGCGCTGTTCACGGGGGTCGGCCGCGAGGTCGTAGACCTCCCAGCGGCCGTCGGGGTTGCGGATGATCTTCTCGTTGCCCTTGCGCACCGACAGCTTTAGTGCGGTCGCGGTCTGCCAGGGCCCGGTCATATCGGCCCACTCCCCGATGGCAACCTGTGGCCTCCAGGTGCCCTCGAGCGTGGCGAGTAGGGACCGGCCGCGCATCGTCTTGGGAATAGGAGTCCCGGTGACGGCCAGTATGGTGGGGGCGACGTCGAGCGTGCGCACGAGATCAGAGACGACCTCGCCCTGCCAGCGGCCGCCTGGGAACGCGATGATCAAGGGGACGTGCAGCACTTCCTGATAGAGGATGCGGCCGTGGGTGAGGCCGCCGTGGTCTAAGAATTCCTCTCCGTGGTCGGCGAGCACGACGATCAACGTGTTGTCCCGCAGGCCGCGGCGTTCCAGGGCGGTCAGAATGTTGGCGACCTGAGCATCGGCGTAGGCGATGTCGGCGTCGTAGAGGGCGACCAGGTAGGCTAGGTCTTGTGGGGTGAACGCCCGCCAGGCCTCTTCAGAGCCGCCGTGGCCGGGCCTGGGGTCGCCGCTGAGCGCCAACTTGTTCTGGGTACGGCAGCCGGAGAGGAAGAGGTTACGGAAGGGCGGGGGGGGCTGGAAGGGGGCATGGGGGTCGAAGGAGTGAACGTAGAGAAAGAAGGGCTGGTGGGCGTGACCGTCGAGCCAGGTGGCGACTCCCCGAGCGCAGGCAGCGGCGTCGGGGAGGGTGTGGTCGAAGTAGCGGACGCCGCGGGCGAAGCCCAAGGCCGGGCTGACGAAGTCGGTGCTCGAGACCACGCCGGTGGTGTAACCCGCCTGGGCCAAGATCTTCGGCAAGGGCAAGGCATCCGGAGGGGGATCGAGGGCGGTCTGGACGGGAGCGGCTTCGTGCGGATAGAGCGATGTGAACAGAGAGGCTACCGAGGGCGGCGTCCAGGCGGCCTGCGACATGGCATCGGCGAAGCGCACGCCGCCCGCGGCGAGGCGGTCTATGTTGGGGCTGGTATTGCGGGGATAGCCGTAGCAGTGCAGGTGATCGGCCCGCAGGTCGTCGAGCAGGAGAACGACCACGTTGGGCCGGGACTGGCCGCCATCTTGCGAGATCAGAAGCGGCGCGCTCCAGGCGGCCCAGGCGCGGCGATTGTCGGCAGGCGCCGCAGGGACCGCAGGGTCGGAGCCCAGGGTGTCGAACACGAGAGTGACGCTGCGACCGGCGAAGGCCGTGAGGTCAATCTCATGGTCGAACCAGCGCCGCTCGCCAGCTCGCCGCACGGGATCGAGGAATGCCTCGAAGAGGCGACGCTGCGTTCCGTCCTCGAGGCTAGCCACGAATCCCACGCCGTTGGCGCAAGTGTCCCACGCCTCGGGGACAACGCCGTAGCCGACACTCAGGCGAGAGCGCCCCACGGGAACCTGCAGGCGCAGGCGCAACCGGCTCGGTGCGGGAGCGATGGCGGCGGGCCGGGTGCCCTCCCCGATGGCCACGGGAGCGGCGTCGTCGCTAGGCATGTCCCCATCGGCGATGCGTGTGTACTCGCGGGCCAACTCGATGGTCCAGAAGGCCACCCGAGCGGAGCGGTCGCTCGGGCGGATGGCGAGCCAGGCGATGCGGCCGCGCCAGCCGGGATTGCGCGCGAGGTTGATCTCGTAGCGGTGGACCGTGTCGCCGGCGCGCAGAGGAAAGGTGGCCGTGCAGACTTGCTTGGGGCCGTCGGCAGGCTGCCAGCGCACTTCGGCCTTGCGGCCGCGGGAGACCGCCATAGAGAGGACCAGGTAGGTGATACTCTCGGCGTCCATGTCGAGGTAGCGCCAGACGGCCTCACTGGCGGACTTGGTGCGCAGGTCAAGGATGCCGGCGCGGGCCTGCTCGAACTCGGCGCCTTTGCTGGCTTGCCAGCCTTCGGTGAAGCCTGGGTGTTGGAAGCGGAAGCGCAAGGTGGTGCGGCGCAGGAGGTCGCGCTCCCGCTCGCGCGGACGCAGCATGACTTCCTCCACGGCGATGACTTGAGGCCAGGTGGAGGCGGCGCGGCTCCGCTCGACGGCGACCAGGGCGGCGGAGGCCAGTATCACCACGGCCAGCGCCGGTAGGCACCACTTCCACACGATCTTGCGTGACAATTCGGCAGGCCTAGCGGGCATAGCAACCCCAATCACTCGGCGCGAAGGCGAGCGGCAGCGGTACCGTGGCCGCGCCCCACCGCGCTCTGGAACCGGCATTATACCCCGAATGCGCGACGGAGGGGGACTCGGTCAGCCAGGGGGGGCATGGGGCAGCAGGCGATCCCCGGCCGGAAGGCACCGGGTCTTCGCAGTCAGTTTGCGGCCTCAGGCAGGCAGTGCCTATCATGCCCGGACCGTTGGAAAGGAGTATGCCCGGTGAGGCACCTGGGCGCGGTGAAGGCTAACGACGCCGAGGCGGCTCGCGCGCGGGCCAAGGAGGCCGCGATGTTCGCCAGGGCTGCAGCGGAGCACGGGCCGGTGTTGCAGGAGTACGCCAAGCAGGTTGTCGAGACTTTGAGCAACCTGAGCGAGGAGGATCGCGGGCGCCTGGAGAAGACCTTTGACGGCAAGTACCTGCCGCAGTTGGAGAAGGACATCCTGCTCAAGCGCTTGGGGTTCAACCAGAAGCAGGTGGACCCGTGGGCCAAGGTGCACGCCATGGCCTTGCCGTTGCTGCTGAAGAATCCGGAGTTGGCAGGGGCGGCGGTGCAGCGGATGATGCAGTCGCTCGACAAACTGGCAGGGGAACTCGAGGCGTTGGCGGGCAAGTAGGTGGTCGGGTGAGTTGCTGAGGCCTTCGCGTCGAAGGCGGCCCGGCTAGTTCGCGACCCCGTGGCTCGATTGCGGCGCGCCTGCTAGGCTAGGGAGACTGCCAACAGGGGGAACGCAACGGTGCGCGCGATGGTCTTGACGGCGCCCACGCGTGCGGAGACGGAGCCGCTTCAACTGCAGGAAGTGGACAGGCCGGTTCCGCGCGCGGGGCAGGTGTTGCTCCGCGTATTGGCGTGCGGGGTGTGCCGCACGGACCTGCACACGGTGGAGGGGGAACTGGAACTGCCCAGACTGCCCTTGATCCCAGGGCATCAGATCGTCGGCGTGGTGGAGCAGCGGGGCGAGGACGTCAGCGCGCCCGAGGTTGGCGAGCGCGTCGGCCTGCCGTGGTTGTTCCGCACTTGCGGGGAGTGCGAGTTCTGTCGGCGGAGGCAAGAGAACCTCTGCGAGAGGGCGCAGTTCACCGGGCTCCACGTGGACGGCGGGTACGCGGAGTACGTGGTCGCGGATGAGGATTTCGTGTACCCGATCAGCGAATCGCTGTCGGCGGTGGAGGCGGCGCCGCTGCTGTGCGGAGGGGTGATAGGGTATCGGGCGCTGCGGTTGAGTGGCGTTGCGCCCGGGGAGCGGCTGGGCATGTGGGGCTTCGGCGCGTCGGCGCATATCACGATGCAGGTCGCGCGCTTCTTGGGCTGCGAGGTGTACGCGTTCACGCGGGGGGAGGAGCACCGGCGCCTGGCGCTGGAACTGGGGGCGACCTGGACCGGGGCCCCTGAGGAGCAAGCGCCCTACCCTGTTGACGCGGCCATAGTCTTTGCGCCCGCGGGAGAGATCGTGCCACTGGCGCTGCGCGCGGTGCGTAAGGGGGGCACGGTGGCGCTCGCGGGGATTCACATGAGCCCGATTCCGCAGATGCCCTACGAGTTGCTGTATCACGAGCGCGTGCTGAGGAGCGTGGCGAACAGCACCAGGGAGGACGTGCGCAACTTCCTTCAGGTGGCGGGGGCGATACCGATTCGGACGATTACACAGCGGTTCGCCCTTGAGCAGGCGAATGAGGCGCTGCTGGCGTTGAAGCAGGGCAAGGTGCGTGGGACGGCCGTGTTGGAGGTTGCGGGGTAGGCGGTAGGGCCGCGCGGTGAGGCCAGCGGGCGAGCCGGGCGGCTCGCCCCTACATGCATTCGGGCGGCCACCCGCCTGAGGCGGGCCCCTATGGGGGGAGTGGCCTCGCTAGCGCAGGCGCGGCGGGTCGAAGCGTTCGTCGTCGCTCTTGGCGGCCCAGTTGATGGTCTTCGTGGGCAACGGCTTGTCCGGGGCAGGCACTTCGGTGAAGCGGAAGGTGGCGCGCACCTGGACGTCGAGCGGCAGGCCCATGTGGTGGAAGCAAACGGCGATCCACTCACCGGATAGGTAGCGGATGGGCCGCGCCGGCGAGTAGATCTGCATCTCGCCGGAGTAGACGGCGCAATTGAGCACGTAGACGTACTCGCCGGTGGTGGTGATGCGACCGAGGCTGCCGCCCATGGAGAGTTGCCTGGTGACGATCCAGCCTCCGTTGAAGGACCAGTCGCTCAGCCAGACCATCTTGTCCTGTGGGACCTCGTAGACAGGGAAGGAGTCGCCGCGGCGCTCGGTGGAGGGGCCGAGGTTGACGTGGAAACTCAGTTCCTTCTCGACGGTCTTTTCGTCAACGACGCACTGGTACTCGGTGTAAGAGCGGATGGAGTGGAAGTTGAAGAGCAGGCTGTCGCTCAGCATCATCGCGCCCCCTGTCGTCTGTGCGCGGCATAATAGCGCAAGGCGCGCTGCCGTTCCCAATCAGCGACGTTTGACGCCGGGCGAGAGGCGCAGCAAGATAGCGCACGCGATCATGAGGAGGAGACGGGGCACAGCGGGCAGGGATCAGCGAGCGTTCGCGTGTCTGCGCTCCGGCTGGACGGTCTGGGCGCTGTGCGCGCTGGTCTTGTGCGGCTGCCGCGCGGCAAGAACCGCGCTACGGGAGCTGCCGCCGAAGCCTCCACCTCCGCCACCGGCGGTCACGTTGGCCGCCGTGGGGGACATGATGCTCGCGCGCGGAGTGGGGAGCCGGATTGGGCGGCTGGGCGTCGAGTATCCATTCAAGAACGTGGCGCAGGACTTGGCGGCGGCCGACATCACCTTCTGCAATCTGGAGTGCCCGCTGTCGGAAAAGGGCAAACGGGCCGCGAAGGCGTACTCCTTCAAGGCTGCGCCGGCGGCGGCGCAATGCCTGGTGCTGGCAGGCTTCGACGTGGTGTCGCTGGCCAACAATCACATACTCGACTGCGGGCGCACGGGGCTGCTGGAGACGCTCGAGCGGCTGCAACTGAAGGGCATCGGCTGGTGCGGCGCGGGAAGGACCGCGGAGCAGGCGCTGGCCGCCAGGGTCATACAGGTAAAGGGCGTGAAGTTCGCATTCGTCGGCTTCTCGCAGTTCGCGGACGGGGGTGTTTCCAGCACGGCCAAGCCCACGGTGGCCGGGGCCTCCGAGGAGGCGGTGCGCGCCTCCGTTGCCGAGGCCCGCAAGGCGGCGGACCTGGTGGTCGCCTCTTTCCACTGGGGCGAGGAGTACGCGGAGCGGCCGAGCGAGAACCAGAGGCGCCTAGCGAAGGTGGCGGCCGAGGCTGGGGCGGACCTAGTACTGGGACACCACCCGCACGTGCTCCAGGGCCTCGAGGTGATTCGCGATCCCTCAGGGCCGCGGCCGACCCTTGTCGCCTACTCGCTCGGCAACTTCGTCTTCGACAGCCGCAGGCCCAAGACTCTGGAGTCGGTGATTCTGAGGTGCCGGTTCTCGGGGCGCACCTTGGTGGCCGCCTCACTGGAGCCAATCGTCATCGTCGGCTGGCGCCCTGAACTCGCAAGGGGAGAGAAAGGCACGGCGATTCTGCGCGGACTCGAGAAGCAGTCGGCGGCGCTCGGCACAACGTTCGTGCTCAACCAAGCAGATCCGGCGCAGGCGGACGTCCTCGTGGATCAGCGCCACTAACCGCGCATCGGCGAGGCCCCCTAGCGCTCACCGGTTTGACGGGCCGCCCGGCCCGCGGGCAAGATGGGGCCGAAGAGGTGGCTCAACAGTGAAGAGGACTTTGCTGCTGGTGTTGCTCGCGTCCATGCTGCTGTGCGCTACGGCCTGGGCGCTGGACCTGCCGGAGCGCTGGGCTGTCAAGAACGACCCGGAGCAGCCGGTGATCTACAGCGTGGTGCCGCTGCCGCTCGGCGAAGGACAACAGAAGGGCTTCCTGGTGCCCACCAAGACCGCGTTGATGCTCATCGGGCCGAAGGGCGAAACGGTGTGGCGTTGCGACTTGCCGCAGGCGCCCGCCGGGCCTCCCGCTCTGGCCGACGTCAACGGCGATGGCGCGGTGGAGATTCTGCAGCCGCTCGACGCCAGCATTCTCTGCGTCGGAAGGGACGGCAAGGCGCTTTGGTCCGTGGCGGCGGCCTCTGGGGTGAACGACGGGATCGTGGTTGCGGACGTTACCGGCGACGCGACGCCCGAGTTCCTGGCGGGGGACGGCGACGGCGGGGTTACCTGCTGGCGCGGGAAGGAGCGCCTGTGGCACCTGCTGTTGGACAACGCCACCCGGCCGGCGGGCAGCGATCCTTACACCAGCCGGATGACCTACGCAGGCGACTATCACTGGAACCGCGACGTCTCGGGCGCGCTGGCGGTGGGCGACGTTGACGGCGACGGCAAGCGCGAGATCATCGTCGTGACGGAGCCGGGGTATCTGTGGTGCTTGACCGGCGAAGGCCAGGCCAAGTGGCGCTTTCCCTTTAGGCCGGCGTTCGTGAAGGGCGCGCCGGTGGTCGCCGATCTGGAGGGCGATGGACGCGCGGAGGTAATCGCGGGCGCCAACGATCACTTCCTCTACGTCATTGATGGCGCGGGCCGGCTGAAGTGGAAGCGCGAGATGCAGTGGGCGGTGTCGCCCGATCCCGCGGTGGCGGACTTGGACGGGGACGGTAAGCGCGAGGTCGTGTGCGGCGACGGGCGCGGGGATTTCCATTGCTTTGCGGCGGACGGCACGCTGCGCTGGAAGCACGCGTTCAAGCCCGAGAAGAACTACTGGAACTCGCGGCCGGACTTCGCCGCCGCGCCCCTCATCGCCGACATTGACGCCTGCGGGCGGCCCGAGATTGTCTTCGGGATGAAGAGCCGGGCGAACCTCTACGTGATGGCGGGAGATGGCACCTTCAAGTTCTCGGGCGAGTTAGAGCGCGGAGACCCAAAGTACCTGCTGGTTAGCGGGCTGCAGGGGACGCCGTTGCTCGAGGACTTGGACGGCGACGGGCTGCGGGAACTGGTGCTTCCCTATGCCTGCACGGAGATTCAGTGCCGCGAGACGAAGGCGCCCGCGTCGGTGGCGCCGGCATGGGCGGGCCCGCGAGCGGATTGGCAGATGACCGGGTGCGCGCTGAGCGGCCCGACGGCCAGCCCAGAGGCGGTAGCGGCAGCAACGAAGGCGACGGCGACGATCACGGCGCCGCAGGTGACGCGCTGGCCGACAGGCGAGAACCTGCTGCCGGTAAAGGTGGAGTGGGAGGGCGAGGGCGACCTGGTCGTGGTCACTGAGATGGGGGCCTTTGACGGGGCGGTCGAGAGGCGCATTGACCACGTGCTGGGCAAGCCGGAGGAGTTCGAGGTGGCCCTGAGCCCGGAGGTGAACAAGGCATATCCGTACGAGTGCCGGGTGGTGGCACTGGGATCCGGCGCGGTGCTGGCGCGCGCCGAGGGCGTCGCGGAGGTGCTGGGCGAGCCGCAGGAGTACGCGGCGGCGAAGAGGAAGGCGAGGATCGCCGCGCTGGGAGAGCGGTATGCCGAGCGCACGGCCGGGGGCCGGTTGCTGCTTTGGGCGGACAACCCGTGGGCGCAACATCGGGAGCGCGACTTCCTTCCTTCAGACGACGCGTCAGCGGCGGAAGTGGCTGAGCAGGCGTATCAGGGAGAGTACGTATCGGCGGCGATCAACATCACCAACTTGGGGGCGCGGACGACGGCGGTGCGGTGCACGCTTGCCCCCTGGCCCCCCCTAGGGATTGTGACGCGGGCGCGCGACCAGGATTCGCTGGGTGTGCTGACGGCGCCGGTGCAGGCCAAGGAATTCCCGGCGGCGGCGCAACTGAGCGGGCACATTCAGTTGCGCGAGGCGACGTTTGCGGCGCGGCGCGACGGCGGAAACCCGATGGACGCGCTGCCGCTACTGCCGGAGAGCGGTGTCATCGAGATTCCGGCCGGCGAGACGCGGCAGTTGTGGCTGACGCTGGACGCCGCCGGCCTCGGCGCCGGCGCCTACGGAGCAGCGGTTAAGGTCACAGAACTGGGCGAGGTGGGCTTGCGGCACGAGATACCGGTGCGCCTGGAAGTGCTCGACCTGGCATTGCCGAAGCCGAGCCCCCTGCACTTCTGCACCTGGGCGTACCTAGAGACCAGTGCGTTCAAGAACCAGATTCCGCAGGCGTTGGCGGACTTGGTGGCCCACGGCAACAACGTCTTCCCCATCGGCGCCGGGCCTGTCGGCAAGTATGACGACACGGGCGCGATTGTGGAGGCCGATTGGTCGGCGCTGGACCAAATGGTCGCTCGCTACGCGCCCTATGGGATGATCCTACTGCAGGGGTACAACAGCATCGCCTACGCCGGCCAGGGTGAGCCCCCCCCGGGAGCGCAGGAGCGCGCGTTCGCGAATTGGGTGCGCGCCCTCGGCGAGCGCATGAGCAGCCTCGGCGTGTCGTACGACCAATGGGCCATCTACGTGGTGGATGAGCCCGGGCTCAACAGTTACTGGGGCATTGATTACCTGATGAAGGTTGCGCGCGCCATCAAGGAGGCCGACCCGCGCGTGCAGACCTACACCGACCCCATCAACGACATGCAGCCCGTCGAACTGCGCCTGGCCGCGCCCTATGTGGACGTCTGGTGCCCGGAGCAGGATTCCTACTACCGCCTGTGGGGCGAGACGGCGAATATGTGGGCGGCGGAGCGGCTCGAGATAATGAAGACCGACAGCACGCAGGTGTGGACCTACGAGTGCTTCCCGGGCGCCAAGCATCTCGACCCGCTGGGCTACTACCGGCATCAGGCGTGGCTGGCATGGATGTGCGGGCTGAATGGAATGGGGTTCTGGACCTACTCGACGGCGCCGACGACGATGTGGGAGCCGATGCAGGGCGAGTACGTGATGGCGTATCCGGGCCGCGATGGGCCGATACCGAGCAAGAGGTGGGAGGCGTGCCGCGACGGGGTCGAGGACTATGGGGCGCTGTGGCTGCTGCGCGAGGAGTTGCGCAAGGCGGAGGCGGCCGGGGTGACCGGGCCGGCGGTGGAGGAGGCGCGGGAGGTATCGGAGAAGGCAGCGCCGGACGTGGTCGAGAAGCGCGCGGCCCTGGACGCCACCAACGCCTGGCGCGCGCGCATAGCCAAGGCGACCCTGGCGCTGAGGGCAGCGCCCAGCGGGGGAAAATAGGGACAGGAACCATTTTCCTGTCGAATGCTGCGTCGCCTGCCGGCTTGCGGAAAATGGTTCCTGTCCCCATTTTCCCGGCAGGCGTCGAGGCCCCGTTCGCCGGCGCGAACGGCTGTAGCGCCCGGGCTCCGTGCCGGGCGATTGGGCTGCGCGGTACCCAGCACTAGGTGGCCCGCTGCACCCATGGTTGTAGGGGCCATGGCCCGCCTGAGGCGGATCTTCGACATGCCGTGCCCCTACGATTTGGCCGCCGGTGATAGCAGAATCTCGTACCGTAGGCAGGAGCGCATTTCGACGGGGCGGAACTGGACGACGTTGCCGGGGGTGCTGTAGTCGGGCGGTACCGTGGGCTGACGGAAGTCGGGGAAACTGAGGGGAATGCGCCGCCCTCGCGTGAGCACGGCCCAGGCGCGCACCGCTCTTTGACCGATGCTCGTGCCCCGCACTTCGCCAAGCCTGAGTTCCACCGCACCGTTGGGCTTCTGGACTTCATAGACGATGAGCCGGCCGTCTTGGCCTTGGGTGATCGCGAGCGCACCGTCGGTCACCACGGACCCGAAATCCATCCGCTTGGCGCAAGAGAAGTAGTCGTATTCCTCACTGCGCACGACCTCCACGATCTCGCCGTCCTTGAGCGCGCGGTACTCGAGGAAGCCATTGGGTCCCGTGACGAGATAGCCGCCGGGCGGTAGGCAGTACTCTTCTACGGTCCAGTTGTCGGGGCTGCGGTTGACCCACACGCGCGCGCCGTTGGAGTAAGAGACGATGGGGCGGTTGAGGTCGTCGTCTTGGAAGTCAACGCGGTCCATGCGGCTGAGGCCGAGCATGCGGTGAAAGGCCTTGGTCATGTAGTAGACCTGCAACCGCCCGCCGACGTCGTCCTGCCGCGAGCCGTAGTAGAGCGACACTGCCTGCGGGCGGCCGAAGAGAATCGCAAGGGCGACCATCTCGGTGTCGTAGTGGTCGAGCGGATAGTAGATGCCCATGTTGAGCAGGCGCTCGCGGTGCACCTGATCAACGAAGGGATAGTACTGCCATTTCTCCGCCTTGATGCCGATCTCCTCGGGGGGGCGCCAGTCCATGAACCAGCCGCCGTCCATGACGCCGGCGAAGTCCTCACCGCCACCTTCGGACCAGATAGGCACGTTGCCGAGGTACTGCCGCGCGAAATCAAAGAGTTGCTTCTGATAGCGCATGTAGGTGAAAGCGCCGTAATGGCGGCCCTGCGAGTCGAAGTAGTGGTCTGGCGGCCACATGGCGTGCACGTCGAGGTAGAGGGCGCTGGGGTGCACCTCATCGCGCACGATCTTGAGGTTGGAGTATTTGGTGGCGGGTGAGGGAACGAACGCGTTCTGGCCTCGGTCGTCTCCGTACTCGTGACCGAAGACGCCCATGACGCGGGTCTGTGCCATTTCCACGTAGAGTTCCGGCCGCAGGCGCGAGGCGCCCCAGTAGCCTCGGATCATCTTGCCGCTTTCGCGGTAGCACACTTTGTCCGGCGACCACCCCTCGGCCGCGCGCGGGCCCTCGTGGAAGAGGTCGTAGTAGGTGTCGTAGGTGGCGTAGAGGGCGCCGTACTTCTCGACCAGTTCGCGGTCGCCGGGAGTGGGCCAGTAGGAGAGCCAGACGAAGTCGCGCGCGCCCTTCCCTACCCACTCCTCGAGGAAGTCCTGGTAGCGCTCGCGGATGGGATAGCAGCTCATGACGCCGACGCGGCCGGGGAGTTGCGAGAGCGTCGGGGGAGCGGGGATGTCTATGGTGCTGCGGTACTCGGCGATGGCTTCCTGCGCGCCCTTGGTGGTGAGCAGAAACTTGTAGTGGATGCGCGATTCGCAGAAGGTGTAGAGGTCGTAGCGCCCCAGGGCGGGGTCGCAGACGAAGCCGCGCGCGGGGCCGCCGGTCGCCTGTAGTTCGGTGAGGCCGTTGGCCATGGTCCAACACCAGAAGCGGCAGGTGTTGTAGTTGTGCTTGACGGCGAACGCCTGCGGGCGGTCGAGCACGTACATGCGGCCGAAGAACATCCGTTGGGCTTCGAGGCCGGAGCCGCGGTGGTCGCCGATGCCGAGGCGGTCGAGTTCTTGGCCCTCGCCCTGAGTGGCAACGTCAATGCGCAGAGCCCGGTCCTCAGGCACCATCCAGAGAGTGAAGGTCATCTTCGTGGGCGTGGGTAGTTGCGGATGGCGGACGGTCTGCTCGACGACGATGCGGTCGCCCTCGAGGCGCGCTTCCGTGGACTCCACGGTGAAGCCGTCTTCTAGGTCGTTGATGTGCACGTAGAAGCCGTCGAAGGCGATCTCCTTGCCGTTGACGGTCAAGGTGACCGGCGCCTTGAAGAGGCCGCGGGCCTTGGAGACCGAGACTTCGATGGTTTCGTCGCCGCGCCAGGACAGCAGGAGGCTGTCCGCGCTCTCGCGGGCGGCTACGGTGGCCGCGATCGCCGCGCCCGACATAGACGCGAGCGCCAGCAGCCCCGCGATGAACAAGAGCGTCCGCTTCAAGGCGATTGCCTCCTTAGGTCGTGCGCTAGACGCCGAGTTCCTGGGCGACCTGCGCCAGGGTCTCGTGCGCCTGCGCGCTGTTCTCCGCTTCGCCTAGTTCGCGGGCGAGGATGCGCGCCTTGCCGAGGATTTTGGCGCCGTAGTGGTGGAGCCAACTGCTCATACAGGCTTCGTGGGGCTCGAAGCCGCCGTCGGCGGCGACGCTGATGAGGTATGCGGACTTGCCCCTCAGCGGATCGCCCAGGGCATAAACGCCGTGGCTGCGGTCAATGAAGTTCTTCATCACGCCCGGGGGGGCGAGCCAGTAAACGGGAGCGGCAACGATGAGCAGGTCGGCCGCCATGACTTTGGCCCACAGCGCCGAGAAGTCGTCGCCTTCAAGTACGCAGCGCCTCTCGCGCATGCAAGCGCGGCAGCCCCCGCAAGGCCCGATATTGAGTTGTGACAGGTAGGCGGTCTCGACCTGAGCGCCCGGCTGCTCTGCGAGCCGTTCGGCAAGATAGTCAATGCAATAGTCGGTGTTGCCGCCGCGGCGGGGGCTACCGGAGAGGCAGAGGATGCGCATGGGTCAGTATGCCCTAGCTACCGCCGAGGCCGCCCTGAGGCGGGGCGGACGGGTCACCACGAAAACTAGAGCGGCTGAGCTCGGCACCCACGGGCTGTCATCGCGCGGGCGCGCGGCTGTCGAGTGACCGGAGAACGCGACACACACGCTGACGGAGGCGAGGGTCCCTCATCCGAGAGCGGTGCCGGCGCAGCCTCCTACGTAGGTCATGCCTCGTGGGCTCGTGCTCGGTGAACTTGATGACCTCGACCCTGTAGAAGGCCTCAGCCAGGGCGCCTTCGTCCAGGGGGCGGTTCGCTCCGGCTGGCAACAGGCGGTCTAGCTCGCGCTGTGCTGCCTGCGGCTTCTCCCTGAGCTGCAGGAGTGCGCCTGCGATTCGCGATACCTTCCGTTCCCCGGCCAGGACCGCTTCTCGCAGCACCGCCGCCTGTTCGCTCTGGCTCAGCTGGCACAGGCAGCGGACGAGCGCTCTCTTGATCTCCTGATGACGCTCCTGCGCGTACAGGTGCCTGAGGCTGCTAAGCGAGCGCGGTGGGAGGACCGTGCGGTCTAGCAGGAGGGCGCACTGGACGCGCACGTACCAGTGGGCCTTCGGGCTTCGGAGCGTACGACGCGCGTAGTCCAGCGCCCCCTTTGGGCAAGTCCTCAGATTCCGCAGTATGGTGAGTAGCTGCGCCTGCTGCAGGGAGAACACGTTCTCTGGAGCGTTTATGAACTCCGAGACCGCGGTACCGATGGCGCGCTTGCGGGGAAAAAGGGCCAGGTACGTCACTGTCTTTTCCATGAGTTGCTGATCGGGGTTCAAACGGACTTGACCCAGCAGGAAATGCACCAGGGAAGGGTCGCGGAGGAGCGAGAACCCCGTCACCAGACGCCGGAGCAATCTCATGTCCTTGCCGGTGATGATTGTCCCCCTTTTCGGCAAGCACTTGTACTGCTGGCGCAGTCGGCGCACTAGTGCGACCTGTGTCGCCCGCTGGATTTTGCCCCGTGCGCGGTGGATCTCGTCTATTACCTCCGAGACCCTGGTAACTCGCTCGTCCAGGAGCTCCTTTTCGATCTCCTGGTCGCGGAGCACCTGCGTCTTTGCGCCCTGCATGTTGAGTTGCAGCCCGCGCAATGCCTCGTTCATCGTAAAGACCGCCCGGCGTGCCGTCCTCTCCTCCTTGCAGAATACCTTGACGTCGTCCATATACCGGAGCCACCGGGCTCCCCTGACCCTACAGAATCTTTGGAGAGCCCAATCCAGGGGCAGGAGGTACACGTTGCCGAGGAAGCTGGAGACCTCGTTCCCCTGGGGGATGCCTCGCCCTATGCACGCGCCGTGCGTCGTTCGCCAGCCCCACGCCTGCAGCATCGAGATGAGCAGATTGACGATCTTCTGTTCCTTTGGGAGATGCTGGACCAAGATCGTTCTGAGAATGTCGAGATCGATGTTCTCAAAGTACGCCGCGACATCGGCCACGCTGAGGAACTGGTATCCCTCCTGCGTGTATGCTCTGACGCATTCCACGACGAACTGAGGCCACCTCTCGTACCAGGGCTCGACCATGCGAGCCGGACGGACAACTTGCCTCTTCCCGAGCAGAGGAAACTCGAGGACATCCACGTCCTGGAACAGCTGGTCCCTCTCGGCCTTTGAGCGCAGGCGATAAGAGTACACCTGCTCGGGGATCTTGCCGTCCAGACGGGGAGCGATCAGATACGTGATCGCGAAGAGCACCACCCAGTCCTCGATCTCTGGGATCGACCCGGGGCGCACCGCGAGCGGGGACTTGGGGACGTCGATACGGAGCATCGGTTGCGGGTGGTACGCATCCGTAGCGAGGGCGTCGGCCAGTCTCTCCAGGTTGCGATCCAAGTCGAACTCGAAGTCATAGTAGTGGTAGGGATCCGTAACAAAGGCGTCTCGTGCGTCGTCCCGCGCCAAGTACCAAGCACGTTTGAGGACTTGGGGCGAGCAGAGCCCCGCGTACATGGCGTCTGGCATTCTGGTTCCCCCTTGGCTGCCGAGCCCGCCAGCCCTAACCTGACGGGCCCTGGCCAATCGGCTCGAAGGCAACGCACGGCGTGAACTGGAACTCGGACATAAGGGCTAGGTAGCCGGATTCGTGGGCTCGCCTGATGATCCGGAGCGCTACC
>CAZGSV010000078.1:0-15475 GCA_964528605.1 uncultured Armatimonadia bacterium
ATGCGCCGTCGGTTCAAACAAGTCGCGGTCGCTCGCTTCGAGGCACCGTGGCAGACTCGAGAGTGCCTCGAGCTGCGGCTCAAAGGGGCGGGACTGGACCCGGAAGCCTGGCTGGATGCGGAAACGGCGGATGACGTCCACTCGCTGACGGGGGGGCGGCCGTGGGAGATACAGTTGTATGCCCACTACATGTACCGGGAGGCGGAGTCCAGGGGGCGCCACCGGCTGACTCTGACGCCAGAGGTGCTCGACTCCGTACTCAGTGATCTGCAGGCGCGCGTCGAGCCCCGCGGTCTCAAGTTGGCTGGGGTGCGTCAGCTTACCGAAGGCGAATTGCAGGCGTTGTGGGACCTGACGGAGCTGGGCGTTGCGCCGCTTAGTGACCTGGCCCGGCTCCGACTCGCTGATCAAGCGGGGCCTGCGGACGAGGTTCGTCTCGCTGAGGCCCAGAAGGAGTTCCAAGCTCTCGTCGACCGCTTTCGCGGCCTAGGCCTCCTGGAGGTTGACGAGGAAAGCGGGGCGCGGCAGCTCGCTGGCGACGAGTTCGACCGCGTGTACCTCAAGTGCGCGGCCAGGGCGGCCGGGCTGAAGTTACACCACGTGCACGCAGGTTACACGGAACTCGCGGAGCACTGGTTTCGCGGCGAGATGGGCCGTCGGCTGGGGGCGGAGACACTCGAACCGGCCTTGTGGCTCCGCCGGCTGCCCCGGCGCGGTCCCGGGCAGCCTGAGGCGGAGCAAATCCGGGACCTCGAGCGGCAGCTATCGGATTTCTGGACCTGGTGGGCGTGTCGAGGCAAGACCCCCGCTGCGGCGGCGAGCTTCCGGGTGCGTCTGGGCTACGAACGGCCCCCTCGGACCCATACCTTCGTGCGCGCCGTGCCCCCGGAGGGGCTGGAGGCGCTTCGGAGGTGCAGCGAGGCCGCCCTCACTGAGCTGGGCCCGCGGCTGCGGATACTCGGGCTACAGGTGATCGCCTGGGAAGTCGTTGAGAAGCTGACACCAGACCTGGGTTACTTCGGTCGCCAGTTTGCGGGCTGCGACCAGACAGACCTCCGCGAGACGGCCCTTGCGCAGGCTGTGTTTGACACGATTCGCGCTCATCTACGCGGAAACCAGGACGACGCCCTCTGGTGCGCTGAGGCCGCAGCCGCCCTGTTCCCACTGGAGTCCACGGTCCACAGCAACCTAGGATACCTCCTCATGAACCGTTCCAAGAATCTTGATAAGGCCGCGTCTTGCTTCTCCCGGGCCGTCGAACTAAGGCGTGATCCACTGCCGCTCCACAATCTCGCTACGGTGAACGCGCTATTGGGCCGTTCCGATCTGGCGAGAGGCCTCTACGAGGAAGTGCTTGCCCACCCACGGGCGAGCGAGGCGGAGGCATCGTGTCTGAACGTGTTGACGGAGGACGCTGAAAGGTTGACCCTGCGCGAGACACGACAAGTGCCCGTGGCCGCCTGTTCGCACCTGTGTCTCGCCCTCCTTCTGGCGTTGCAAGGCCAGAGGGAGCAAGCCAGCGAGCACGTGGCGGCTGCGAAGGCAGCCGCGCTGGATGACCGGGTCATCCAGGAGCTGGCTGCGCACATTGTCCAAGCTCCGGCGGAGCCTGGAGGCCGCGATGCAGCAGACTGAGTTGAACGCGTTCGGCACTACGGCGGCCCTCAACCTCGGCGAGTGACCTGGGAATCGGGCGAGGCCTGCGACGTCACGTCGGAGTTGCGCGGGCGGCGGTCCTTCAACAGCCGTGTGACAGGGCGAAAGGGTAGGGATCTGTGGTGCGTTTCGTTGACCTGAGCGTTGCGCTGGAGAACGACCGGGCGTGGGCCCCGTGGTGGGCGCGCAACCGGGTGCGCTATCAGCACCACCGCTTCGGCCGATTGGCCATCTGGCTCATCACGCGCTTGCCGCGCCGGCTGCTCGCGGGGGGGCTGGGCTGGGCCAGCGAGGTGATCAAGTTGTCCACCCACGGCACGACCCATCTCGACGCGCCCTACCACTACGGCCCGGCCGGCGTGGACGGCCAGCCCACCATGACCATAGACCAAGTGCCGCTCGAGTGGTGCTACGGCCCCGGCGTCGTGCTGGACCTGACACACAAGGGCGACCGTGAGACCATAAGCGGTGCGGACCTAAGGGGGGCACTCGGCCAGATCAACTACTCGCTCAAGCCCGAGGACATTGTGCTCGTGCGCACCGGCTGCGACCGCCTGCTCGGCTCTCCCGATTACTTCACCAAGGGCCCCGGCGTTACCCGCGAGGCGACGGAGTGGCTGCTCGATCAGGGTGTGCGGCTTATGGGCATTGACGCTTGGGGATGGGACGGCCCCCTCGGCGCACAGGCTGAGAGGGCGCGCGCGGCGGGGCGGCCCGGCGTCTTCTGGGAGGCTCACTATCTAGGCGTCGAACGCCCCTATTGTCATCTCGAACGCCTTGCCAATCTGCACCTGCTGCCCCCCGCCGGCTTCACGGTGTGCTGCTTCCCGCTCAAGGTAAAGCGCGGCAGCGCCGGCCCGGTCCGAGCGGTGGCCCTGGTGCCGTAGAGACGCCTTGTGAATTGATGGGCACGAGGTGTTGGAGGGTGCGCCAGGTGGCCTGTCCCGCGCGGTTTCTACACACGGGCGAGCCGGGCGGCTCGCCCCTACGCGTGGCCCGCGGCCGCGCTGGGCAATTGTGACGACGGAGGTGATGGCGTTGTCTTGGTCCGAAACCGGGTGGGTTGTGTTGGGCGTTCTGATTGTCTGTGTGTTGGTCGTTGACGGTGTGGGCGCTGAGGTTGCGCAGAGTGAGCCCGCCTTCCGCGCCGGCGTGGCCTCGGTGCGCATCACGCCCGCGGCGCCCGGGGCCGAGAATGCGGACGGGCTGTTCAAGCCCGCCGGGCCCATCTATCTCGACGGCTACTACGCCGACCGGGCCGCGACCGGAGTCCGCGATGACCTCTACGCGAAGGCATTGGTCCTCGACGACGGCAACGAGCAAGTGGCCCTGGTATCCGTGGACCTCATCGGCCTGTTCGGGCAATGGGCGGATGCCATCAAGGTCGGAGTGCTCGGCCTGGAGTGGGACCACATCGTCGTGGCCTGCTCGCACACTCACTCATCTCCGTGCACCCTCGGCGTCTTCGGCCCGGCGGGTAAGGCGGTGAACCTCAACTACGTCTCCTGGGTCATCGGCCGCATTGTGGAAGCGATTGGCCAGGCGCAGGAGAACCTGCGGCCAGCGCGGCTGCTGGCAGGCGCCGTTGAGCTGCCGGTGCGAGACCAAGAGACGGTCGGAGTGGCCCACAACTGGCACAACCCCGGCGTCTTCGATCCCTCGGTCGCGGTGCTGCAGGTGCGCGACGCTGCCACTGACACCCCACTCGCCACCATCGTCAACTTCGGCAATCACCCGGACGTGCTCACGGAAGAGAGCACCGTCATCTCCTCCGACTGGGTGCACGAGATGCGCCGGCGGATCGCGGAGAAGGCGCCGGGCGAGGTGCTCTTCTTCAACGGCGCGCTCGGCGGCATCGAGCCCGTGGCGCGCGAGCCGCACGAACAGATGCTGCGGCAACTCGGATACGGAGTGGCCGACGCAGCCCTGCAAGCGCTCGAGAAAGCCGAAGCCATCGCGGCGCCGGCTATCTCGGTGGCTTCGGAGAGCGTGCCGTTCCCAGTCACCAGTCCGGACCTGCTCGCCGCGGTCGGCGCCGGCGTGGTGCCTGTTCCCCTCGACACGGAAGGGCGCACCCTGGCGGACATTTCGCTGATTCAGATCGGGCCGGTGCAGATGGTGACGGTCCCCGGTGAGCCGCATCCCGAGGTGACGGCCAAGGTCAAGGCCATGATGACGGGGCGGTACAACTTCATTCTTGGGCTTGCGAATCACGAGTTGGGCTACTTCGTGGCGCTCGAAACCTGGGACCCGGAGGGCGTGCAGGAGTCCCTCTCCGCCGGCCGCGACAACGAGCCCATTCTGCTGGAGACGGTTCGGCGGCTGCTCGACGCGCTCAAGTGACGAAGACGGCCCCCAACCGGTAGCGCCCCTTCCCATCAAACCTGAAGGTTTGAGTTACGGTGCGCTGCGAGGGTAACTCAAGGCTTCGGCCTTGATTCCCGCCCCACCTCCGTCGAACCTGAAGAGGTAGCGTCGGGCCCCGCCGTTGGCGGGGTCTGCCTCAGGCACGACTTTGCGCCCGAGGTCGTGCGCCTCTCAACAGAGTACGTTTACCCCCCGACGCAGGGAGCGCCGCGCTGGCGCTGGGCCTAAACCCGGACGATGCCGCGGGAACGGAATGGGAGGCGCGTCAAACCGGTTGCTGTCGCGGGTTTCCGGGGGCTTGGTTTGACCGCCCCGCAGGGGGGTGGTATAGTGCGGGTTCCAGGGAGGGCCGGTTACCGATGCCTAAGCAAGAAGATAGCCCGAAGAAGGTCGAGCAACCCTCGTTCGCGGATGCGCTGATACCGCTCGTGGGAGCGCTCTTGCAGGCGGATCCCGAGGTCAAGGTGCGCGTGCACGACGAGGACTGGGTTGACGTAGGCCTCTCCCGCAACGCGGCGGTGGAGAAGATCATCCGGTCCCTGCGCGGGATGACGGAGCAGTTCAAGGAGCAGGTCAGCCGCAAGGCGGGCCGCAAGGAACTGCTGGCCGGCAAAGAGGAAGCCTTCGTGACCCGTTTCCCGAAGGAAACGCAGAACGGCGCCACCTTCTGCCTGCTGGAGGGCCCGAAGATCTGGATTGACGCGGTGCCTTCGGCCCTCAAGGTCTGCCTGCGGGACTTCGCGCAGGAGGTGTCGAGCGTGCCTGCGGCCTCGGCCACGATGGTGCGCGGTTTGTGCGCGGACCTGCGCGCCTCGCCCGACTACGTGGCGAACGCGTAAGGGGCGAACTTCGGCGAGGAGGTGTGATGGTGGGGAGGCGCCGACCAGTGAGACTGCTCTCGCCAGTGCTGCTCGCCGGGCTCCTGTTGGCCCTGGGTTGCGGAGGGGAGACGCCGAGGCCGCGAGAGGCCGGGCTGGCTTCTCCGGGGCTGCAACCTTTGAGCAATCCGGTCACCGGCAGCCCCACTGCCGAGTCGCCGGAGCGGCTGGCCCCTGTGCAAGGCCTTGGCTTGTGCGCGCTGGTGCAGAGCGAACCGGCGGAGGCGGAGCGGGCTGCCTACGCGAGCGTTTCGGTCTTTCTTGTCCCGCAGGTTGACGGTGCTCTCACACGAGCGCTGCGCAAACCATTCCCCCAGGCCAAGGTTCTGCTGGTTCGCGATCTGCGACCGTCCGCAGATGCCGCGGCAGTGCCTGTCTCCGAAGCCGATCCGACGTGGCTCGCGAGGGCTGGGTCGGAGGTGGGGGGCATTCCCACGCAGGGCGAGGCGCGGTTCGACCTGTCCTCACCAAGCGCGAGGGAGGGGCTGGCTGCGGCCTTGACGAGGCAACTGCAAGAGTCAGCCGCCGATGGCCTCTACCTGCAAGGGGTTGCACTCACGCCGGCGCCGCCGGTGGCCAACGAGGCGGCGGAGGCGGCGCAGAGCCCGCTGGTCCTGGGCGCGCCCGAACTTCTGGGAGCGCTGAGAAAGTCAGCCCCGCAGGCGTCCCTGATTGTTGAAGCGGACCTGAGCGATCTGGACCGGATGCTGCTGCTCGTGCCCGAGATGGACGGGCTGGCGCTACGGGTGCAGGTAGGGTGGGACGCCAAGGCGGGCGGCAAGTGGCTGACGGGTCTGTGGAATGGCGTGAGCAAGGCGGCCGAGGCGCTGGCGAAGGGCAAGCGTCATCTGCTGCTGGTTCCGGCCTGGCCCGAGGCCGAGTCGGGCAAGCCCCAGCAGAGCGAGGGTGCGGTGCGGCAACTCATGGCGCTTTACCTGCTCACATGGTCTGAGCGCGCGAGGGTTTGCATTGATCCGGCGCTGCTCGCGAGTGCAGGGATGGACGGCGCGATGGGCTTGGGCGCTCCGGCGGGCAAGTCTCAGGAGAAAGACGGAGTGCTGAGCCGCGAGTTCCCGAAGGCGCGGGCGTTTCTGAACCTGAATGGGAAAGAGGCGCCGCTGCCCCAGGTGGAGGGGATGGTGGACCTAAGCGGGGGGGCGCCGCCGACGTCGCTGGCGGGGTTGGGCGCACTGATACTGGTCCCGCCTGCGGAGTCCGCCTAAGGCGGGCCGGCTCTCCGGCTAGCGGCGCTGGCGCGTAGCGGCCGCGGCTGCCTGAGCCAGATCCATCTTCAGGATGCGCTCGCCGGCGGCCTGCAGGTTGGCGAGGGTCTGCTCCACCGTCTGCGTTCCGGCCAGCAATCCGTCCAGTTCCTTGGACCACACTTCGCGATCGAGGTAGGAACGGGCCCAGGTCGTGGGCAGCCCCTTGCTTTGGTAGGCGCCCTGCACCAGGGCCGGGAAGCCTGTGGGCTGCGCGGGGTTGAAGACGGGGAGCGTGGCCGCGGCGGTCTGCGCGGGCACTGCGCCCGCCAAGGCCTCCCCCCCGGCCTGCTGCCCTTCGCGGCTGGCGCAGAAGAGCGCAAAGCGCCACGCCTCTTCGGGCTGCTTGGCTCCCTTGGGTATGGCGATGCAAATGGCGCCCATGGGCACGGCGCCCTGGTTTGGCCTGTCGCTCGGGGCAGGGCTGGCGGCCCACTCGAGATCGGTCATGCGCGAGAGTTCGGCCACCCAGCGGCTGCTGCCGACGAACATCGCGGCCCTGCCTGCGCCGAAGACCTGCACTACGTCATAGCCGGCCGAGGGATAGGCGACGTGGTGCGCGCGGTCGAGGTCCAGGTAGAAGTTGAGCGCCTGCGCCACCTCGGGCTGCTGGGCTATGATGCACCGCGTCAGCGACTCGTCAAAGGTCCGCACCCCCGCCTGCAGCAACATCGCCTGCAGTTCCGACAGCCTGCAGACTCCGTAGATATCGGGGACGCCGTCCCCATTGGTGTCCAGGGTCAGCCTCTTGGCCGCGGCGAGGTACTGGGACCAGGTCCAGTCGCCCCTGGGCACCGGCACCTGCCCCTGCGTGAAGAGTTCCTGGTTGAAGTAGAGCGCGGCGACGAAGATGTCTATGGGTAGCGCCCTGAGCCTTGCTCCCGAGCGGCACAGGTCGAGCGCGGGCTGCGCGAACGCCTGCTCCTGCCCGGCGGTGCGCAAGCGCGGTGCCAGGTCTTCCAGTGCGGCGACCCGATCCACCTCTGCCAGGGCGGCGTCGCTCGCCCAGATGGCGTCGGGGGCAGGGCGGCGCCGAGCGGCGAGGATCAACTCGTCGCGAGAGTTGGCGATCTCGTACTGGATGCGCGGGCCCGCGCTCTGGTGCGCGCGCGCAAGTCGGTCGCGGAGCAACTGCTCGCCCGGGGTGCCTGCCAGGCACAGCACGCGGAGGCTCTTGCCTCGGCAACCGCAGAGCGCCAGCGAGAGGGCGAGCCCGGCCGCAATCAGGGCCTGGGCCGTCGCGCGATGCACAGGCAGGACACCCCCAAAGGCAGATTGATGTGCCGCAGCAGGCGCGCCTCCAGTCGCAGCAGCCAGACAAAGACGGCGGAAACCCAGGGCGCGACCTGAATGTAAGCGCTCGCGGGGGGGGAACGGCGCACCAAAAGCCGCACTAGTCGCTGCAGCAGCCGAAAACCGGCAATCGGCAAGAAGAGAAAGAAGATGCAGTAAGTACCCTGCAGAATCTCGAACCCCGCCCCACGCAGCAGCGCGGTCAGTTGCTTGAGCACATAGCGCCGGCGGTGCGCCAGAGCGATGTCGTGGTCGCTCCAGAGCCAGCGGTAGGCGGGTACGGTGACGACCGCGACGCCACCGGGTTGGAGAACTCGGCACATCTCGCGCGCGGCCGCGCCCTCGTCCTCGAGGTGTTCGAGGAGGTCGAGGCTGGCAACCAGGTCAACGCTGCCCGAGGCGAGCGGAAGTGCGGTGGCGGACCCGCAGACCACATGGGGGCAGCCGCGCTCCCGGCAGCGTTCCACCGCATGTTCGGAGAGGTCGAGCGCCAAGACCCGCCCGCACTGGCTTAGAATCTCCAGATTCCCGCCCGTGCCGGAGGCCAGGTCCAACACCCAGCGGGCCCGACGCGGACCAAAGTGCCTGGAGAGCACACTCTTGATGATCGCTCGCCGCCCCACAAACCACCAATAGTGCTCCTCCACGGCGAACATCTTCTCCAGTTCGGCTACATCCATTCCGGTCTCCAAGGAGTCGGTGTGTCTCGGCGGCGCCCCGGCCATTACCAGAACAACCGCGCCAGCAGAAAGGCCACCATGCCGACCACTAACCCCATCTTGAGCAGGGTTCCCCAGAGGCGGCCGATGGCGGTGCTCCGCGCCGCGCGCCAGGCCTGGGCGGCGGCCGTGCCGCGCCTGCGCTCCCACAGGTAGGCGGCCAGCGTGGCGCCTAGGAGCGCGCCTAGGAAAGGGGCGAGCCCCGCGCTGACCAGAAAGCCCAGCGGGCCGACCGTCAGCCCCACAACCGTGAGCGCGCCGCCCAAGAGGGGCCAGAAAACGATGGCGCCGGCGATGCCGCCGAGCAGCGCCACCCCTACGGCGCCGCTAGACGCCCCCCCCTTCTTAGCGGCCGCGGCCTGTACCCAGTTGTCGGCGGTCTCGGCGACTACGGTCACGGCCAGCAGGCCCAGAAGAGTAGTGCCCGTCACCACCGTGAACTTGGTTGCCAAGGCGTAGATGAGACTGCTGATGAGCACCAGCACTGTCCCGGGCAGGCCCAGTGCGGTCGCGAGCACCGCCAGCAGCAGCACGGCGGCGTAGACGATGTTGCCGACGATGAGGCCCATGTTCCGCCCTCTAGCCGCCGGCGGTGTCGCCCTCGCCCGCCAGGACCCACTCGTCCGCCTGCATCTGCTCGCGGCACAAGCGAGCGTACAGGGCGCCGTTGGCGACCAGTTCCTCGTGCGTGCCGCGCTCGACTACTTCTCCCTGGTCGAGAACCAGAATCTGCGTGGCACCCATGACGGTGGACAGGCGGTGGGCGATGATGAAGGTGGTGCGGCCGCGCATGAGGCGTTCGAGCGCCTGCTGGATCAGCGCCTCGGAGACCGAATCCACGGAGGAGGTGGCCTCGTCGAGGATGAGAATCTCAGGGCCGCGGAGCAAAGCGCGGGCTATCGCGAGGCGCTGCACCTGCCCGCCGGAGAGTCTTACTCCCCTCTCGCCCACTTGAGTTTCGTATCCCTCGGTCAACTCGGTGATGAACTGGTGCGCGTTGGCGGCCTTGGCCGCCTCCATCACCTCGCGCATGGAGGCGCCGCGGCGTCCGTACATGATGTTCTCCGCCACGGTGCCGGAGAACAGCATGGGGTCCTGCGCCACGTAGCCCGTGTGGCGGCGCAGGGAGAGGACGGTGTAGTCAAGGATATTGCGCCCATCAACGAGAACCCGGCCCGCAGTGGGCTCGTAGAAGCGCATCAGCAGGTTGACCACGGTGGTCTTGCCGGCCCCGCTGGGGCCGACGAGCGCGACACGGTCTCCCCTGCGCGCCTGTAGGCAGACGTTCTTGAGCACGAGGCGCTCGGGCGAGTAGCCGAAAGTAACGTTCTCGAAGGCCACCGCGCCCTGGCACTGGGCGAGTTCAACGGCGTCCGGCTTGTCCCGGACCTCAGATTGCGTATCCAACAGACGGAAGATGCGGTCAATGGAGGCGGCGGCGGTTTGATAGGTCTCGCCCACCTCGGCCAGTTGCGCCAAGGGGGTGTAGAGCATGCCCAGGTAAACGTAGAAGGCGATGAAGCCGCCCTTGGTGAGGGAGCCGTGCAGCACCTGACTGGCGCCGTACCAGATGATGACCGCGGTGCCCAGGCCGGTGAGCGTGCTGGCGATGGCGGTGAGTCTGCCGCTTAGGGAGGCTCTGTAGATGACGGTCCGCAGCAGATCGCCGGCCTGAGAAAACAGCCGGATTTCTTCCGTGCGCTCGCGGGTGAAGGACTGCACCACGCGAATGCCGGCGATGCGCTCCTGCAGCGTGCCGGAGATGATGGCCTTCTCCATCTGCACGCGGCGGCTCGCCTCGCGCAAGCGCGGGCTCAAAGTGTAGAAGGTGTAGAGATAGAGGGGTGAAATGGCCAGCGCCACCAGCGTCAGCGTCGCCGACTCGCGGAACATCATGATCAGCACCCAGGCCAGCGTGGCGAGCTGAATGGTGGGCCCGACCAGCACCCCGCTCACCATTTCGCGCGCGGAGTCTATGTCGCTTATCAGGCGCGACATAACGCGGCCGGTGGAGCGGCGGTCGTAGAAGCCCGGCGAGAGCGTCTGCAGGTGGTGGAACAGGTCGAAGCGCAGGTCGAAGATGATCTTGTGGCCCGCGGTGGCGGAAAGCATGCGCTGGGCGTAGATGAACAGCCCGCCGATGAGCGCCAGCCCCATCATCGCCAGCAGAGACAGGTTCAGCAGTTGCAGGGGCGAGAGGGCATGGCCGAACAGGTGCGTGCCCTTGTGCTCCAGCGAGTAGTTGAAGACGCCCTTGATAACCTGGGGGCTCGCGATGGCGGCGCCGCGGGCTGCCAGCGCCACCAGTATCATCAGCAACAGGTAGCGCCGGTAAGGCCAGGCGTAGCGCGACAGGAACCTGGTTACCGGCGAGCGAACCCGTTTGCCCTCTTTGTCGGCCATGAGAAATGAGGCAGGGCAGCGCCTCGCCCCGGGCGAAGGCCACCCTTCCCCGCTATCCTACTCGGACGCGGCAGGGCGGTCAATCGGCGGGCGCGCTTACGACTCTCGGCGCACGGAGCTCGGCAGCACGAAACGGAAGGAGGCTCCTTTGCCGGGTTGACTGGTGACGCCGACGGAGCCGCCGTGCAGTTCGACTATGCGACGCACTATGGCCAGCCCGAGGCCCAAGCCTGCCTGCTGCCTGCGGGCCTGATCGCCGGTGTAGAAGGCTTCCCACACGCGCGCGGCCTCCGTCTCGCTGAGCCCCGGCCCATTGTCGGTCACCGCAACCTCTACGGCGTCTTCGACTTGACGGGCGGCGATGGTCACTGCCCCCCCCTGCGGGCTGTGCTTGAGCGCGTTGCTCACCAGGTTGGCGAGCACCTGATGTACCTTCTCCTCGTCGGCCGGCACCGGCGGCAACCCGTCGGGGGCGGTGGTGATGAGGCGCACGGATTTCTCCTGCGCCTGCAACTGGAAACTGTCAGCCACCTTGCGAATCAGGGCGGTCATCTGCAAGGGCTGCAGGCGAAGGGGCACCGAGGACTCTTGCAGTTTGGCCAGGTCGAAGATGCGATCTATCAGTCCTTGCAGGCGCAGCGCCTCGTCCAGGATTATGCGCAGGTAGCGTTCCTGCTGCTCCGGCTGCGCCCGGTCGATTATGGCCTCGGCGAAGCCACGGATGGCGGTGAGCGGGGTGCGCAACTCGTGCGACACCGCGGCCAGCAGGGCCCGCTCCAACTCATCGGTGGAGCGCCTTTCGCTGGCCTCGCGTACCACCGCCACCAGGCCCCACAATCCGCCGCGCGGATCGTGCACCGGAGAGGCCACCGCCAACAGCGGAACGCCCCCGTCAACGGGGCTCAGTTCGGCCGAGCCCCCGCGGCCCTCTGCCAAGGCGGCGCTCAGGAAGCCGCCTAGGTCGCCGCCCCCGGGAAGTTCAGCGACCGGCTTGCCCATCACTTTGGGGAGTTCCAGACCAAGCAGCCGAGCCGCCTGCGGATTGGCGAGCACCACCTGGCCCTGCGCCGAGACCGCAAGCACCCCCTCCGCCAAGGAGTCGAGCAGCCGCAAGGTCAGGTCCCTCTCCGTCTGCAGGCGAGCGAACGTCTGTCCCAGTTCGCCGGAGAGGGCGTTGAAGGTGGTGGCGAGCGCGCGCACTTCCTGCGTGCCGTGCAGTTCGCTGGTCGTCTCGCCCCAGCCGCCGGCGCGGATGCTCTCGATGGCGGCGGTCAGACGGAAGAGCGGCGCGGCCACCGACCGAGCCACCAGCAATGAGAGCGCGACGGAGAGCAGAGCCAGCGCCGCGGCGATGACGATAAGCGCCGCCCGCATGTCGGAGACGGGCGCGAGCAGGCCGGTGGCGGGCGCGTGGACGTAGAGCAACCCTACCTTGCGCCCTTGCGCGTCGCGCACCTCCTGCGTGGCGGTGAGCATGGTGCTGCCCATGAGACAGCGCAGTCCCTTTGAGATGCCCTCAGAGAGAGGCCGGTGCCCCGCCTCGGTCCTGCGCCCGGCACGCAGAATGGGCGGGCAACACTCCGCCTCCGCCAGCGCCCTTCCTTGGTTGTCCACCAGGCAGACCTTCACGTCCAACGCTTCCGAGAGCCAGCGGAGTTGCTGCTCGACGGCCTTGCGGTTGATGCCGGAGGGCGACACCTGCCCCTTCAGTTGCGCGGCCATGCCCTCGGCGATGCCTATCAGGTCCTTGTCCCGCGCCCGCTCGTAATTGCGCGCGAAGACCCACCCCGCGCATAGACTCACGCCCGCTATGGCGATAAGGGAAAGCAATAGGTTGACCGCGACCAGTCGCCCAAACAGTGACCGCGGCACCAGCCAACGCCCAATCCAGCCATCCCGCGCTTCCACCACCAGTGCCCTCATTCCTCGGCTGTCTTCAGAATCAGCCGTTGCTTCCTTCCTTGTTCGCGGTCTCCTCGCCCGTCGCCAAACGATAGCCGAGGCCCCATTGAGTAACGATGGAGAACGGCAAGGGACCCGCCTCCGCCAACTTGGCCCGGAGGCGTTTCATGTGCGTATCCACGGTGCGTTGGTAGTCGGGCAGCAACTCGAACCCCCACACGCGCTTCAGCAGCACGTCGCGGCTGAGCACCTCGTTGGGGTGCAGGGCGAACTCGGTGAGCAGGCGCAACTCGGTGGGCGTGAGCTCGAGCCGGTGGCCGCCGGCCTAAGCCAGGGCGCACTTGAAGTCTATCACCAGGCCCGGCAACTCGATCCGTTCCGCTTTCTCCTCGGGCTCGGCGCGCCGTAGAATGGCCTTGATGCGCGCCACCACTTCGCGCGGGCTGAAGGGCTTGACCACATAGTCGTCCGCGCCCAGCTCCAGCCCGAGAACGCGATCCGCCTCCTCCGTGCGCGCGGTCAGCATCATGATGGGCACCGGGGACCGGCGCCGCAGCCGTTCGCACACCTCCGTGCCGGCGATATCCGGCAGCATCAAGTCCAGCACCACCAGCGCCGGCTTGAACTGGTCCGCCTGCCGCAGCCCGTCCTGCCCGGTGCCGACGCTCACGACCTCAAAGCCCTCACGCTTGAGGTAGATAGACAGCAGTTCGCAGACGTGGGGATCATCGTCCACGATGAGGATGCGTGTCGCCGGCACTCTTCTGCCTGCTCTCCCCGCGGGACGCGGTCCCGCCCCTACAGTTCCACGACCTGGTGAGTTCTGCCCGACTGATCCGCGGCAAGAGTGACGGCAAGCGTCTTCACGCCGTCAGCGTAGGAGGAGCGGATGCCGCTGCTGTCGCCTTGCTCGATACCGCGCAAGAACGCTTTGTTCTCCTCCAGGTTGGGGTCCAGGCTGCCCTCTATCTCTTCGCGGTGCCTGGGGCGCTTGATGACCAGTCTGCCGCCGATCTCGAGGACCAGGTCGCGCGCGAACAAGTGTAGGCCGACCAGGTGGCCTTGAGGGATCATGCAGGAGTTGCTCACGTTGCCGATGGCGCCGTTCTCGAACTCCAAGTTGACGCAGGCCACATCCCAGACGTCCAGGTTGGGTACGTCGGTCAGGTTGCTGAGCGCGCCCACCGCGTGCACGCGACGCACTTCGCCCACCAGGTAGCGGCACAGGTCGACGATGTGGGTGGTCTGCTCGACTAACTGGCCGCCTGACTCCGCCTGCACTCGCCACCAGGCGACGCCCGGCAGGCCGCCGATCCAGTAGCCCAGCGCCATGCCGACGCGATAGTCCTTGAGGATCTCGAGCGCCTTTCGCGTGATGTCCATGTAGCGCCAGTGGTAGGCAACGCAGTTGACGACGCCGGCCTTGGCGATGGCTGCCTCGACCTCGCGCGCGCTGGCCAAGTTGTTGGCCACCGGCTTCTCCACCATGATGTGGATGCCCTTCTCCGCTGCCTTCTGCTCTTGACCGACGTGGCCGTGCGGGGGCACGCAGACCCAGAGGGCGTCGAACTTCTCGCTCTTGAGCATCTTGTCGAAGTCGGTGTAGGCCTTGCCGTTGTACTGCGCCGCCGCACGCTGTGCCCGCCCCTCGTCCAGATCACAGAAAGAGACAAACTGCACTGCCAACTGCTGTAGGGACTGCATGTGCCTGCTGGCGATGCCGCCGCAGCCTACGAACGCAACTCGCACTGCCATCCGTGTCACCTCTTCTTCTTAGGCATGCAGGAGCGCAGGTAGCGCGCGCTCTTGCGCAAGGCCTGTTCCTTATCCCCGTAGACGCCGCACTCCAAGGCCATGAAGTCCTTGTAGCCGATGGCGTCCAGAGCGGCGAAGCCGGACTTGAAGTCGGTGTGGCCCTCGCCCGGGAGTGCGCGGTTGCTGTCCGCCAGGTGAATGTGGCGCACCCAGCCCCTGGCGCCGCGCAGCGACTTGGCGATGTCCGCCTCCTCGATGCTCATGTGGAAGAAGTCCGCCATTATCTTCAGCTGGGGGTTCGCGACCTTTTCGCAAATCTCAATGGCCTGCTGTAAGCGGTTGGGCAGGTGGGTCTCGTAGCGGTTGAGCGGCTCCAGCAAAAGGAGGGTGCCCGCGCGCTCGGCGTGCTTGACCAGGTCCTCCAGCAAGCGAACCAGGAGCAACTTCTCCAGTTCGACCGCGGTGGCGTAAGGCGACAGGTCGCTGATCCGCGGCGGCCCGAAGAGCGGCACGAAGATGAGGCCCACGGCGCCGAGGTCCGCGCCCATGTAAAGGAGGTCCTTGATGTCCTCCATCGCCAGTTCGCGCTCGGAGGGGTTGGCGTCCAACAGAGTGCCGCGGAAGCCCGAGCAAATGCTGCTCACCGGCAAGCCCACGCGCTCGCAGGAGCGTCTCGTTTGGGCCACCAGCCCGCGGTCCTGCAATATGTAGCGGCCACTGATCTCGACGCCCTCATAGCCGTATGCCTTCAGGTTCTCGATGCGTTCTTCGAACGAGTCGCCGGGCGCGAGCCCTTCCTGACAAGCCAGTTTCACTATCGCTCACCTCACGTGGAGTCAGTTACGAGAACTCGGCGGCCTTCGCCGCCGCGAAACCCACTGCGCGTGGATTATAGGTTCGGCCAGAAAAGGGTGTCAAAGCGCCGGGAGTCTGATGGGCGCTTGGGCTGTGCCGGGCTTGTGACGAGCACTGGCGTGGGCGGAACAACACTGTGGCTCTCTCTGTCAGGGGCGCGACGCGAGCCGCCTGCCGTCGGCTGGCGTCACGTATGCGGTGCAGGCTGGTGGCGTTAGCTAGACAGGCCGCAGAGCTGGCCCCGCACCTGGGTGGCCAGGCAACGTGGGTCCTCCAGGTCCACAGAACCCCGCAGGTCTAGCCGCCCCACCCAGGAGGCAGGGGCGCGCGAGTCACGGGCTGGGCAGGGACGCCAAGTATTCTGTCGACGCACGTCTCCGCGAGT
>CAZGSV010000079.1:0-15421 GCA_964528605.1 uncultured Armatimonadia bacterium
TTCGACAAGTACGTGGTCCTCCGCAGCGACTGGCAATGCCAGCTACCCCTCCACGCCACCGAGTTCCGCGGCAACAGCATCTTCGGTGACTTGGCCGCCGCGCTCCAGTGGCTGGCCCAGGGGCGCATCACCGTGGCCGGCCTCTACGACCTCGCCCCCCCGCGAGAGGCGCAGCGCGCGTATCAGGACTTCCGCCACGAGCGCGCCAAGACCCTCACCACCGTTTTCGACTGGAGCGATTGCCCATAGGCCGGTCTGTATGACCCTCCCAGCGCCGCCTCCGCAGATCCACATCCCCGGGCCAAGGAAGATGAGCCACATGCTTGCCACAGTCATCATGGTCGCCGCCATCCTGGCCGCGTCCGTCTGTGCCGCCGGTTGGTCTCCGAACGCACCGCCGCCGCAGCCAGCCAACGGCCGGCCCCCGCAGCAATACCACCCGCGCATCATCTTCAACTGCGACGGCAATAGCGTCTTCACCACCGCCAACGGCGACCTCAACCGTTGGATCGCCAACGCCTTCACCGGCCTCGAGCACAGCCAGGTTGACGCCCTCTTCTGGTGCGACGGCGCCGGCGGCAACACCGCCAACTACGACAGCAAAGTCCTGGAACTGACCGGCCGGCGCATCGGCAAAGTTCCGCCGGCTCTGCTCCAGTGGATCGCCGAGGACAACGATCCCCCCAAAGTCGTGATCGCCGAGGCAAGGAAACGCGGCCTGCTCGTCTTCTACTCCTTCCGCATCAACGACATCCACGACTCCTTCCTGCCCGAGGAGTTCCCCACCTTCAAGGAGCAGCATCCGGAATGGATGATCGGCGCGGGCCGCCCCTACGGCTACAACACCGCCCTCAACTTCGCTCTGCCCGAGGTCCGCGCGCTGAAGTTTGCCACCATCGAGGAGATCGTCCGCAATTATGACTTCGACGGCCTCGAGATAGACTTCATGCGCAGCCCCCCCTTCTTCCTCCCCGGCGAGGAGCCTGCCCATGCCGATGTCCTCACCCAGTTCCTGCGCGACGTTCGCGTGTTGCTCGATGCCCAAGGGCGTGCCCGCGGCCGGCGACTCGAGTTGGCTGTCCGCGTTGATGACACCCTGGAAGCCTGCCGCCTCGACGGCTTCGATGTGCCTGCGTGGGTGGCGGAAGGTATGCTTGACCTAATCATTCTCGGAAGCGGCGTCCTCGATATCGAGGTGGGGGAGTTCCGCCGCTTGGTCGAGGGCGCCAACATCACTATCTATCCCTGCCTCTACGGCTGGCCAAGCAGTTACATGCCCGTCTCCCCCGAACTCGCCCGCGGACTGGCCCTCAACTATTGGTTCCAAGGCGCCGACGGCATCTACACCTTCAACTGGTTCCCGCACGAGCCCGACAAGGCCTACCAAGTAGGCCTACTCAACGAGATCGGCAGCCCGGAGACCCTCCATGGCAAAGACATGATGTTCGCGGCCGAACGCGGGCGCCCACTGCGCGAGTACCCGCATAACTGGATGCACGCCGTTCTTCCCGCGACCGTCGCGGCTGGGCAAGAGGTGCCCGTGCCCATCATGGTCGGCGAGGACTTCACTGAGTACCCGCCGTCATCCTTGGAGTTGGTGCTTACCTGCGACGGCCTCGAACAGGCCGATGCCCTGCAACTGAGCCTCAATGATCAGGCGTTGTCACTCGGCTCCCGCGACCACGCCCACGTGCGCGCGCCTCTTGCGCCTGGCCAAGTCCTGCAAGGATGCAATCAGGTCACCATCGGCCTCAGCAGCGGCGAAGCGACGATCACGGCCGTAGAGATCCACGCTCGCTACTCCCGCTGATGCCCCAACCCGGCAGCACCTCGCGCCTTACGGGCCGCCCGGAAGTGAGTACCTGAATGGCGGCTGAGCCAGCGACTACGCGCGGCGGCGAGAGTCCGGCGCGGGATGAGCCCACCGCCTTCTGGCTCGCCATGGTCACCGCCTTCGTATTCGGCGCCCTCTTCAGCCTATTCCCCGTTACCTTTCCAGTCCTCAAACGCGCCTTCGCAACCAACCTGGAACAGATGGGCAGAGTCCAACTGGTCTCCTTCCTCTCCAGCCTGGGGGTCAGCGTCCTCGGTGGCTGGTTTGTTGGGCACCTCGGCCTTCGGCGCGCCGCCGCAGTATCGCTGCTCCTCCTCGCGCTTGCCGTGGCCGTTGTTGGAGCCGCGCCCGCCTACGCCGTGGTCCTGCTCGGAGCCGCCATCTTCGGACTCGCCCTCGCCGCTATCGCCGTCATCGGCAACTCGGTCATCAGCGATCACCTGCCGCACAAGCAGCAAAGCGTCTTCTTCGCTTCCGGCATGAGCGGCGCCCTCGGCGCTACGCTCGGTCCCGCTCTGCTCGGCTACTGGCTCGGCTACGCCCAGCGCTGCGGGCTCAGTTGGCGCCTTGGCTACTTCGGCGTCGCCGCCCTCCTGCTCGCTGCCGCGATCTGGGCCTTACTGCTGGACCCGCGCGCCTTCGCTCACGGCGTGCATGGCCGCCAGGGGCCGAGCGAGGCGCTGCTGGCCATGAGACAGGTGCTCCGCAGCCCAGCGCTGTATTCCCTCGGCCTCGCCATGTTCCTCCACAGCGTCGCCCAGGTCGGCATGACCTCCTGGACGGGCCAACTCTACCAGAACAGGCTGTCAATCAACGCCGCCCAAGCCGCCTACTTCCTCAGCCTGAACTCCGCCGGCTTCTTTGGCGGCCGCATGCTTCTCGGTTGGATTACCTCACGCCGCAAGGTGCCTCAGCTGCTTGTGCTCGCCTCTTGCGCCGCCGGCGGCACGGTCGCCTTCCTCGCCACCATCGCCTCCCACTCCTACCTTGCCGCTCTCGCTGCCTTCACCCTCGCCGGCGTCTTCATCTCGGGAGACGCCCCCTCCGTCAACTCCTTCGCAGGCCTGCGCTTTGCCCAGCGTACCACCACTGCCTTCGCCCTTCTGGGCGGCATCGGCAACCTCGGCGCCGCCGCGGGCCCCTACCTCACCGGCCTCATGGGCGCCAGATTCGGCCTCGAGACCGCAATCCGGTCAATGCCTGTCTTCAGTCTCGCCCTCGCGCTCCTCGCGGTGGCATGGTACCTTCGAGATGGGCCCGGCACCATGCGACCGAGCCTCGGTGACGCGAGATGAACCCGCATTGCACCACCACAGCCCGCCGTGGCGGGCCAACTCTGGAGAGCGCCAAGATGAGCCGCAACAAGGGGGAGTTCCAGTGAGCCCGCTCAACCTCTTTCCCGCCACCGCGTGCCTCGGCGTCGTCGCGGCAACGACGCTGATCGCGTCAAACCTAGCGGCCGATCAGTCCGCGACGCCGCCGGTCGCCGTGGTCCTCGGCCAAGATGCACCGCAACTCGAACGCTTCGCCGCCGATGAGGTCTGCCGCTACCTGGACCTCCTTTTCGGCCTGGGTTGCCAACCTACCACGTCGGCGCCTTCTGAATGCCAAACCCTCATCCTCGTCGGCTCGCCCGACACGAACCCCCCCATCCGCCAAGCAGTCGCGGACGCGCCCTTCCCCTCGCTCACCGACCAAGGCATCCTGCTGCGCCGCGCAACGCTCCACGAGCGGCCGGCCCTGATAGTCGCCGGCGGCAGCCCGCGCGCGACCCTCTGGGCGGCCTATGAACTGGTTCAGCGTTGGGGCGCCCGCTTCCTACTCCACGGCGACGCTCTGCCGGAGAAACGCCCCTTCAGCCTTCCCGATCTGGATGTCGTCATGGAGCCCGCGCTCCGCGTCCGCCAGTGGCGCGTGGTCAACGACTTCGCCTGCGGCCCGGAGTCCTGGGGGATGCAGGACTACCGCCCCGTCCTCGACCAACTCGCCAAACTCAAGTTCAACCGCATCTTCGTCTCCATCTACCCCTGGCAGCCTTTCCTCCGCTTCGAGGCCAGCGGCGTTGAGCGTCAATCCGCTGCGCTCTGGTACAACTTCCACTACCCCATCACCGACGACATGCCCGGTCGCACCCTCTTCGGAGACGCGGAGGAGTTCTGGAATCCGGACCTGCCGCGCGACGCCTCTTTCGACGACTTTGCCGCGGCTGGCGAGCGCCTGCTCCACAATCTCATGGATTACGCCCACCAGCGCGGCATGGAGTGCGTCCTCGTCGCCACGCTCACCGAGTTCCCGCCAGAGTTCGCGCCGCTCCTCAAGGACGCCCAGAAGGTCCACCAACTCGGCGAAATGACCATCGTTCCGGGCGCCAACACGCCCGTCGAGGACCCCGCCCTTACCGAACTTGCCACCGCCGTCCTGCGCGCCACGGTCAACACCTACCCCGAAGCAGACTGCATCGCGCTGGGTTGCCCCGAGTTCCGGCAATGGGCCGGCCAGTACCAGCGCGCCTGGCAAGCCCTAGACGCCAAGTACGGCGTCCGCAAAGCGCGCTCCCTCGCCGAAGTCATCGCCGCCGCAGAGCAGCGCACCGACTACCCGGGCGGCGCCGACCGCGCCGTGATGGAAGCCAAGGGCGACATCGTCGCCCTCTACTTCTACGACCGCCTGCTCACTGACCTTCACGTCCTCGAAGGCACCCGCCATCCGGACGTCGGACTGATGTTCACCGCCTTCGCCGAAGAACTCTTCCCCGTTCTTCCTCTCGTCCTACCCCCAGGCTCGGAGACGCTCAGCCTGGTGGACTACACCCCCTCACGCATTGTCCACCGCCGCCACGTCCTCAAGAACCTGCCTGCCTCCAAAATCCCCGCCAGCCTGATCTTCACGCTCCACGACGACAACGTCGGCCTCCTCCCGCAACTTGAGACCGGCCCGCTGCACGAACTAACCATGGACTTGCGCCGCTACGGCTGGGCCGGCTTCTCCACCCGCTACTGGCTCATCTCGGATCACGATCCTTGCGTCGCCTACCTGGCCAAGGCCGCCTGGGATTCCGCGGCCACTCCGCAAGACGTCTACCGCGACCAGGTTCGCGCCACCTGCGGCGAAGCCTGCGTCGAGGACATGCTCACCGTCTTCAGCGAGGTCGAGAACACAACTAGCGCGCTCGAGTGGCACGCCCTGGGCCTCACCTTCCCCGTGCCCGGAATGATCATGAGCCAGTGGACGCCGAGCCCGATGCCGGCCGAACTGGTCGAGGACCGCGCCGGCTACCAGCGCGCCCTCGACGCCGCTCTGCGAGCCAGGACCAAGATCGCCCCCGCGGACGAAGCCTATGTTGACTACTGGATCGGTCGCCTCCGCTTCGGCATTGGCTATCTGGACACCATCGAGGCCGTCCGCGCCGCCGCCACCGCCGAAGCCGCGCACAACGCCCCCGAGGCCCCGCGACATGCTCAACGCGCTCTGGCCCTGGCCCGCCAAGCCCTGGAAGCCTACGCCGGTGTCGCACGCGACCAATCCGACCGCGGCGCCCTCGCCACCATGGCCGAATACGTCTACCGTCCCCTCAAAGCCAAGGCGCAGGAACTAGAGCAACAGCAGACTAGCCCGCCGTACGGCGGGTTCGAGCCGCCCGATTACTCCAAGTACCCCGCCGGCCTCGCGGGCTTCCCAGGCATGGACCTCCAGCAGATCGCGCTGTGGACCCGAAAGCCCGCCGTCCGCTCGCGCATCGGCTGGCGCGGGCTCTACAAGACCGGCCTCACCCTCCTCCCCAACGGTGACTTGCTCGTCTGCCCCTGCTTCCAAGCCGACGACGGCAACTACCGCATGGTCATCTTCCGCTCCACGGACGAGGGCAAGACCTGGTCCCAAGTCGAGACCAAAGGCGACGAGTTGCTCGGCAAGGAGCCCGCTCTAGCCTGCCTGCGCGATGGGACGGTATTGCTCGTCACCTCCCACCCCCATGGCTTCCGCGTCTCCCGCTCCGAGGACGGTGGCGTGACCTGGAAGACCACGCCCATCGGCCAGGTGTCCGACGCGCTCAACTGGGGCCCTGGTTACGCGATGATCCGCAATGTCCTTGAGAGCGAGGACGGCACGCTCACCCTCCTAATGTCTAAGGGGGCCTACTACAACCCCTCCGCGCCGCCCTCGCGCGCTTGGCTCTTCCGCTCCAGGGATGGCGGCCGCACCTGGACAGAGGACCAGGAGGTCAGGGTCTGGGCCGCGCCTGAGTCCATGTTCGAGGAAGGCTGCGTTGTGCGCCTTCCCGACGGCCACCTACTCGCCACGGGCCGCGTCGGCGGCGACCGGCCCATCGGCGACACCCTCCCCCCCCGCGGTCTCCCCACCCCGGAGGGCGACGAGTCCGGCGACCACATGATCCTCGCCGAATCTTATGACGACGGTCTCACCTGGACCGAACCCCGTTCCTTTCTCAACTACAGCGAGGTGCACGCCCACCTGCTCCGGCTGCGCGACGGCAGGCTGCTCTGCACCTACGCCTCCTACCACCTTCCCTACGGTGTGTTCGCCATCCTGAGCAGCGACCAAGGCAAGACCTGGGACACCGAGCACCCGATCATGCTTGCCCTGTCCATGAACTGCTACACCGGCTGGCCCACCTCGCTGCAACTGCCCAATGGTGACCTCCTCACCGCCTACGCCATCGCCGCCTACCTAGAAGGTGAGGGCGTAAGCGCGCTCCGGCCCGGCAAAGGCGACAGCGCCGCCGAAGCCGTCCGCTGGCACCTGCCGCCGCCATAGCAGGGGCGGTGCGATGTAGGGGCCGATTCTTAATCGGCCCGCCCCGCCGCCTCTCGGTAGCGTCCGGGTTTAGCCCGGACGCATGGTTGACCGCCTCGGCCATGGGGGGGCCCTGTGTGCGCCTGTCTCAGAACCCGCTGACCGCGACGCGAATCCACGCCCCTGCGAGCGCGAGGCTGTTACCGGGTTGTAGGAACGCGATCTCACCTGGCCGCCTCAGGAGGCTGCCGTCCGCATCCCCCAGGTTGCCTGGCGGTGCGTTCTGAGACAGCCTCCGGCGGCTCGCCCATTGCTGCTGAGCGATGCGGCACCGCTACCCGAGCGACCTCACGAACTCGAGCACCTCGTCCGCGTGCCCCTCCCCTTTCGCCTCGGGGCAGCCGTAGAGCACCACGTTGCTCTTGCCCAGGTAGTCCTTCAGCGAGATGCTCCCTCCCGCGCTCGCCACGAGCGAGAACTGCGGCGCCTTCTTGCCCTCTGCTGCTTCTCCCATTTTCGCTCTCTGCGTTTCCCCTCATTCGCTATCTTCGGCCTTCGCCAAAGACGCGCTCCACCGCCGCACGGTCGTAAGCGACCAGCAGCGGCACGCCCTCATAGTCTACGACGAAACTCGGCCTCCCGCGCTTGTACAGCGTCCAAGACACCTCCACAAACTCGCTCTGCTGGCACTGGAAGACCACCACGTCCGCGCTCAGGTGTTCACGCGGGCCGCCCAGGATGCGAATGTCGCTCCTCAGCATGCCCGCTTTCTGATACGTCTCCAGTAGGGACATGCAGCCCACCGGCGTGACCAACACCGCCCCCCCCTTAGGCACAGAAGCGTTCAGGTACGGCAGCGCCTCCAGATACACGCTCCCCCAGTAGATGCTCTCCAGGCCGAGCCGCTGCGCCCCACGCGCGCCGCCGACCGCCATGTTGTAGAAGGCAAGTTCGTACGGATGCGAAAGCGCGAGGCTCCGCAGGCCCACCAGTCCCACGGTGGCGCACAGCCCAGCCATACCCCACTTCGCGATCTGCTCTCGCTTCAGCCTCTCCGCCACCCGCTTGACCGTCCACAGCCCTCCCATGGCCGCCATACACGCGAGAAACGGGAACGCGGGCTCGAACAGCCGCACGCCGTTGAAGCGAGGCTGCCCGGGCAGCGCGAAGTAGAGCCAGTGGAACGCGAAGTTGAGCGCAAGAAATTGCCACAATCGCCGCTTCCCTTTCGCTGCCGAAAGAGCACCCAAGAACAGCGAGAGTACCGGCGTGGTCGCTAGCAGCATCACGATGGGCGTATACCCGGGCGCCGGGTCGCGCATCCGCCCGAATACGTACGCCCCCAGCAGCGGGAACTTCCCGTGGAACGTCGCGTACTCCAGCAGCCTCGACAGTGGCGCCGGCCACAGCCATGGCCAAGTCACGATAAACCACAGAGGCGCCACGACGAGCGCCGCCACGAGGGTCTGCGCCACCCCTCGCCGCTCCCTCATCAGCCACCACAGCCCTATCGCAAGCCCAGCCGGCAGCACGTTGCCCTTAGTGCCCGCCGCACACCCAAGGGCCAGCCCTGCCACCACCGCCGTCCACCAAGACCCCTTGCGCCACAGGCTCCAGAACAGCCAAGCCCCCAAGAAACAGAACGCGGCCACCGGCGCGTCCAATGCCGCCAAGTGCGCGTCAAGAAAGAACCGCGGCATCCCCAGCAACACCAGCACCGCGAGCGCTCCAGCGCCACGCCCCTGCTCGCGCGCCATCCACAAGTGCACCGCGGCCGCCAGCAACCCTACGAGAATCGCAGTGCCCAGCCGGCTCTGCACCAAGCCCCCAAAGAGCGCGCCCACCCAAAGCCACATCCCCCACCACAACTTGATGAAGCCTGGCCTCTCGTGGTTCTGCGCCCAGTAGCGCTGGATGACCTCGGCCCGCGCCGCGCCCAAGTCACCGTGCGCCAGCCCGCTGGCCATCATGCCTGCCCACTGCCATGCCTTGGCCGAGGCGCTGACGTAGTTGGGCTCATCGTAGGTGAAACCGACCGTGCTGCACGTGGCCGCCAGGCCCACGGCCACCAGCAGGAACAGTCCTGCCGCCACAGCCAGGTCGGCCCTCCCCCAGCCCCGTGGCTTCCCACTTGGCCCGACCCTGGACACCCGCACCCTCCTCATCCTACGCAGCCCTCCCAGCCGCCACGCCACCACGCCTCAAAGCGCCGCCCTCCCAACCAACCAAACCCTACCCACCACGCCCAAGTCGAACCTTCAGCCCTCCGGCGTGATGACATACATCCCGCATCGCAGATTGGGGCACATGTACCCCACGAGCGGTATCGCTCGCGTCGGATTGACCACGTCCACCGAAACCAGACCGTGCCGCGTCTCGATGACCTCGGCCTTCTCCCCGTCCTTCCCAGGCAACTGCGCCCGCACACGCAACTCGTGCAGGTGCATTTTCTCACCGCACTTCGGACAGTTCATCGCCAACCCTCCCGTATTGCAGCAAACTCGCCTCCTGCGTCTGCCGTTCGGCACCGCATCTTACCACACCCCCCGGCCTCTCACGCCAGTGGCCGGCCGCCGTGTGACGTGGTTCAATATGATTGGTGACCTGGCCGAACCAAGATGCGCACCGGCCCTAGATTCGCAGAGTATCTCTTCCCCCTGCTGGCGGTCGCCTTCGCCCTGCTGGCCCTTGTCGTGGGCGGTGTGCTTACCGCCGTTCTCGCTTTCATCTTCCACGCACGCAGGCCGGAGATCGAGGAGGTTCACGGCTTCCGGCTCTTCCATCGCTCCCGCATCGAGCGCGCGGTGAGCCCCGCCCAAATCTGGATCAGACTCGAGCGAACCCTCGCCGTCGGCTGGATCGCGCGCGCCTGGCTGCTGGGCGCCTGCGTCCTGGGCTTGGTCGTCGCCGCCTACCTGCACCGCACGGGCGACCCGCTCGCCGCCCTCATCATCGGCGCCGGCGCGCTCCTCTTCCTTCCGGTCGTCGTCATGGTCTGGGACTCCGGACGCGACCTCTACCTTATCGCCGACAAGGGCCAAGGCGTCCTCTTCCGCAAGGAGCTCCGCACCTTCCGCTTCTGCCGCGCCGAGGCCTTCATGCTGCGCGATCTCAGGCGCATTGTCCTCCGCCAGGAGGCCAGTCCGCTCCGCCAACGCCCAAGCGACATCGGCTTTGAGCAGTTCGACAGGTCACTGGAACTGTGGCGCGTGCCCCTCAACTGGATACTTCAACTCGAGGCCCGCAGCGGCGAGGCCAAGCCCCTGCTCGTTACCCTCAACTACCACTTCCTGCACGACCTCGCGGTCGCCCTGAGCGACGCCACCGGTCTCCCCCTAGTTGAGATTGAGGAGGGCAAGGCCGCCGAATCCCCCCGGGGCCCTGAGCGCAAGTAGCGCCTCGTGCCCGAACGACGCCATGGCCTCTCCCAACACCCGCTCACCGGTGCGCGAAAAGCATCAGGGCCGGGCTCAATGCCCGGCCCTAACGTGCAATGCAACTCGCAGGCTGCCGCCTAGAAGCGATAGCCGACGCCAATAGCACTCCGGGTCATACTCGTGTCATCCGGAAGGCTGATGCTCCATACCGAGGCGTTCAGGCTCACGGCGCGCGCAATGTTGTAGGCGCCGCTCAGGAACATGGTCGCGCCGCTGTCGCGGCTGCCGTCCGTCATCTCCGCCCCGTACCAACCCAGGCCAACGTCCGCCTGCCAGGCGTCCTTCCTGGCATCCCTAAATGACTTGACGCCGCACAGCAGGTAGTCCGTGCCGCCCTCGTACTTGATCAGACCTGCCTGCACACCCCAGTCACGGGGAAGCCTGTAAGTGACGTTGCCCTCAGTGAACGTCACCCGGTCGCCTGCGACCTTGATGCTGTTGAAGGCTCCGCCTACTACCCACTCCTTGCCCACAGCGAACTGCCCTGTCAGCAACGCCCCGGAGGCTGTCACCGTGCCACCACCGCTCGCAACCTCCCAGGAACTCGCCATCAGCGCCACGCCTCCGAGGGGACCCCGTTCCGCCTCAGGCGCTCCCTTCTCGGCCGGGGCCGGCAAGGGGTAGAAGGAGACTGCCCACGCCGAAGTGGCCCCCACCAGGAGGGCCGCCACTAGAGCCAAAACGATACCAGTCCGTCGCATACACTGCCTCCTTTGTTCCCACCTAGGGAGCCACGCTCCCTACGATATAAGGGCCTGCCCGCGGCCCAGGTTCACTCCACCACCTCAATGTCCAGCCGCTCTACCGTCGCCTCGGCGCCAACCGCGTCCATCGCTCGGGCCAACCGCTCCCAAGCCCCTTCGTAGGACCCGCATTCCTCCAGCACGATCCCCACATCCACCGGTTCCCGCGACGCGATCGCCACGAAGGTCTCCTGCCCCGCCGGCCCGTCCACGCGCAGCCCCACCCGCTCCCGATACCCCTCGCCGGGTATCTTGTACTCCTTGTTGCCCTTCACTTCCGCCACCGGAACGTAGGCGTTCGGGAACAGGCGGAATACGGTGCCTGCCGGAGCCACGTCATATATGTATACGTAACAGTTCTCCGAGGTCTTAAACGAAACCGCAATCTGCTGCCCAATCTGGTAGCGCCGATCCTTCCGGTCAACGCGCAGCGACAGCGACATCCGCACCGGAGCCAGCGTCCACTCCCGCGCGGCCGTCTGCCCGCTCTCCACCGTCACCGAACCGCTCCGGTCCGCGTATCCGCGCAACGCCACGCGAATCTCGTGCTTCCCCGGCGGCACGGTCGCCGACGCGAACGGCGTCACGCCCCGCCTCACGCCGTCCAGATACACCTCAGCGCCCGCCGGGGCCGTGCTCAGGCTGACGCCTCCCACATCGCCGGCCATCACGCCCTCCAACGCCACCTCTGCGCCTGGGTCCAGGCTCACCTGCTGCTCCCACCGCTTGCGCCCCGCCAGTTCCAGCACCACGGTGTGGGTGCCGGCGCTGATGCCCGTCAGCGTTATCGGAGTGCGCCCCCGCTCCTCCCCGTCGAGCAGCACCGTTGCGCCCTCCGGCTGGGAACTCAGCGAGATCTTGCCTCGCTGCGCCTTTAGTTCAGCGGTGTAGGTTCCCCTGCCGTCCGCCTCCACCTTGGCCACCCCGAGGTAGTCCTCATAGCCCGCCTTCCGCAGCGTCACCTGATACTCACGCGCCGGCAGCCTGCCCGTCCACGGTGTCACCCCCGTCTCCTTGCCGTCCAGGAACAGCAGCGCCCCCGCAGGAACCGTCTGCACCTCGAGCGCGCCGCTGGAGGCGAGTTCCACCGCCCCGAACTTCTCTGCCGCGCTCCGCGCCTTGTCCCCCGGCTTCAGCCCTCGGCCCGCCAGGATCACCGCGCGGCAGACGTCCTCCTCCACCTTGTCAACCTTGCCGCTGCCCAGCGGTTCGGTCAGCGTCTTCATCCCCGCCAGCGTCTCAATATTCTCCTCGCGGTAGAACTCAAGAGCCATCCCCACGTCCACGCCGTCTCCCGCGCCTGCATCAACCAGCGCAGTCCCCCCTTGCACGGCGATAACAGATGACACCACCGGGTAGGCCGCCGCAATCCGGCCCGCCACTTCCACGGCCAGGCTCGCAAGAGCATCAAGCGTTCCGCTCAACCGCTCGCTCTTGGACACCACGCCCGAAGCAGCCTCGAGCAAGCGGGCATTGACTACCAGCGCGCTTCCCTCCTGCGCCAACGAACCGCACACCACGAGTTGCACTCCAGCCTGCTCCGCCACCTCGCCCAACGCGGCTGCCTCCGCGCTGCCGCCGACTTCTTGTCCGCCCAGCAGGGCTTCCACACGGCTCCGTTCCACCACTGCAAACCGGCGCGTCTTCACCAGCGCCGCCGTCAACTCCTCCGCAAACTGCCTTCCGCTGGCCGTGTCCACACCCAGCGTCTCGAAGCACACCACCGCCAGCGTCGGCTTCCCTGCCTTCGACTGCACGATCGTCTCTCCGCTGCGCGTCCCCTCCACCACCCGGTGCTTGCCGGCTAGCGGGATGTCCCCCTGCACGGCCGCCGCGTACTTGGGGTTCTGCTGCAAGCCGCGCTGCGCCGCCCAGCGGCGCGTCTTGTCCCAGGTGTAGACGTTCGCCTCCGTCGCCGTCACTATCCCGTCCCCGTTCGCGTCACCACTGCCCGCCAGCCCCTCGACCAGAAAATAGGTGAACGCTCCCTGCTTCACCTCCGGGTACTCGTACGACTTCTCCTCCAGCCCGCACGACGCCAGCGTCACCAGGCCCTCCGATTGCTCGAAGAGGTCCCGGTTCATGCTGGTGCCCATCGCCCCCTCCGTGCCCTTCCCGCTGCCGCTGTGGCAGGCGTCGGTGATGAGCACCCTCTTCCCCGCCTTGCACAGCCCCAACTGCTCCTTGATGAACTTCACCGGGATGCTCGTCAGCGCCAGCAACGAGCCTTTGGCGTCTATCGGCAGAAGATAACTCTCCCCGCTCGCCTCCGCTCCATGCCCAGAGTAGAAAAAGAGCACCGTGTCGTCGCGGCCAGCAAGCCCTAAGAAAGTCACCAGCCGGGATAGGATGTTGCTCCGGGTCGGCTGGGACGAAGCGTCGGTAACCTCATCCGTGAGCAGCACCACGTTATCCGCCGGGAAACCGCCCACGGCCGGATCCGTGAGCGCCTTGTACACCAAGCGCGCGTCCCCCACTGAGAAGTGCAGCGCCCCGATGCCCTGCTTGTCCTCGTAGTTGTTGACCGCGACGACGAACGCCCACTTCTGCCCGGCGCCGCCACCCCCGGCCGGCTCACCTACGACCGTCACCGTCTTCTCGTCTTGTGCCCAAGCAACGCCAGCGGCGCCCCACGCCATCGCCAGCCATACCAACCCGATCGCCAGGCGTCGCCCAGTGCTCATCGTGCTTGCTACGCTCTCCCCCGATGATACCACAAACCCCCCCGCCCCGCTGATAACCGCCTCGGCCCCCTCACCCCATCTTAACCTCGGCACACCGCTCTAGAAAATCAAGCGCCTCTGCGGCTACGCGCTCCATCGGCCCCCGGAACAAGCGACACCGCGGCACCGAGGCCCAGAACTCCGGGAACCGGCCCAGCCGCCGGTCCAGCACCACCACCAGCCCGTAATCATCACGCGTCCGTATCAGCCGCCCAAAACACTGCCGGAAGTCCAGCGCCGCCGTCGGCAGCGCGTACGCTCGAAAGTGGTCCTCACCTCTCGCCTTCATCGCTTCGGCCCGCTCCGCCTCGGTGGGGTCGCTCGGCGAGCGGAACGGCAACTTCACCAGCACCACACACACCAACTGCTCCCCCGGAAAATCCGCGCCACTGAAGTACGAACGCAGCCCAAACAGCACCGAACCGCGCTGGGCCCGGAATGCCTGCTCCGCCTCCCCGCGGCCGCCCTCTTCTTGCCGCAGCAGCCTAACCCCCTCCCTGGCGAGCGGCTCCGCCAACTCCTCGTACGCCCGGTTCATCTCCTCTTTGTTGGTGAACAGCACCAGCACCCCCCCGCTCCGCGCCGCCGACGGCACCATACCGCGCAGGGCGCCCGCCACCGCCCTGTAGAACTCCGCTCGCGTCTCCCACCTGTAGTGGAACTCCTCGTCCGTCGGCACCACCAGGCCCGCGCGCCGCTCGTAGTCGAACGGCGACGGCAGCGACAGCCTGCGCCACACCCCTGGGTCCTCTTTCCCCGCGCCTAACTGCGCCTCGGCAAACCCGAACTCACCGGCCACGGAGAGCGAAGCGGAGGAGAAGACCACCGACTCGTAATGCGCCAGGAAGCGTTCGCTCAGCGCTTCGCCTGGGAACAGCAGCATCTGCTGCAAGGTCCACCCATCGCCCGCGCACGTGGCCAACCTCACATACCCCTCCGCATCGGCGAGGATCGCCGCCAAGTCCTCCGCCAGTTGCGCGGCCCTCTCCGCCAAACCACCCAGCGCCTCGCTGGTCTCCGTAGCCTGCTGCTTCTTCAAGCGGTCGGCCGCCTCACGCGCCTTGCCGCCCAGACGCCGGCACTGCTCCGCCAACGACTGCACGCGAGCCGCCGCGCACCCCCACTCCGTGCCCTCCAGATCGAAACGAGTGGCGCTCGTCCCCGCTCCCGCCTCTCGCAGCGCCCGCGCCACCGCCTTCATCTCCCGTTCCAAGGACTTGGCCTCTTTGCGCAGCGGCGTCAGCACCGCCCGGGCCTGCCCCGGCTGCGCCCGAGACTCCAGGGGCAGCGCCGCCTCCGGCTGCTCCATCAGGAACGCCATCGGCTCGGCGACGTTGCGACTGCTCACCTCAAGGCTGAAGGCGCCGGTCGCCGCCTCCGCGAACGAGTGCGCCTCGTCAATGATGACTCGCGATGCGCCCAGGAAAGGCGCCCCGCTCTGCAGCAATAGCGCGTGATTGCACAGCACGACATGCGCCTTCTGCGCGCGTCGCAGCGCCCGCTGGTAAGCGCACGAAGACACCCGGGCGCAGGCGTCCCTGCCGCACACCACCCTCCGAGCCAGTACATCCCGATGCAGCGGACCGAGCAAGCGGAACCGCTCCGCCAGCCCCCCCGGCAACCGCGCCCCCACGTCCGGGTCGCCCGACCGGTCCAGCCCGCCCAGCACCAGCCAGCCGGCGTACAACGCCGGCGTCACCAACCGCATTCGCGAAGGGTGCAGTTCCCGCAGCCGCGCCCCGCATAGGTAGTTCTGCCGCCCGTAGAGCGTCTCCACCGCCAACTCCGCCGCGCTCAAGCCGAGCGCAGCCCTGACCGTGTCGAAGTCTCCGCGCAACTGCTGCTGCAGATTCTTGGTGTAAGTGGACACCAGCACGGGCCGTTCCCGACGCAGCGCCACCAGCGCCGCCGGGAACCCGTACGCAAACGTAG
>CAZGSV010000080.1:0-15389 GCA_964528605.1 uncultured Armatimonadia bacterium
CTGGAGAGTCTGCCATAGCGCCCGCGGTGGAGTTGCCGCCGACACCAAAGCGCGAGGCGGCCGGCGCAGCCCCCCCCGTGGAGGCTGTGGTCACTGCTCCTGCCCCCAACGCGGCGCCCACGGAGGTAGTTGCACCGGTGGCGCCCATTGCGGCTCCCAGCGAGGCTGCGGCCGCGCCTGAGGCTCCTGTCGTTGCAGAGCAGGGGCCGGCTGCAGCCGAGGTGACGCCCGCTCCGCTCACCACGGCGCTGCTGGCGGTTGACTTGTTGGAGGGGGGTTCCGACGGGGCCGCATTGTCGGTATCTCCGGTGCTCGAGGCCCCACCCGCGCCTGCCGCGGCTCCATCGCAGCCCGCTGAGCTGGCTCTGGCGCCCACACCGGGCCCGGAGGCCAAGAGCGCGGCGGCTGAGCCGCCGGCACCATCGGCCCTCACGTCGCTGATCACGAAGTTGCGGCCGCTCTTCCCCGCGCAGCGAGGGCCGCTGCCGCTGCCCGGGCCCAAGCCCATTGTCACTGTTCCCACTCAGGCAGACATTCTGCAGGCACGGCCTCGGGCCGCGCTCGCCGGCTATGCTATCACCGGCCCGCTTGCTGACGGTGTGGCCATCGGGGAGGCGGAGGCCCGCACCTTGCCGAACATCCTGGGAGGGAGCGATTAGCGCCTCGTCGCCTCGCTTGTCTCGTGAGGCGACGGGGCCCCCGGCGATGGAGGCACCCCCACTTCAGTGTTCTGCCCGTTCGTAGTCGAGGAGGCTTAAGGCAAAGCGACGATGGTTTTCGCTGGAACGCAAAGGCTCAACGATCTAGCCCATCTCGAGATTGGCGGCTGCGATGCGGTAGCGCTGGCGGAGAGGTTCGGCACTCCGCTCTACGTGCTCGACGAGGCGCTCATCCGGCAGCGCTGCCGCGACTACTTGCGCGAGTTCGGCGCCCGTTGGCCCAAGGCCCTCATCGTCTTCGCCAGCAAGGCGCTCATGGCCACGGCGCTCTGCCGCTTGGCCGAGCAAGAAGGCCTCGGGGTGGACGTCTCAACCATGGGCGAGTTGTACACCGCGCTCCAGGCGGATTTCCCGGCCGAGAGGCTGGTGGTGCACGGCAACAACAAGTCGGACGAAGAGATTGAGGCCGCGCTGCAGTGCGGAGCGGGCCGCTTGGTGATTGACTCCTTGGCGGAGATTGACCGGGTGCAAGAGTGCGGCGCGCGTTTGGGGCGTACCGCCCCCGTGCTGCTGCGCATGACGCCCGGCGTGGACGCACACACTAACGACAAGGTGCGCACGGGCCGTTTCGACACTAAGTTCGGCATCCCGCCGAGCCAGGCGGTGGAGGCCGTGCAGCGGGCGAGGGCGGCTACGGCCATTCGCCTGCGCGGCTACCATTGCCACATCGGCTCGCAGCTCTTCCTGTTGGACCATTTCCGCGCCGCGGTGGAGGCGATGACCGAGATTGCGGCCGAGGTGCGGGACGCCACTAACTACGCGCCCGAGGAACTCAACCTGGGCGGCGGGCTCGGGGTCCGGTGTCGCTGGTCGGACCAACCGCCCAGCGTCGCGGACCTGGCGGAGGTGGTTTGCAGCGCGTTGGCGGCGGGCTGCCGGCGGCACGGCTTACCCGAGCCTGTGCTGGTGCTCGAGCCGGGGCGCTCGATAGTCGGGGACGCGGGTCTGACGCTGTACCGCGTTGGAGTGGTCAAGGAGATTCCGGGCGTGCGCACCTATCTGGCAGTGGACGGCGGCATGTCGGACAACCCGCGGCCCGCGCTCTACGGCGCCAAGTACGAGGTGATCATCGCCAACAAGGCTTCGCAGGAGGCGACCTGGACGGTCACCGTGGCCGGCAAGCACTGCGAATCCGACACGCTGGTCGAGGACGTCGAGGTGCCCGCAGTGGAGCCGGGCGACATTCTGGCGATGCCCTCCACGGGCGCCTACACCTATTCCATGGCGAGCAACTACAACCGTCTGCCCAAGGCGGCGGTGGTGCTGGTGGCCGACGGCACCGCGGACCTCATCGTGCGGCGCCAGACGCTGGACGAGGTCATCGCTCAGGACCTCATCCCGGAGCGGCTCAACCGGCGCTCGTAGGTCTGGGGAAATGGCGGCGCCCACAGCGGAGGGACGGCGGAGGCCGGTGCCCCCAATCGCCTCGGGTGCCTCAACTCTGTTGCGCCGAATGCCCCTGCGGCTGAAGCGCGTGCTCCAGCGGGTGCGGGAAGTCGCGACTGAGCAGCAGGTGGAAGCGTATCTGGTAGGGGGGGCGGTGAGAGATCTGCTGCTGGGGCAGCCCATTCTGGACGCGGACATCACTGTGCTAGGCAATGCGATTGCCTTCGGCAAGCGGCTGGCCCGTGAACTCGGGGGCGAGTTGGCGGCCCATGGGCAGCTGGGTACCGCGACCGTGCGTGTCGGCGAGATGCGCATTGATCTAGCCACTGCAAGAGCCGAGGAATACCCGCGGCCCGGCGCTTTGCCACGCGTGCGCCCGGGCACCCTCGAAGAGGACCTGCTGCGCCGCGACTTCACCGTGAACGCAATGGCGGTGAGCCTGGGGACTGACTTCGGCAGGCTTATTGACCTTTGCGGCGGCGCGCAAGACCTGGCGCGCGGGCTGATTCGCGTTCTGCACCAGGCTAGTTTCGAGGACGACCCGACCCGCGTGCTGCGAGCCGTAAGGCTGGCGGAAACCCGGTCGCTGCGACTGGCGCCTGACACCCGGCGGCTGGCGCTGGAGGCGCTCAAGCGGGGGGCGCTCGACACGCTGTCGGGGACGCGGCTGCGTGACCAGTTGGTGCTGACGCTCGAGGGCGCGCGCGCAGGTGCGCTCGCGACACGGCTTGAGGCCTTGGGCTTCTGGCAGGCGCTCCATCCAGGGCTGCGCGCGGAGGCAGCGGCCTTGCGCATCATCACCAACCTCGCCCGGATGCGCACCCGGGTGGCTGGGCCCCCGCCGTGCGGATGGTGGACTCTGAATCTTGTCGCGCTGGCGCAACGCCTGTCCGCGGCCGGGGGTGCGGCCCTGGCTTTGCGCCTGCAACTGAGGGCGCCGGAGCGTGAGGCCGTCGTGGAGACTTTACGGCTGCGCGGGCGACCGGTGCGGAGGCTTTCAGCGCCTGCGCTCAGCCCTGGCCGCGTCTGGCTGCTGTTGCGGAACGTTCCGGTGGCGGTGCCCGTCTTTCTTGCCGCCGCGTTGCCCGCTCGGACGCCCGCGGGCGCGAGGGCAAGGCGGTTCCTGTTTCGGGACCGCTTCGCGGCGCCGCCGCTGGACGGCCGGGCGTTGCTCCGCCTCGGCGTGCCCGAAGGCCCGATTCTGGGTAAGATGCTCCAGCAACTGACGGTGGCTCGCATCGAGGGCGCAGTACATAGCCCCGCCGAGGTGGCTCAGTGGGTGCGCCGCCGGTTGCCTCGCACCCGAAAGGTGGACTAGGCGGATGCTGCTCTTTCACAGCAACGCGGTTCAGTTGGCCTCCGTGCTCATCACCGTCGTGGTGGCCATCACGGTACACGAATTTGCCCACGCTTGGTGGGCCGACCGGGCCGGCGATCCCACGCCGCGCGCCGCCGGCCGCCTGACGCTCAATCCAGTCGCCCACTTCGACCCCATAGGCTCTGTGCTGTTCCTGTTGGTTGGCTTCGGGTGGGCCAAACCGGTGCCCATAAACCCGCTGAGATTCCGCCGCCCACGCCGGGACGGAGTGCTCGTCGCGATGTGGGGGCCGTTGTGCAACTTCCTGCTTGCTCTCGCCGCCGCGCTCATCCTGCGGGCTCTCGGCGGCCATGCCACATACGGTACCACCGCCCTGCTGAGCACTTTCACGTTGCTCAACCTCAACCTAGCCGTCTTCAACCTGCTGCCCATCCCCCCCCTCGACGGTTCGCACATCCTCAGCGGAATGCTCGACCCGCGCCGCGCCTATGAGTTCGAGGTATGGGGGCGCCGCTTTGGCTTCATACTGTTGCTCGCATTCCTGTGGGTTGGCTTCCGCTTCCTCTTCACGCTCGTCGTCTTGCCCTTGTATAGCGTGTTGATTGGGCGGTAGGCAGCAGAGCCGGAAGGCAACACTTCCCTGGCAGGGCGCCCATCCCGGTGCCCCGGCTTGGCGGCCACCGCTGTGCGGGCGTGAAGGAACGGTTGCCGGAGGTCAGATCTGACTCAGCCGGTCGAGCATCCCCGTCCAGCGCGCGCCGTCCACTCCGGGCTGCAAACGGAAGGCGGAGAGGACGCTGTTGAGGTCTACCCCTGGAGGCACCATCAGGTCGAGCCGCACGTCGGCCAGGCCGTCCTCGTCCTCGGAGTACTCGTAGCGCGCGACACGGCATCCCAGGCCCGCGACCGACCTGCCGAGAGCGGCGATGTCAAAGCCGCGGCCGGTCACCACCGCAGTCATGCGGTGGCGCTCGGGCTCCTTGACGTGGAGGCGACGTTCAATGCCGCGGAAGACGCGCAGGACCACGTACATGGCCAAGGTGAACAGGAGCGCGCCATAATACCAGCCGACTCCGACGGCGAGGCCTACCGCGGCCATGGCCCACAGGCTTGCGGCGGTGGTCAGCCCGCGCACGGCGCTGCCGGAGCGCAGGATGGTGCCTGCTCCCAGGAAACCGATGCCGCTGACCACCTGGGCCGCCATGCGCCCGGGGTCATAGTTGGCGCCGGCCACATAGCGCGAAAGGATCATCACCAGACAAGCGCCCAGGCACACCAGGGTATGGGTGCGTAGGCCAGCGGGACGGTCGGCGACTTCGCGCTCCCAGCCGATCGCCGCTCCCACCACGCACGCCATCAGCACCTTCAAGGGCGTCTCCCACCAACTGGGCCACTCAAGCATCAGCGCAACTCACCCCTCAGTAGTGCGAGTACCTCAGCGGGCGGAACCTGGCGTTCCTGCGCGGCAGCGCGGGCGCGCACTTCCACCACGCCTTCCTCTTGCAGCCTCCGCCCGACGACGAGCAGATACGGTATACCGCATAAGTCCGCGTCGTGAAACTTAACGCCGGCGCGCTCGTCGCGGTCGTCGTAGAGGACCGTGAGGCCGCCCTGCCCCAGGCCGTCGCTCAGCAGGTCGGCGGCGGCCCTTATCTCCGGGTTCGAGGGGTCCAAGAGGAGCAGATGCGCCTCAAACGGGGCGATTGAGGGAGGCCAGACAACGCCGACGTCGGTAGCGTGCGCCTCGGCAGCGGCTCCCATTACCAGGGTGAGGTCGAGCCAGGCGTGCAGGGCTCTCAGGTCAGTTCGCGAGCCGTCCTTAGCCTGCACCGAATGGCCGCTGCCTCCGGGTCCGGCCGCGGCGTCGAGGCCCTCGACACCGCCCAGGGCGAATGCCTGCTTTGCCGCGAGGGCGACGCCGCAGTAAGGACAAGGGTCCCCCGGCATGGCCTGGTGCAGGTCGGCGAAGGCCTGCACCTTGAAGTCGCGGTCTAGGTTCGCGCCGGTGAGATGCTTGTCCGCCTGGTTGGCGCCGACGATGAAGTCGGACATCAGCGCGACTGCGTGGTCCGCCAGCACTAGGAGGCTCCGGGGGAGCCCGACCGGCCCGGAGAAACCGACGGGCCCGCCGGTGAGGCGCTCGATCTCCGCCGAGTTGGCCATGCGCAGGTCCCTCTGGCCGAGGGCGCGCACGAGTTTGCGCTCATCGAGTTCGTGGTCGCCGCGGACGAGGGCAGCCACGAAGGCGTCGCCTGCCTTGTAGAGCAGTGTCTTGACCAGGCGGTCCGACGACACCGACAGCATTGCCGTGACCGAGGCGACAGTGGTGGCGCCGGGCGTGACGACCTCGGTTGCCTCTTCCTTGGGGGTGGGCCGCGTGCCCACGGGAGCCCGGCACGAGGCGCCTCGCACATCCGCTGTCCAGCCGCAGCCTTGGCAGTGCAGCAGTTGCATCGTGCCGGCAGGATGCTCCCATACGAGGGCGGTCTCTTCGCTCGCCTCGCTCCACGTTTGGGCGTTCAGGCAGGGCACGCCGCACGCGGCCAAGGCTTCTTCGAGGGCGGCCAGCACGCGCCGGCGCGCGGAGGCCAATTGGTCCCCGTCGCTGCAGAAGGAGTAGAGGCTCAGCAGGTCCGATAGCGCGCCCCCTAGCAGACCAAGCGATGGCTTGGGGGCGGATGGAGGCGCTGTTGCGAACTCGTATAGGAGAAGCGGGAGGGCCTTGTAGGAGCGCACACCGGCGGCCAGGGTCTGCAGGACGGCGCGAAAGCGCGCGGCCTGCCGTGCCGACTCCTCGCCGGCATCGAACTGGGCCTCCGACGGCGACGGCAGGATGATCTGCTGACCGCCTATCCCCTGCAGAGCCTCTGTCGCCAGGCGGCGGATCCCCTGAAGCACACGCGCGCCAAGGGGCAAGAGGACGTAAGCGCCGTTAGGGAGTCTGCCGGCGAAGGCGCCGCGCAGCAGAAAGGCCTGACCCGGCAGCGCGACGCCCTGAGGCGGCTGCCGCAGGGTTGGAGCAAAGAAGGCGCTGGCCCTCAAGACCTCCGTCCCTTGCCGGCCCTCTCCCGCGTGCTGGTGGCACGCGTCTTACCCCCGGTTGCCTGCTGGGCGTCAAGGGCGACGAGGACCGCGATCTCGTCGCAGGCGGGGAACTTGGGGCACTTGACGCAGTCGGTCCAGATCTTGTGCGGCAGCCGACTCTTGTCCACGCGGACGAATCCCAGGCGCTCGAAGAACTCGGGGATGTAGGTGAGGGCGAACGCGCGTCGGTAGCCCAGTTCCCTGGCCTCGTCGAGGGCCGCTTTCACCAGCGTCGTGGCGATCCCTTGGCCCTGATGGCTCTCGCGCACGGCGAGCGAGCGCACCTCGGCCATTTCGAACCAGGCGCTGCTGAGCGCGCAGCAACCGACCACCTCGCCAGCGGAGGCGACGAAGAACTGCCTGACGTCGCGGCAGATCTCCTCGCGGCTGCGCGCCAGCAGGAGGCCCTGGCGGGCGTACTTGGCGATGAGGGCGGCGATGCCCTCCACGTCCTCGAGACGAGCCTTGCGGATGGTGAGTTTGCTACCCACGCTCAGGCAACAGTCCTTGTGCGGTGTCCTTGACCCCGAATGCGCCCTCGACGCGCCCGGCCAGCGCCCAGACCATGGCGACCTGTCCGGGGATGGTCTCAATGTTGTCCACGGTGGTGACCCCGGCGCGCCGGCAGATGCCCACGGCGGACATGGGCGCGTTGCTCGGTTCAGCGACCAAGATGAACCCGACGCCTTGCTGCAGCCCCTCCAAGAGTCGCGGCAGCATGAGGGCCACGGCCACGGACTCCTCAACGTCCAAGGACACGACCACCACCACCATCTTGGGCCTGCCCAGCAGAGCGCCCGAGAGAGTGAGCAAGCCCATCTGGGCGGGGCTTTTCAGTTGCTCCCAGGAGCCACTGGCGGCCAGGGAGCCGATGGCGCTCGCTATCTTGTTGGCGGCCCTGGGCTCCGAGGCAGCCTGTCCAAGGATGTCCGCCTCCTTGGCCTCGGTGACGCGTTTGATGAAGTCCGGCGCCAAAGCGACGCTGCCGACAACGTCCGCCCCCGCGAGAGACAAGGTGCCGCCGAGGTCAGCCTCGAAACGAACGCGGTCGAAGTCGCCCACCCAAAGGAGCCCAACCGGAACGCCGGTCAGGCGTCCGGTGAGCATGCCCGCCAGCAGGGGCGCGTCGAACTCGCCGCGGGCGCGCAGGTGGCGCTCCAGCGCCTGGGCGCGCTCGCGCACCTCGCGGTTCTCTCTACTGAGGCTTTCGAACTGCCGGCTGAGGTTGGCCATTCGGCTCTCGAGGGGCTCCTGACGGCTAAGGGAGACGCCCAGCAGGATGCCGGCGGCCAGGGCGATGAAAACCGCCACCAGGCTGGCAATATGCTCGCGGAGACCTATACCCATGCTCTTGCTAGTGATGTAGGAGGAGGCGCAGTTGGATGCCGATAAGGCGAAGGAAGTGCCTCGCGAAAGGCGAGACGCTTGCGATGACGGCGATGGTAGCCAGGCCGACGGCCGCCAACGACAACAACGCCACCCATACGCTTTGGGTGCGGTAAAGCAGATTGACCCCGCGCGCGTCAACCATGCGCGAGGAGACGCGCAAGCGAGTGAGGAAGGTGCTGGCCATGCCCGGCCGGCCCTTGTCGAGGAAGTGGGTCAGCCCCGAGTGGGTGCCCACGGCGACTATGAGGCCGGCGCCGGCCTCGTGAGCCAGCAGCAAGGCGGCGTCCTCGCTGGTTCCCAGGCAACGGAACACTTGGCCGTTGAGCCCGGCGACGCGGAATCTCTCGAGCCCCGGGGCGCGGCCGTCGAGGTAGCCGTGCGCGACTAGCTCCGCGCCGCAGCGCAAGGCCTCGTCGCTCACGCTGTCCATGTCGCCGAACAGTACGTGCGGGCGCAAGCCGAGTTCGAGCATCTTGTCGGCGGCCCCATCCACGGCGAGCAGCACGGGCTTGCGATCGCGGATGTAAGGACGGAGTGTCTCCAAGTCCTCCTCGTACTGATCGCCGCGGACCGCCACGACGCACTCGCGCCCGGCGAGGCGCGTGCGCAGTTCAGGCAACTGGAGACCGGTGTACAGCAGTTGCGCTTCCTCGCGCACGTAGCGAAGGGTGTTCTCGGCGAAGTCAGCGAGCCGCGCCTGCTCGGCGGCGCGCGCCTGCCGCTGGAGTTGAGCGAGCAGGGGCAGGGCGACCGCTCTGCCGGTGAGAGTGACGGGGCCCGCCCTGACCGTGCCTTGGGATATGGTGACGCGGGCGCCCTCTTTGAGCAGATCGAGCGCTTCCGGCCCCAGGCGGTCAATCAGTGGCATGCCTGCGCTTAGGAGAACCTCAGGGCCGGCGTTGGCGTAGGCGCCGGTGCACGAGTCGAGGGCGTTGAGCACCGCGCGCGGCCGACAGCGCACGAGCAACTCGGCCGAAAGGCGGTCAATGTCCTGATGGGCTATGAGCGCGATCTCGCCGCGGCGCAGGCGCTGGGCCAGGTGCTTGGTCACGGGGTCGGCGCGCAGGCGCCCTGAGAGTTCTTTGGCCTTGCGGCGCAACGGGAATCTCATCGTCCTACCCCTTGGCCCCTCACGCCGCGCGACCCGACCACACCCGCCCACTGCGCCGCAGCCCACATCGCGCCCCCCACCTACGGACTGGTACCCCAGTGCAACTTGGATTTCAGTTTCTGGTAGAAGTCGGCGCCGGGCACCTTGACCATGCTCACGGGCTGTGGGCAGCGGCCTACCTTCACCAGGTCCTGGCCGGTCAAGGGATGGCTGACTTGCCCGTCGGCAGTGACCGCCATCTCTTCGCGCTCCTCACCGCGCGGGCGCACGCGGATGACCAGGGAAGCGTCGGCCGGCAGCACGAGAGGCCGGGTGTAGAGCGTATGAGGGCAGATGGGTGTGATGAGCAGCGCCAGCACCCCAGGGTGCACCACCGGCCCTCCCGCTGACAGGGAGTATGCGGTCGAACCGGTGGGCGTGGCGACGATGATCCCGTCAGCGGCATAGGTGGAAACGTGGGCCGGGCCTACGTCAATGTCCAGGTGGAGCAGGCGGGCCATCGCTCCTTTGCTGATGACCACGTCGTTCAGCGCCGAGGCGGACCAGGTGCACTTCCGGTCGCGAAGGACCTCGACCCACAACATATCTCGATGTTCCACCTCGAAGCCGCCGGTGAGCAGCGCTTCGAGTACGGGGCGGAGTTCGGAGTGGCGCACGTTGGTGAGGAAGCCTAGTCCGCCGACGTTAACGCCGAGCACCGGCACGCCGGTCTCGGCCGCGCGCCTGGCGGCTGCGAGAAAGGTGCCGTCGCCGCCGAGCGCGACTACCATGCCGGTGGAGAAAGCCTCCTCGGCATGGGCGCCTTCGCGTTCGAGCAGGCTGACGGCGCGGGCGGAGGCGGGTGGCAGCCTCACCTCGACGCCGCGGGCGCGCAGCCACTTGGCGGCATGGGCCGCGATAGCGGCCGCGCGACGATTGCCGCCGGCGACGACGAAACCGATGCTGGTGATTTTCCGACCGGGCTTACTTGACTTCGAGGGCCGCGATCCTTTGTTGAGCCTCGACATAGTCGGGTTTCAACTCCAAGGCGCGCTTGTAAACGCGAAGCGCGCGCTCCTTCTGACCGAGCGCCTCGAGCGCGCGGCCAAGATCGAACAGCGTGGCAGGGCTGTCGGGGCGAAGCGTCTCGGCGCGATTCAGAGGGCCCAGTGCTTCACCGGCGCGGCCGCCCTCGATCAGGCAGTGACCGAGACGCAGCAGCGCCTCCGGTGTTTCGCGGGAGGTGGCGGCGCGGCCGAAGGCGAGCGCCGCGCCATCCCACTCCTGGCGCGACTCCAGGAGCGCGCCGAGAGAGTAGGCCGCCTCGGAGTTGTACTTGTCCACCTCGAGCAGGCGCCGAAGTGTTGCCTCGTACTGCGCCTCTTTGCTGGTGTGGAAGTAGGCCAGGGCCAGGTTGATGAGCACGGCGGGGTCGTCCGGAGTGGCCACAGCGGCCTTTTCCAGGGCCGGGGCGGCTTGCTCCCACCTGCTCTGCAGCACGTAGGTCCAGCCGAGCGCCACCCAGGCTACCGGGTTCTCGCCGTTCAACTCGGTGGCTCGGGTGAGGCATCTCTCGGCAACGTCGAGCGCCTTCTGGTTGAGGGCGAACAGCCCGCACTCCAGTTGCGCCACAAGGTCTTCACTGGCCTCCGAGGCTTTCTGCTGCAGGCTGGCTAGGGTCTCGGCCGGCGGACCCAGAGCGGCGAGACCGGCTGGCAGTTCCTCCCAGGCGGCGCGCGAGCGCGGATCGAGGGCTATTGCCTGCCGCAGGGCCTCCACGGCCTTGAGGGTGTCGCCCATCTGGAGCCGAGCGCGAGCCAGCGCGACCAAGAGGGAGGCCTTGTCCGGCGCACGCTCAACGGCGGCCTCCAGTTCCGGGGCCGCCTCCGCAGGCTTTCCGGCGCCGAGCAGCGCCCGTCCCAGCGCGTGGTGAAGATCGGCGCTGTCCAGTCCGCGCGCCTTGGCGGCGTTGAGCGCGTCCAAAGCCTCTTGCCACTGCTCGGCGGCCAGACACGCGAGCCCCAGATTGAAGCGCGCGGCCGCGCTGTCGGGCTCCAGGGTGACCGCGGCCTGGAACTGCTGCGCGGCCCTGGCGGGCGGGCCGGTTTGGAGGAAGTAAACCCCCAGGTCATTGCGCGCCGCGGGCAGGTTGGGGTTGAGGGCCACGGCGCGCTGGAGCAAGGTGCCGGCTTCTTCGATCCTGCCTTGCCTGAGACAGACTGCTCCTAGGCCGCAGAGGGCTTCCGCGCTCTGCGGGTCCTTCCCCAAAGCCTGGCTGAACTGAGTCTCGGCGGTCTGATAGTCCCCGGCCTCGAAGTGGGCGCGGCCGGCGTCTATCAGGGCCGCCAGTTCGTCAACCTCTTGAGCAATGACCGCCCCGGCCGTTACCACGACTGCGACCAGCAACAGCGCCAAAACGGCAGGGGCCAGGGGCCTCTGCATCGGTAATCACCCCCAGAGTTGTGCCGGATTATAGCACCGCGACTACCGAGTGCCCAAATGGGCAGCGAGGCCTGTTTTGCCCGGCCGCGTTGACAGCCACAGCCCCTCGGCCCATTCTCGTGTGGCCCGGTCTGGTCGAACTACCGAGGCTCAGGAGGGCACGGCGCGGAAAGCGGCCATTTCCGGCGGCCTCGACTGCCCAGCAAGGGAGCACCCACGATGCGTCTCTACGACGGCACCTTCAAGAAGCGAGTCAGAGACAAAGACCTGCTCATCTTTGCGGACGTTGTGGACAGCCGTTCCGGGGCGGCCGTTGAGGCGCTGAAGGAGGCGGGCTACGACGCCCTGTTCATTGATCGAGAGCACACGGCCCTCAGCGAGGAGACCATTGCTGACCACATCCGCCTGGCGCGCGCGCTCGACTTCCCTTGCATGGTGAGAGTCGCGGAGGACTGTTACCACGAACTCAACCGCACGTTGGACCAGGCTCCGGATGGCGTCTTCGTTCCGCGCATCCGCAGCCGCGAGCAGGTCGAGCGCATCGTGCGCACGGTGAAGTACCCGCCGCTCGGGATACGCGGCCTAGCCGGTTCGACCTGCCCGGTGGGCAAGTACCTCGGGTGGTCCTCTGTCGTGGAGCAGATCGAGGCGGTCAACAGCAATCTGGTCGTGGGCATTCAGATCGAGACCGCCGAGGCGCTCGACGACCTGGACGGCATTCTCTCGGTGCCGGGGGTGGACATGGCGGTGGTAGGCAACGACGACCTTTCCATCGCAATGGGCATTCCCGGGCAAGTGGACCATCCCGACTACCTCAAGGCCGTCGAGCGCGTGGTCGCCGCGTGCCGCCGCCACGACGTGATGCCTGGGATTGCCACCCCTAGCGGAGACACGGCCAAGGCGGTCAGGTGGACTGCGATGGGCATGCGGGCGGTGTGGTACGTGGACGATATCTGTCTCATCCAAGACGCGGGCGCGGCCCAACTCCGCGCCCTAAGGGAAGGCTTGCGGGCGTGATGACCAGCGGTATGGGCAGCAGAGCGAAGGAGCAAGAGTAATGCGCGTTTGCGAGGGCACGCTGAGAAGACGAGTCGAGAACAAGGACCTGCTCATCTTCGGGGGCATCATGGACAGCCGCTCGACGGCGGTGGTCGAGGTCTACAAGGAGGCCGGCTACGACGTTCTCCTGATTGACCGGGAGCATACGCCGCTGAGCGAGGAGACGATTGCCGAGCACATCAGGCTGGCGCGCGCGCTCGACTTCCCGTGCATGGTGAGAGTGGCCGAGGACTGCTACCATGAACTCAACCGCACGCTCGATCAGGCGCCGGACGGCATCTTCGTGCCGCGTATCAGAAGCCGCGACCAAGTGGAGAACGTCGTGCGCACGGTCAAGTACCCACCGCTGGGCATGCGCGGCCTGGCGGGCGCGACCTGCCCGGTCAGCAAGTATGTGGGCTGGGACTCTCTCGCCGACCAGATAGAGACGGTGAATCGCAACTCGGTCGTCGGCATTCAGATTGAGACCGTGGAGGCGCTCGACGATCTGGACGGCATCCTCTCCGTGCCGGGCGTTGACATAGCCGTGGTCGGCAACGACGACCTTTCGATCCGCATGGGCATTCCGGGCCAACTCGCCCATCCCGACTACGTGAGAGCAGTGGAGGGCGTCATTGAGGCATGTCAACGTCACAACGTGCTGCCGGGGATTGCGATGGGCGATCCGGCAATGGCCGTCGAATGGATAAGCAAGGGAATGCGCGCCATTTGGTACTCGGCAGACATCTGCCTGATCCATGAGGCGGCAGTGCGCGGGCTGCGGGCGCTCAAGGAGGGCGTGCGCGCCAGCGGCGGTGCGGAGCGGCAATAGTGCGTCTTGCGCAGAGCATCCGTGAGGCGGTCCCCCGGCCCGGAAGCGTCGCGCTTTTCTACCTGGCGCAGGCGGGCTTCTGCATCAAGACCGGCGCGGGCGCCGTGGTCTATGTGGACCCATACCTCACCGATTCCTGCGAGCGCCTGTTCGGGTTCAAGCGGCTGATAGCGGCGCCCATCACGCCCGCGGAAGCCGAGGCGGATGTGGTGGCCTCGACGCACGCTCACGCCGACCATCTTGACCCGGACGCGCTGCCCGTCATCGCGCGCAACCCAAGGACGCACTTCCTCGGCTCGCCCGACTGCGAGGAAGTGTACCGGCGGTGCGGACTTGCGAGGGAGCGCTACACCATCCTGAGGCGGGGAGAGACGGCGACGCTGGCCGGCGTGGGGTTCCGCGCCACCTACGCCGACCATGGGGAACTGGCGCCGGACGCCATAGGGCTGCTCATTGGTGTTGACGGAGTCACCATCTACAATGTGGGCGACAGCGGCTATCGGCCTGAGGAAATGGTGGCGTCCCTGAATTGCCGCGTGGATATCATGATCTCACCCATCAACGGTCAGTTCGGCAACATGGACGCGGTGGAGACGTGTCGGTTGGCTGCCATCATCAAGCCCAGGGTTCTGATCGCGGCGCATTTTGGCATGTTTGCGGAACACGGTGGCGATGTGGAGGCTTTCCTCGAGGCGGCGCGTGCCTTGCCCGCCGGTATTGAGGCCCGGGTGATGGCGCCGGGGGAACTGCTGACCTATCCGGGGCAATGCGAGGCGTCCCCTTGCTCTGTAGGAGGGCATGTTGTGCAACGCTGTGAGTCGCCGCTTGTCGTGCGACTGAACGCGACCACTTGCGCCATGATCCCGCCCGAGCGCGACCTCCTCGCTTCAATCAACGCGAGGGTGATCGAGGTCGAGGGCACGAGCGACGAGGAGATAGCCGAGGTTTGCCGCGACTGCGACGCCGTCATGGTGGTCTCGGCCCATCTGAGGGCGCCGGTGATTAAGGCCCTGGCCAAGTGCAGGATAATCTCGCGCCTGGGGACAGGCGTGGACAAGATTGACGTAGCGCAAGCGACGCGGCAGGGGGTTATGGTCAGCAACTTGCCCGACTTCTGCACCAACGAGGTGGCCGACCACACTGTGGCGCTGCTGCTTGCGGCCGCACGCCAACTCAACCTCTTCCAGGCACAGATGCGGCAGGGCAAGCAACCGCACCAGGTCGCGGATATGCACCGCTTGAGCACGCGCACGCTCGGCATCATCGGCCTGGGACGCATTGGGAAAGCGGTGGCCAGGCGGGCGCGCGCGTTCGGGATGCGCATCCTGGCCTCGGATCCGAATGTGAGCCCAGAGGACGCTCGGGCTGTGGAGGCGGAGTTGGTTGACCTCGGCACCCTACTGGCGGAGTCGGACTACGTCTGCCTGTTGTGCCCGCTCACCGAGGCGACGCGCGAGATGCTCACCCTCGATGAGATGCGCAAGATGAAGCCGAGCGCGGTGCTCATCAACACCGGCCGGGGCGAACTGGTCAAGGAGAACGACCTGATCGTCGCGCTCAAGACGGGCGTCATCCGCTATGCCGCGATTGACGTCTTCGCCGGCATCAATGTGTTTGACCCGGGTGGCTTCACCACCGACCACCCATACTTCGCGCTCGACAACATCATGATGACGCCGCACGTGGCCGCGTATTCGGAGGAGTCAGCGCTGGAGCAGAAGGTCCGCGGCGCGCAGGCAGTGGTGGAGGTGCTGAGCGGCAAATGGCCGCAACACTTGGTCAATCCCGAGGTCGTGCCGTGGTTCGAGATCGCTCAGCCATAGAGGCGCGCCGAACGGTCGCGCTCCCTTTGAGGTGCAAAGATGAGAACGATGCAAGCGGCTCGCATCTTCGGGCCCAATGACCTGCGCACGGTCGAGGTGCCCGTTCCGGAACTCGGCTCTCACGATGTCCTGTGTAAGGTCGTGAGGGCGGGCGTCTGCGGCACGGACTACGCCATCTACACCGGCGAGTTCTCGTTCGTGAAGAGCGGCGCCATCAAGTTCCCCATGACGCCCGGTCACGAGTGGTCTGGGGTGGTGGCCGAGGTCG
>CAZGSV010000081.1:0-10660 GCA_964528605.1 uncultured Armatimonadia bacterium
TGTCCACCTCGCTCTGCGAGCCTCCCGACGAGAAGGTAGGAAGACACTGGTCCGTGCTCTGCTCGACGGTTTGGATATTGACTGTGGCGTCGCCGTCCTTCCAGTCCAGCTCAGACAGCGAGAGGTCCGGGTACTGCTGACCGTGGATCTCGTACACCTTGGGATTGAGGCGGGCGCAGGCCGCGGTCAGCTCGGGATACGCCTCGTCCTGTTCGCTGATGAGGCCGTAGTTCGTGTCCTCGGGGAACGTGGACGAGATTCCCAGCGCCGGCTCGTCCACCCACATGAAGTAGTCCGAGCCGACGATGAAGGGCAGCCGGAACACCATCGTCTGGAATATCTCGAACGCCTTCGCGCGCTGCTGCTGGGTGTCGAAGCGCTGGCCGGCGCCGTGCTTGCAGGGCAGGCCGCTGTCCAGCGCCGGGAACGACCACTCGGTGATCATCATCGGCCGCTTGCACTGCTCGTGCCAGCGCCGCAGGTTCTCCTCCAGGCCGAGCACGACGCCTTGGTCCAGGTCCAGGCGAGGGTAGGTGTTGACGGTGACGATGTCGCAGTACTTGCCGGCGAGGTCCCAGATGAGCGGCGCATCGCCCGCGAAGCGATTGCCCAGGATCATGTGGTTGGGATCGTGCTTGCGAATGGCCGCGGTGGTCACGGCGAAGTAGCGGTCCGCGCACAGGCGCACGAAGTCAAGCCGGTCGTTCGCCGCACGCTCGTCCGTCGGCTCCGGCGCTTCGGTGACGCTCCCGAGCGCCTCCCAGTCTGCGACCGCCGGCTGCCAGTGGCGGTTGAAGTCATCCACCGAGCCGTAGCGCTCGCGCAGGAAGTCCACCACGGCCGTCTTGGCGCTGTGTTGGGCCGGCTTCTTGAAGGCCTCCACGAACAGCCCCCACTCGCGCCCGATCTTGCCGTACCACTCCAACTCGTTGTCTATGAAGTAGCCGAGCAGCCAGGGATCGTCGCGGCTCGGGGCGCAGTCCTGCTCCGCGCGGTAGTCGCAGAAGGCCTCCCAGTCGGGACTGAAGATGTTGGGGAAGCCGGTCCAGTGCACCTGCGGGCAGATATCGTCTTGCGCGGCGAAGGCGGAGCCGATGCCGGCGAAGAGCGTGTGCGCGAGGCCCTGGTAGCGGGTGCCGGGCGAGTTATTGGCGCCCAAGGCATTGAAGTTCCAGGCGCGGAGCCGCTCGGTCGCGTGGGCCGCCCACTTCTCCTCGCTGCCGTACTTCTCGACGTTGTTCCTATTGTAGGGCGCGTAGCCCAACTTCTCGCACCAATGGACGCCGTAATTGCAGTGGTCGGTGCCCAGGGCGATGAAGGCGCGTCCGAGCGGGTCCACGATCCAGTCCACGCCCTCGCGCTGTGCCGTGTGGAAGAAGCCGGTCGCCTCCAACCTTATCTCGGCATCGGCGGTGCCGGAGTACTCCGGGTACTTGGTCGCCACGGGAGCCACCTCCGAGAACGCTTGCATTTGGTAGTCGTCGAACTCAGACACGAAGCCGGCCGAGTGCAGCCCCCCCTGCCCGAAGGTGACCGCCTTGACGCTGAAGAGGTAGCCGGCGCTCCAGCGCAGCGTACCGTCCAACTCGGAGACCGAGCCGTATATGCCGTGCGCGTCTATCGCCAGTCGCAGGCGGTACGGATGATCATACTCCCAGACGAAGTCTTGCCCGACCATCTCGGTGCTGGGCAGTCTGTGCTCGGTCGCCGACTGCGCCAGCCAGGTGCCGTTCAGCATTTCCTGCAACTCGAGGAAGTGGCGTCGGCCCTGCGCGTCCGGGGACTCGACCAGGGCAAGGTGCCAATAGTTGGCGGCGTCTTGAGCGCTGGTGAGCCCCGCGACTTTCCACTCCTTGGCGGTGATGCCGCGGACGACGAGGGTGACCCCCAGCGCCTGTTCGCCGGAGAGCGGCGCGCCCTTGGGAGAGATGACCGTGCGCCCCACCGACTCCGCGCGCATCACCCCGTCGCCCATGCTCCACGCCGGCGGGTAGAGGGACCAACGCTCGCGTGCGGCCGTGGACTCGCCTGCGAAGTCGTCAGCGAACTCGAACGCCGGCGTCGAAGCGGGCTGTGCTCGCGTGCCCCCTGCGGACAACATCGCCAGCAGCAGGAGACCGCAGGCGAGCACGGCATGTAGGCGACGGTTCGCACACATTCCCTCATTGCCTCCGGATTCGGTTTCGCCCGCTCGTCGGGGGCCGCGTTGGACCTAGGGCACTTCGACGAAGAGGCGGGCGCCGGTGACGCGCCGGATGATGACGACGGACTCGGGCGGGATCAGGTCCCCGCCCAAGGAGCGCGCCTCCCAGATGCGCTCGCCTATCTGCACCGCGCCGCGGTCGGCGACGTTGTCTATGCCCTCCACCACAGTCGCCTGCTGGCCCACCACGGCGTCCGGCGAGTCGGCGGAAATATCACCCGCGTAGCCCTTCTGGAAGAGGTGGCGCAAGTACCTCTGGGAGAGCACCACCGAGACGCTCGTGACCAGCAGCAAGGACACGATCTGTCCGGTGGCGCCCGAGTGCAGAGCCGCACTGACCGCGGCGGCCAGGCAACCGATGCCCAGCCAGTAGAGATTGTTGCCCGGCACCACCATCTCCAGGGCAACGAACGCCATCCCCGCGCCGCCCCAGGTGTAGACAATGGTCATCGTCGTGCCTCCCGCATGCCTTTCGCCGCGCCTCTCGAGGCGCGCCATCTGCGCACTGTGCGACCGATCAGTCCGTCCGTCAAGCCCGCTTGCGCGCGCATCTTGCGGACGTCGGTCGAGCAACGAAGTAGCGCTGACAGTGCGCCTATCGAGCACCCGGCCTATGGTTTGGGGGCGCCGCCCTCGGCCGGAGGCGGGCTGGAGGCGCTGCCCGGCGACACCCCTGCGAACAGCTCGCGGATGCCTGCGAGCGACCCCAGAATCGCGCTTGCCTCCAGGGGGAGGAAGATCTTGGTGGCTTGGCCGGCTGCGACCGTCGGCAGCATCTCGAGATACTTGAGCGCGATGAGATAGTTGGCCGGGCTCGACTCGGGCAGCCCGCCGCGGATGAGGTTGAGCGCCTGCGCTTCCGCGTTGGCCACGGTCAGCCGCGCCTGCGCCTGCCCCTCGGCGCGCAAGATGGTGGCTTGCCTCTCGCCCTCTGCAACTAGAATGGCGGAGGCCTTCTTGCCCTCGGCCTCGAGCACGACGGCGCGGCGGTCGCGCTCCGCGCGCATCTGCTTCTCCATCGCGGTCAGAATGTCGTGGGGCGGCGCGATGTCCAGCAGTTCGACGCGCGTGACTTTGACGCCCCACTTGTCGGTCGTCTCATCGAGCACGGTGCGCAGGCGGCCGTTGATGATCTCGCGCGACACCAGCGTCTGGTCCAGGTCCATCTCGCCCACCACGTTACGCAGCGTCGTGCGCGTGAGCATCTCGATGGCGTAGGGCAGGTTCACGATCTCGTAGACCGCCCTCACCGGGTCGGTGATCTGGTAGTAGATGACGACGTTGATGGACATGGTCACGTTGTCTCTGGTGATCACCGGCTGCGGCGGGATGTCGAGCACCTGTTCGCGTAGGTCAATGCGCAACACAATGCGGTCAACGAGAATGCGCTCGCCGGAGGGGTCCGTGGCCGCGACGCGCACCTGTATGGCGCGGCCGCCGTCCACCAGAGGCCAGATGATATTGAGGCCGCTGTCCGCCCGCCGGTGGAAGCGGCCCAGGCGCTCGACTACAATCACGGTCGCCTGCGGCACGACGACAATGCCCTTGAGCGCGAAGACGACAACGAAGAACCCGAGGATGACCAGGACTATCACAAGTGGTTCCACACTAGATCCCTCCCGCTCTGGAACCGCGACTGCCTAGGCGACCTCGACGAATACCTTGGCGCCCTCGACGCGGCGTATGACCACCCCGGTGTCCGGGGAAATCGGCTCATCGTTGACCGAGCGCGCGCTCCATACCTCGCCGCCAATCTTCACAGTGCCGACCTTGCGCGCGTTGTCTATGGCCTCAACCACGACGACGCGCTGCCCGATAAGCGCCTCCACGTTGGTGACGGTTGCCTGGGGGCGCAGCACCTTTCTGAAGGTGTGCCGGAAGAGCGTCTGCGCCGTAACCACCAGCACAAAAGAGACCACGCAGAAGACGAGAACCTGAATGGCGGTGCCGGCGTGGAGGGCGGCGGCTGCCGCGGCCGACAGGCAGCCGATCCCTAGCCACAGCAAGACGAAACCGGGCGCCAGCATCTCAAAGATCATCAGCAGTACGCCCGCCCCCGCCCACACATAGACGGCGATCATCTCAGTGCCTCCATGGGGCCGACAGACACCACCCCCCCCACCTTCTCCCGCCACCGTACGCCGCAGACGGGTGGCCGTCAAGATGAGATGCGCTCCCGCGGATGCGGCCGCAGGTACTCGCTAGTACGCCCGGGCGAAGAGAACCGGGTGTTGTGAGGCGCCGGCGCAGCGGACGCATGCCCCGGCTTCCGCCTCTGGCTGGAGGGGAATCACCCGGATGGTCGCCTTGGTGTCCTCTTTGATCCGCGCCTCGCAATCAGCCTCGCCGCACCAGTGCGCCCAGACAAAGCCTCCCGGCTCCTCGATGAAGGCGCAGAACTCCTGGTAGCCGTCAATCCGGCGCGTGTTCTCCTCGCGGAACTTGAGCGCCCGTTCGTAGAGCGCGCGCTGCAACTCTTCGAGGCGGGTGCTCAGTTCTCTGGCCGCCTGCGGGCGCGCGATCGCTTCGCGCCCCTTTGCGTCCCGGCGCGAAATGGTTATCTGCCCCTTCTCCAGGTCACGCGGCCCGATCTCTACGCGCAGCGGGACGCCTTTCATCTCCCATTCGTTGAACTTGAAGCCCGGGGTCACCGTATCGCGCTCGTCCAAATGCACGCGCAGGGCAGGCTCCACTTCCGCCTTGAGCGCGCGCGCCGCCTCGAGCACCTGCACCTTCTCCGCGTCCTTGCGCCAGATGGGGACGATGACGATCTGGATGGGCGCCAGTCGCGGAGGCAGGATGAGGCCCTGGTCGTCGCCGTGCGCCATCACCACGGCGCCCACCAGGCGGGTGGAGACCCCCCAAGAGGTCTGCCACACGTAGCGCAACTCGTTGCTTTCGTCTTGGAACTTGATGTCGAAGGGGCGCGCGAAGTTCTGCCCGAGGAAGTGGCTAGTGCCGACCTGTAGCGCGCGCCGGTCACCCATCATCGCCTCCACCGCGAACGTCTCCACCGCGCCGGCGAAGCGCTCCGACGCCGACTTGCGTCCGGTCAGCACCGGCAGCGCGGCGTACTGCTCCGCGAACTCGCGGTAGATTTCCAGCATGCGCAGCGCCTCTTCCAGCGCTTGCGCTTCGGTGGCGTGCGCCGTGTGCCCCTCCTGCCACAGGAACTCGGTGGTGCGCAGAAAGAGCCTGGGCCGCAGTTCCCACCGCACCACATTGCACCACTGGTTGAGCAGCAGAGGCAGATCGCGGTAGGAATTGATCCACTTGACGACCGTGGCGTTGATGATGGTCTCCGAAGTCGGCCGCAGCACCAGCGGCTCTTCCAGTTCCTCCCCCCCCGCGTGCGTGACCACCGCCAACTCGGGCGCAAAGCCCTCTACGTGCTCCGCCTCCTTGCGCAGGAACGACATGGGGATGAGCATGGGGAAGTAAACGTTCTGGTGGCCGGTCTCGCGGAAGCGCTGATCCAGCACCGCGCGCATGTTCTCCCACAGCGCCAGCCCGTACGGGCGAATGACCATGGAGCCCTTGACAGGCGAGTAGTCGGCTAACTCCGCCTTGAGGACGACATCGGTGTACCAGCGCGCGTAATCCTCGCTGCGCGGCGTTACGCCTTTGCCTTCCTCGCGCCTTGCTTTCGCCTCGTCCAAACTCATCGCTTCACTGCCTCTCGTCCGCATCTGCGGGTGTCCCGCCAGGTTGCGTGGCGATCGGCGGCGCAGGACTACCCGCGCCTGCCAACGTTGGCGTTCTTGGAGGGCGCCGTGCTTGCCGGGCGCGTTCTCTAGACCTTGTCACCCGGCAGCAGCAAGCGGCCGTCCCAGCGCTGCTGAATGTAGTCACGGTAGGGCCCGATGATCTCGTCGAGCGCTTTCTCGCCGCGATCCACGACCTCCTCCGGATACGGCTCGCCCTCCACCCCGCCGTAGGGGTCGCCGCCACGGCGCTGGTAGGGCTGCACCTTGACACCTTTGCGGGCCAGATACTGCATGGCCATTATGGTGTGGTTCATGCCTTCCCAGGGCCTGAGTGCAAGCAGCACGTCCTCGTGCACCGCTGCCATCTTCTCTTTGTCACCGCGCACGAAGGCGTCTTGCACGGCGTAGATCAACTCGGGATGCGTGTTACAGCCGCCGCCGATGACTCCGGCGATGCCCATCGGCAGTGTGCCTGCATAGGCATGTTCGGCGCCGCAGATGAACGCGAATCGCTTGCCCCGAGTCACCGCCGCCCGCGCGGCAAAGGCCTCGAGGTCCGTGCTGGAGTACTTCATCCCAATGACGTTGGGGACCTGAAGCAGCCGCGCAAGCAACTCGGGCGTTATCTCGTATTCGTCCGGCAAGCCGGGCATGCGGTAGACGAAGATGGGGATGTCCACCTCGCGGGAGACTGCGGCATAGAAGTCGAAGATCACCTCCGCCGCGGAGCCGCCGGGAGCAGCCAGCGCGAAGGGAACGGGAAGGACCGCCGCGTCCACGCCTTTCGACTGGGCGTACTGGCTCAGTTCGATGGTCTGGCGGAGGAATACGGCTGGGTCGGGGCGATGCTCGGGGTTGCCGTCGAACTCACCCGCGGTGCCGATAATGACGCCGAGTCTGCCCTCGGCGGCCTCGGTCACCAGGTCAATCATCAGCCGGGCGTCGTCGCAAGTGTAGGTGTTCATTCTGCCGACGCCGCAGCGGGCGAAGACGGTGCTCACGATGCGCCGCGACCTGAGCCACTTGACCATCGAACGTACGCCCTCGGGGTCAATCTTGCCCTTGGCGTCGAAGGGCGTGTACATGGGGGTCAAAACGCCGCGCACGTAACGCGGTAGGGAAGCGAGCGCGTTATCAGAAGACACGAGCGTTCCTCCTCAGAGAGTCACTGGGCACGCTAGTTTAGCGCGCCGGCGCGGTATCGGCTAGTAGCGCAAGGTGATGCCGGAGCGGGAGGCGATCTCGCTTGGGATCAGGTCGGCTCCAGGGGGCGGAACTCCACGACGCAGCAGCCGAGGTCAATGCGGGAGCCGGAGGCAAACGAGTCGTGAACGCGCGGGTCGAGGCGGTTGAGGACGCGCTGCGCGCGGCGCTCGTCCTCCACCAGGCCGGCAGCGCGCAGTATGGCCAGGTGGTGCGAGGTGTGGGTCTGGCTCAGGCCCAACGCCTGCGCGATGTCACCCACCGAACGCTCGCCCTGAAAGAGCAGGCGGAGTATCCGCAGTCGGGTGTCGTCAGCCATGGCCTTGAGCACCTTGGCGCAGATGAAGGTGGGGCGGGCGGGGCGTTTCCGCTCATTCTGGGAATCAGACATATCTACATTACTTATAGAGAGTCAGGAACGGCGCGTCAACAGTGCTCTGCGCCGCGATCGTAAGTCAGATCATCGGATTTGGCGCGTGCCGACGGTGAGCCCTTGAGCTATGTGATCTGCCGCCCCGCCTTGGCGGGGCGGCGTAGGGGCCGATTCTTAATCGGCCCGCCCCGCCGGAGGCGGGGAGAGGCCTGCCGTTCGTAGCGCCAACGGCGGGGCACGACTACATCTTAGGGCGGGTGCTCTCCCCCCGTTCCGGCTGACCCCTTGCGTCTCGGGCATGAGACCCTCCCCCGTGGGGAACCGACTGGCGCGGGCCGGAGTTGTGTGGTATAGTTAGGTATCCCCTCGGGGGGGACAGGATATGATGAACGAGAAAACGATGGCTCACGGCGCTGTGCAGAAGGATGTCTCCGACCGCCTCGCGCGGGCGGAAGGCCATGTGGCCGGTGTTCGCCGGATGTGGGAGGAGGGCCGGGGCTGCGCCGAAGTGCTCACCCAGATCGCTGCGGTCCGCGCCGCGCTGGACAAGGCGGCCCGCATCATCCTCGAGTCCCACATGGAGACCTGCCTGGTGCGGGCCATCAGGGAAGGCACCGGCGAGCAAAGCCTGGCCGAGTTGCAGGAGGCGCTGGCCCGCATCCTGTGAAGGCCTAAGGAAAGGACCGATCACCAACTTGTCGTGCTGCGATAGATCACCATCGCTGCCTACCGCGAGCGGCGGCCCGAGCAAGCGCCTTGCAGCGCTGCTCAAGACTCGTGAGCTGTGGTTGACGGCTGCCACGGGTGTGCTGGCGGCCGCGGCCTGGCTGACGGCCGGCGCGGGCCAAACGGTGAGTGCGGTGCTCGCACTCATCGCCGTCGCCACGGGCGGCGGCCCCATCATCGTTGGCGCCGTACGAGGCGTGCTCCGGCGTCAGGTGAACGTGGATGAGTTGATCAGCATCGCGGTGGTCGCCTCCGTGGCGGTAGGCGAGTACCTGCCTGCGGCGGTGGTTGTGTGGATTGCGGCGCTGGGCGGCCTGCTGGAGCAGTTCACCGCGCAAGGCGCGCAGCAGGCGATAGATCAACTTGGCTCGCTTTTCCCTCAGATGGCCGTAGTGCGTGAGAACGGGCAAGAGCGAGAGGTCAAGGCTTCTGAGGTCAAGATCCGGGATCTGGTGCTGCTCCGACCGGGGGCCCGCATCCCGGTTGACGGCATTGTGTCCAAGGGACGCGCCTCCGTTAACGAGGCGCCGGTGACGGGCGAGCCGATGCCCAAGGAGAAAGGTCCGGGAGACACGGTCTACGCGGGCACCGTGGTCGAGTCGGGCTCGATAGAGGTGCGCGCGCAGCGCGTTGGCGAGGACAGCACCCTGGGCCGCATGGCCGACCTCATCCGTCGAGCCGCAGCGGAGAAGGCGCCCGTCGAGCGCGTCGCGGACCGCTACGCCAAGTACATCACCCCGGCAACCGTGGCGCTGGCCTTGCTGATTTACGCTCTCACCGGCGAGGTGATGCGCGCGGTGACCGTGCTCATAGTCGTCTGTCCGTGCGCGCTCATACTGGCGACACCCACGGCAGTGGTGGCGGCTTTCGGCAACGCGGCGCGCAACGGCGTGGTCATTAAGAGCGGCCCCGGGCTGGAGGCTCTGGGCTCGGTAACGGTTGTCGCACTAGACAAAACGGGCACGTTGACCTACGGCCGCCCCGTCATCCGTGAGGTGGTTGCGCTGAACGGCGAGACGGAAGAAGAACTCGTCCTGGTGGCGGCCATGGCGGAGAAGTTCTCCGAGCATCCCGTCGCTCGCGCCCTGGTCGAGGAGGCCGAAAGGCGAGGCTTGGATACGCCTGACCCTGACGAGTTCACCAGCGTGGCGGGGCATGGCGTCTCGGTGGTCTGGGACGGCCACCGCGTCGCGGTAGGCACGCCGGAACTCATTATCAACGGCGGCTGGGAGATAGATGACGACACGCAGGCGCTCTACGACGAACTGCAGGGCACCGGCGCCAGCGTCGTCATTGTCGCCAAGTGCTACCGCGTCATGGGAGTTATCGTGGTCGAGGACCAGATCCGCGAGACCGGCCCGGAGGCGGTTGCTGGGCTGGCCCGGGTGGGCATAAGACGCGTGCTGCTGCTGAGCGGCGACCACCAGGCCAACGCCCAGCGAGTGGGACGCCGGCTGGGCGTAACGGAGGCGCGGGGGGGGCTGCTTCCCGACACGAAGGTGGAAGTGGTGCGCTCTCTGGAGAATGCCGGGGAGAGAGTTGCCATGGTGGGGGACGGCATCAATGACGCGCCCGCGCTCGCGGCCGCGACGGTGGGCGTGGCGATGGGCACCTCCGGCACGCAGTTGGCCATTGAGAGCGCGCAGGTCGCGCTGATGACCGAGGACATGTCGCGGCTGCCCTACGCTCTGGCTCTCGCCCAGAAGGCTTTGCGCGTAATCGGGCAGAACATCTGGTGGTCGCTGCTCTTCAACGTTGGCGGCTTGATAGGTGCCGCCGCTGGCGTCCTCAGCCCCATCTCCGGGGCGCTGGTCCACAACTTCGGCTCCGTCTTTGTGGTGGTGAACGCGGCGCGCCTGCTGCGCCACCGCGTCAAAGTCTAGGGCCGTTTGCGAGGCCAAGCCTAGCGCGCCCGGCCGCGGCCCGCCTTCCCCTGACCCCTTGGCGTATCGGGGCCGTTGAGGCTAACGGGCGCGGATGCTAGCCTTACAGCGAGGTGAGGTGAATGGCCAGCTGCCAGCGATGTGGGAAGGAAATCCCCGAGGGCAGGGTGCTCTGCCAGGAGTGCGCCGACCAGCAGGCGAAGGAGAAGCCGGCGGAGGTGCCGCAGTCGGAGTGGACGGAGAAGCCGACGCGCGGCGGCAGGGGGTGGGGAGTGTGGCTGGCTCTCGTGCTCGTTTTGGTGGTGGCCGCTGCGGCAGTGGCGTGGTGGCGGTACGGGCCCTCAAGGCCGGTCTTAGGCAAGCAAGGGAAGACGCTGCACGCGCTCGATCTGCTGCCGCAGGATACGGACATGGTCGTGCTAGTTGAGGCTGCCCGCGTCCGCAAGGAAGCGCCGGAGGGAGAGCGGCTCGTGAAGTTGGCGGTTGACTCGGCGCCAACGGAATGGCGAGGGGCGGCCCAGTCGCTGTCCGCGCTGAAACAGGTGGCAGTGTCAGTGCGGATGAC
>CAZGSV010000081.1:10670-15176 GCA_964528605.1 uncultured Armatimonadia bacterium
CGCCGAAGGGGTCGTCGTCCAGGCCGGGCCGGGAGCCGGTTGGGGTACCCGGAGCCGAGGCAGTGCTGGTGGGCGAGGCCGAGTCCTCCGGCGCGGCTAAGAAGGCTCTGGCGGCCCTCACCAGGGGGATGGGTTCGGCGCAGCCAAAGCGCGAGCGCTACGAAGGTGTCGAAATCCTCAAATGGTCCAATCCGCAGATGGCGGCGGCCAGACTGGATCAATTCCTGCTGATTGGCTCGCGCGCGGAGGACCTGTCGGCGATAGTGGGAGCCGCTACCTCGAAGGCGCAGCAGAATGGGCTGTCGAAGTCCGCGGCGTATGTTGAGGCCCAGAAGAGCCTCGGGATGAAGCCGATGGTGATCGTTTTTGAGCGGCCGGAGCAGTTTACGGTGCCCCTACGGGTGATTGCGCAGGCTGAGGGGGGCTCCGTGGGCCCTGAGGGAATGAGCGAGTGGGCCATGATGGGCGCCGACTTTGATGACAAGGGCGTCTTCTTCCGCGCCGTACAGAAGATGGGACCCAAGGGCAAGACCATGATGGCCTCGCTGCCCGCGAGCCCGGTCAAGTTGAGCGTGGCCCGGTGGATGCCGAAAAACGCCCTGATTGCTTTCGCGGGCAGCAACTTCGGCCGATGGGCCAAGATGATGATGGACCTGATGGAGGAGTCCAACCCTCAGATCGCCAGCGCGGTACTCACGATGCAACAGCAGTTGGGGTTTGACCTGCGCCGGGACCTGTTCCCGGCGCTGGTCGGCGACTGGGCTTTGGTGATGGAACTGACGGGCACCCCGCCGGCGATGGGCACACCCAGAATTGCCCTGGTGGTGGAGACGGCGCCGGGCGCCGGCCCTGCGGCCTATGACCGGCTGGTGGGCGCCTTCAAGACCGCGGCGCCGCCTACCGTGGCCGAGCAGCCGGGCCAGAAGCGCGCGGTCATCAAGTTGGCCGTTGGGCCCGGCATGGGCGCGGGCCTGCAGTTGGGAGTGGAGGCCACTCAGAACCTGGTGGCCATTGGCATGGAGCCCGGCTTCGTTAATGCGCTGATGAAGGGGCTGCCACCGGAGAAGTCGCTCGCGGGCCTCTGGAAGGATAAGAAGATCCCGGAGAAGGCAGAGGCACTGTTCTACTTCAACGCCGCAAGCATAGCGCCGATGATTGGCGTCTTTGCGGGCGCCGTGAGCGGGAGGCAAGCGGACGCGGCACGAGTCGCCGCAAGCGTACTAGGGTGCCTGGGGCCCGCGTACGGCTGGTCGGTCAGACCCTCCCAGACTGAGATGGAGTTCGAGGGCCGGATGGCGCTCGACTACAAGAAACTCGCGAGCACGGCGGAGGCGGCAGCGAAACAGAGCGCTGGAGCCAAGGCCAAGCCCTGACCTCCGCGCTCTGGGGGGCTGCGTGGCCCGCGGCGCAGCCTAGACAGGTGGGGGCGCGGCTACTGCGCCTCCTCTGTCTTGTACAGATAGCGCCCGTCGTCGTACTGGACGAGTCGGAAGGGGCGCTCGGCTTGATACCAAAACGTCTGCCCCAACCGGCCGCCCGCCACTTCCACCTTCCAGGCGTCGAATCTGCCTAGCGATGTCGTTACCTTCTCCTTGCCTACTACGCGCACCTCAGCGCGGACGACGGATGCTTCCAGGCTGAGGAGTATCCCCAGCCCCAGGCGCTTACCGGGCTCGAAGCGGACGCACCGGAGGAGCATGGGGATCTCGCCCTCGGCATAGGTGTCTTCGGTAACCTTGACGGCTGATGACGCGGGCGCCCCCGGTCCGCTGGCGGTTATCGCGGCCGTGTCCTTCTCATAGCGCACGCTCAGTTCCATGGGGATCCCGGGCTGGGTGATGGTGCGCTACTCCTCGATGGGCAGCAGGCTCTCGGCGTGCAGGCGGAGGCGCGTGGAGTCCTGGGTGGTAGCGATGATGATCGTGCGATCCAGCACGAAGGCCGTTTCCTCACGGGTTATCCGGAACCCAGCCTCGCCTAACCGTGTCCCCTCGCGGTCAAAGATCGTGTAGGTGCTGAGTTCCCGGTTGCCCCAGGGGATTGCTGAGACGACCCCTTTGACGGGCGGCTGGGCGCAAGAGCATGCCCACAGGAGCACGAGGGGGAGCCCAAGTCGCAGGAGGCGGCGCATTCGCGTAAGGATGGCAGGAGTCTAGCCGGACGAGGGCAGCCCGACAAGGACGCCGGCGCGCGGTAGCCCCTCGGGCGGGGGTAGTTGGCGGGTTTCCGTGTGTGTGATACGCTATAAGCCCGCCCTGGAGGGGCCAAGAGAGTGCGTAGACTGCGAATAGGGTTGCCGAAAGGAAGCCTCCAGCAGGCGACCATCAACCTGCTGGAGAGCGCCGGCTATGAGGTGCGGTTGCCGGACCGGTCCTACTACCCCAGCCTCGACGACCCGGAGTTGGAGGCCACGCTCATCAGAGCGCAGGAGATTCCCCACTTCGTGGAGCAAGGGGTATTCGACGTTGGCATTACCGGATGGGACTGGGTAGTAGAGACGGGCGCCAAGGTCAAAGAGATCTGTGAGTTGGTCTACTCCAAGCAGGGCTTCAGCGAGGCGCGCTGGGTATTGGCGGTGCCTGAGGACTCCAAGGTGCGGCGGGTGAGCGACCTGCGCGGCAAGCGCATCACCACCGAACTGGTCAACGTGACGCGCAAGTTCCTCGCCGCACGGAAGGTGCGCGCGGAGGTGGAGTTCTCCTGGGGCGCGACTGAGGCCAAGGTGCCGCTGCTCTTCGATGCGATGGTGGAGTTGACGGAGACGGGCGCCTCGCTGCGCGCTCATCGCCTGCGGATAGTGGAGGAAGTGCTGCGCACCTCCACCCGGCTGATTGGCAACCGGGACTCCATCAAGCAGGCGTGGAAGCGGAAGAAGGCGGAGAACCTGGCGACCCTATTGGACGGGGCGCTGCGAGCGCAGGGGATGGTCGGCGTGAAGATGAACGTGGCCCGGGCCGACTTGAAGAAGGTCTTGGCCGCGCTGCCCGCGCTCAAACAGCCGACGATCTCCGACTTGGCGGACGCGAACTACGTGGCCGTCGAGGTAGTGGCGGAAACGAAACTGATGCGGGACCTGATTCCGGAGTTGCGGCGTGCGGGAGCCAGTGGGATCATCGAGTATCCGTTGAGGAAAGTGATTCCCTGAGCGGCGGCTGCCGGTAGGGAGTGGTGAGCGAATGAGGTGCCCGAAATGCGGAACGCGCAACGCTGCGGCCAGCCGCTACTGTAGGCAATGCGGCGAGCCGCTGGCGCAGGCGGCCGCGCCTGCGGCGCACGCGTATCAGGACACGGCGCCCCAGAGCGTCAACATCGAGCGCGCGCGCTGGTTCGCCGAGCGGGGAGACACTGATACCGCGATACAGATCAGCCGGGGCATTGTGGAGGAGCACCCGGACAGCGCGGCGGCGCACCTGGCGCTGGCGCAGTACCTGGCGCGCGGCGGATTCGAGGACCTGGCCAACACCCACTTTGAGATCGCGGCGGAGTTGGACCCGCGGGTGCGCGCGGACCCGCATGTGGTGGCCACCATCCAAGCCAGGCCGGCGGACAGGCCAGAGCCGCGCAAGTGGGCGGAGTGGGCCGAGCACGTGCGGCGGGACTTCGACCGGCTCAAGGAGTGGCTATCGGCGCGGCCCAAGTTGGCGCTGGCCATTGTCGCGGGCCTGGTGGTGCTGACCGTTTCCACTGTCGGCATGACAGTGGCAGCCAGAAGCCGAGCGGCCAACGGGAGCGCGGCGCGGAGTTCTTCTGCGGACACTTACTTGAGGGCGGCGGACCGCTACCTGGCGCAGCGGGATTTCGCAAGCGCGGAACGAATGCTGGAGTCCGCCGCGCAGGCAGCGCCGGACGACCCCGAGGTGTCGCGCATGCGGGAGAGGCTGGAGCGGGCCAAGGGCGCGGTGGTGGAGGTGCTTCCAGAGCAGCAGGGAGCAGGCAGCACGTTCGGTCTGGACGTGCCGCGTGAGAGGCCGCTCGATGAGCCGCTCTTCGGCCAGCCGGGCATGAGCCCCGAGAGCGCGAAAGTCCTGGAGCGTATCTACGGCGGCGGCCCCCTGGCTGGGGCTGCTGCCGGAGGGAATGGCGCTCTGGGGGCGCGGCCTGCGGGCGCCCCTGCTGCTGGGAAAGGACTGACGGCGAGAGGGGGCGGCCGTGCGATCCCGAGCGCGGTGCCGCCTCCTTTGGGCGAGCCTCGGCGAGATTTGCTGCCTGCTTTGAGCGCACTTGGCGGCATCGAGACGATGGGGTCTCCGCAGTGGACCTGGACAATGGGGCCACGGCGCCCGGGGTCCTCACGTCCGGCCGGCGAGGCGACCGGCGGGGCTAGCGCGCCTGTGGTCGAGATTCCCGCTGGGCCCTCGATACCGCTGGCAGGCGCTGCACCGGCGCCCACCCATTCCCAAGCAAAATTCACATAGACTTGCTGCATTTGCGTTATGCTCCCTGTGTAGCCGTAATTGGTCTGGGAGTCCATGACAACGATCTTGTCAGCCCATCCCATGGGTTGGA
>CAZGSV010000082.1:0-15040 GCA_964528605.1 uncultured Armatimonadia bacterium
TCTCACGCTTCAATGCTGGCCGGAAGAGCCGTGGGTGTGTCTTGGGTGCCCCGAGCACCTCGCGCAGTCTGCTTCCCCATCGGTGCATTCTCGCGTCCATCTTGTCCCGGTCGCTGGTGCCCGCGGTGATGGCATCAGCGAACGTACTGTCCTCCACCATGAGTTCGACCAGGCCGTCGCGCACCGCATCCGCGCGCGTGGTCACTTGGTGCCGGTCGTAGGAAGCAAACCCCACCATCACGACATCGTACAACGCCATGTTGACCCGCTTGGTCTCCCACCGTCCGTTGGGGTCTTCGGGCGTGCCCGGGTAGAAACGTTTGAATGCGTGTTCACCAAAGACCGTAAGGGTGCTGCCCACGCAGTCCTTGAACAGCTGCGCCATGTCGGACGCCGTTTGGTCGCCCATGTGGCAGTGCACCATCTCCCTGTTCAGGAACCGTTTCATCGGGGGCCTATACGTGGGCAGGTTGTGACAGAGGGCGAAGAACCTCAGTATTGTCTCCCTGTCCCGCATGCGGCTGTCAGGGCGCTTCCGCCCAAACACGCGTAGGACGTCTGGTTGCTCAGCCAGGCTACGGAGAAGATCATTGTACGGCCCGCGGTAGATGCAGTTGCGGAGTTCCTGAGGATTGAGGTTCACGGATCCAGTGTTCAGGCGTTCAAATATCTCAAAGCGTATGTCGGGATGTGACTCGCGTTTGATCACAATGGCACGCAGCCTGCCCTCGCGAACCTTGTTCTGCAGGTCGCGCGGCAGCGCTCGGAAGTTGCGCCCCACGTGTTCGCGAAACACGTTGAGGCCAGTCAGCTCGAGTTCGTTGTCCAAGAAGCGGAACAGGGCGGTAAGCCTCTGCTGCCCGTCGATCACGGAGTAGGAGAAGTCTTCCGCCTCTGCCAGGTATATCACCGGGATCGGCACGCCCATGAGTACGGATTCCACGAGGCGGCTCGACTTGGCGTTGTCGAAGACGTAGTACCGCTGGAAGTCGGGCTGAACGTTCAGCCGGCCGTCCTTCCAGCGTGTCCAGAGGTCGCCGATCGTATAGTCGACGGGCTCGCTAAGAAGCGTGCGTTGCCGCGGCTCCTCAACGTCGATTCCGACGTCCACGTCGTCGTCCGCTTCGATTTCGACGTCCCCGGTGGCAATCGTTTCCTGACCGGCCATGGGTCACACCCCCGTTGCGCCTTGCCGATAATGTAGTGGTAAGCCTGCCGGCGGGCAAGCGGACGAGCCCCGGTGGCCCTTGTAGGAGAACTGAGGACTTTGCAGAACCTACGCCCGAGGCAGGCGCCTCCGCGAGAAATGCGTTTCCTCGCTAGACCCGCACCCCGAGCTTGAGGGCCGGATTTTCCTTCGGGGCGTTGACCACGCGCACGTAGGCGCGGGTGGTATCAAGCCTCGCGTGGCCTAGCATATCTTGAATGGCCTCGAGGCGGGCTCCGCCCTCCCGCGCGAGGGTGGCGGCAGTATGGCGCAAAGCGTGGGCGGAGATACCTGGCCGCTTGAGGCCCGCTGCTTTCAGGGCGTGGTTGACGATGTAGTTGACCGCCTCGAGGCAGAGGCGGCCAGGGGTCGGCCGTGGATATTGTGTGTGGCCCGCGGCCGCGGCGAAGACCCCCTGATACTCTCCCCGGCTGATCCTGCGCCGGACGTAACCGCGCGGGCTGGGGGTCGTCTCTCGCCCACTGGGAGTGACCGGTTGGCGATGGCGGGAGCGCTTCGCATATAATGGCGATTTGAGGAGGTGGCTCTACAGATGAGGCAACTCCGCCCAAAGCATCGGGTCCTGGCGGCTGTGGTATTGGCGTTGGTGGTTGCGGGTGTCTATGGGTGGCTGGCCGCACCCAAACTCCACCACGCAACGGATTCCAGCTCATTCTCGAGACAGCCAATTACAACACAGTCCCACACCACACCAGCAGCGGGGCGAAGGGCCGGGTCTGCTCAACGTGGCCCCGTGGCAAGGCCGGCAAACACGCCACCCGTCGCGCCGCCTTCGGCATCCGTGCCTCCATACTCAATCGCTGAGAAAAAGGACGTCTCTCTTGGCAGCGCTACGCGCCTCGCCTATCGCGTGGTTGTCTCGAAGGACGCTTCCGAGGTCCAGGTCCGCGCGGTGGCGAGCGACATAGTGGATCGGGCGAAAACCACTCGGCCCGTGAACGCCATTACCATTCTCTTCTACTACCACCGAGAACAGATAACCGGGCCCCCCACCGTTGCCAAAGTGGATTGGGCTCCATACGGAGACTGGAGCAAGGCGAAGCAGGTGAACGCGGGCGACTACTCCAGCCACGCGTATGATGTGACAATGGCATCGCCTCCGCTGGAGCCCCATAAGGCCCGTGGGATATCTGAGGCAACCCGCCGCCAGATCTTCTATGACCTCGTGGCTGCCGACGAAAGAGCATATAGAGCATTTCGCGACACCGGAGACGTTTCCCGAAGTAACGCTCTCGAGGACTCCGCCAAGGCCACCATTCGAAAAAAGTATGGGATAACCAAGAAACAGGAGAGCGAAATCGCGCTCGAGGGCATGTCGAAGAACTGGCCTATGCCCCCGCGTTCAATCTAAGCGACCCAAGCGTGAGGCTTGCTGCCCTCCATGAGTACCGTCCGGCTTCACGCCCGACGTGCCGGGTCACCCGGCATAAACAGGGCCGTACCGCCTCCGCTCATTCTGAGGCTGTGGCTGAGCCCCGACCTCCGGCGCTCACTCCCCCACGGGTGGAGACACGGCCTCATCGGGCACGATCGTCAGCAGCGCCATCGCGATGACCACCGGGGCGAACGGCAGGAACAACCGCGGCTCGTACACCAGCGCGATCACGTAGTGCAGCGCGATGAACGGCGCCAACACCAGCAGCGCCCGCCGCAGCAGGAGCGGCTTGCTCCGCCATCCTACCAGCGCCAACACCCACATCGGCCCATAGAGCAGAATCAGGTGCTCCGTGGGCAGCAAGTCAAAGAAGTTCACCGGTATCGTGAGGAGCGCGCAGTAGTACTCGCGCTGGCCGTAGATAGCCCGCAGGCCCGCGTAAACCGCGAAGAACGCCGCTAGCTGCAATAGCGTCAGCAGCACCGCCCGCCTGACCGGTTTGTCCCCGGCTCGCACGAGCGCGTAGATGACCGGGATAACCGCGACCGTCTCGCGGTTGAGCGTCGCCAGCGGCACCAGCCAGAGCAGGTGGACGTCGCGCCGCCTTTGCATCAGCAACAGCGCGCCCAGGAAAGCGGCCAGGTTCGCCGCGTCGGTCTCCTGGATGAAGCCCTGGTAGGTGAACGGCAGTGTGGCGGCCAGCACGACGCTTCCCAGTCCGGCCGCCGTGCTGCTCAAGTAGCCGCGCAGGAACATGTGGCACAGACACAGGCTGCACAGCGTCCAGAAGAACCTCTGCGCCGCGTATGCGTCCACCACGCCGAGCCCGAACGCCCGGCGCAGCCCCTCCACCACAAACGGTGTGAAGATGCGGTATTGATTGGGCGCCTTCGCCCCCCCCGCCACCATCTGCGCGTGCCACGCCGGCAAGTTGGCGACCTCGAGCAGCCGCGTGCGCACCACCACGCTCGCCAGCGCCAGCCCCAGATAGAGGTAGTAGAAACCGAGCCAGTGAGGCTCCCACTGGCAGAGCCGGTCGTTCGCCCGCCTCCACCTCACCAGCACCAGCGGCAGGAGCGAGAAGGCGGCCAGAGCGACCAGACTGGGAACAGGGCTCATTCTCTTCTCAGCCGCTCACGCGAGCGACCCCTCCGATCATCTCTGCCAGCAGAGGCTGGACGACATTTCCCGGCCTGCCGCCGACCACCCTCGCCCTGGGTTGGTCCCGGCCCTCACGTTCCCAGCCGCAGCAGCCGCGCCTGCCCCGGCGACAGCCGCATGGAGAGGCAGCGGGAGGACTCGGGGATGATAATGGGACGCCAGATGAGCGGCTCCGTCCCGCTGGCAAAGGCCGCGTGCCTGACGCCCTCGCGCAGCGTCACCCGCACCCGGCTCTCCGCGCGCGGCGACCGGTTCACCACCATCAGATAGGTGGTGCCGGCATCATCCTTGAGCACTCCTACCAGGCCATCACCTTGTATCGCCTCGACCACCGGGTTCGGGCTCACGCCGTGGGTGCCGAGAGGCAGCGGCTCAGCGTGATAGACCGCAACCGACTCGCAGCGCAGCAGCACCGGCGCCCAGGCCAGCACACGCTCGTTAACCCTACGTATCATGGGGTAGTGCGCCGTCGGGCGTCCCTCCGCATCTACGACGGCATTCTGGAACTCGGAGACGGCCCAGTAGGTGAAGTACATTATCCCTTTGCCGCCGTACGCCAGCGTGGTGAAGTCTTGCCAGCGGAAGTCTCCCGGCTTCGGGTCGCGATAGCCGTAGTGCGGCGTGGACAGGATGATCTGCCAGAAGGGCACTCCCGCCCGCAGCGCCTCCTCGCGGCAGATCTCCAAGTTCTCAAAGTAGTTGGCCCGCTCGCTGTCGGCCAGCAGGGCGTAGTGGTCCCAGGACAGCACCGCCGGCTTCACCACCTCCAGAAACTGGCTGACGTGCTCGCGGTAGGTCTCGTTGCCCAGTTGCTCGCGGGAGGCGTAGTTGGGGAAGAGATTGATGTAGGACCAGTGGGCCGGGTCGGCCTTGGCCAGGTACTCCTTGACTCTGGCCAGCGCTGGAAACTGAGCCGAGTTGGGCTCATCGGTGAGAAAGTAGGCGAGCAGCGCCGGGTGCCCGCTGTAATCCCTCACGACCCCATCGAGCAGTCTCTCCCAGCCCTGAACTCCGCTTATCGCCTGCCAAATGCGATCGTCGAGCACGATGGCCTTGAGCCCGTTCTGCGCGCAGAAATACAGCATCTGGCGGTTGTACTCCGCATTCCCCGCCCCGCCCAGGGCGACCGTGAACCCGCCCGCGGCCATGCGCGCGTAAGTGCCCGCGGTGTTGTACTGCGGCGGCGCTCCCACCCAGAACGAGATGGGGAATAGGGCCTCATCGGTCACCGCGCCCGCCCCCCCCGCCGCCGGCACCAGCATCGCGAGTGCCGCTACTGCTATTAGGAGCTTCATTCCTGCACCCCTCTCTTGTGCGCGTCGTTCCCTCTCCGGCGCGTGCCCAGGCACGGCCGGCCAGGGCTACTCCCACTTCTCCGCTCCGACCTGCAATACGAAGTTCAGGTAGTTCCCCGGCGCTCCTGTCCGGACTATGAAATGGGAGTTGCCGATGAGATTCCTCAACTCCACGTGCCGTACCGGGCTCCGATCCACTCCCACCAGCGGCGCCAGCAACTTGTCCGCGGCGTCCGGCCCGATCACGGGCGCCATCTCCGTGGCGTAATAGACCTTCTCTACGGCGATGGTCTCCGCCAGCGCCTGCAGCGCCTGCTGGGCACTGATGAGGTTGGGCGCAAACCCGAAGTCGAACAGGGGTTTGTCGCCCTCGCGTGCGGTGGTGTAGGCGGGATTCGCCCAGTCCACCACGGCAATCAAGTCCCCGTGCCCCAACTGCTTCAAGTGGCTGAGCAAATCAGGATTGATGACCCCCTGTTTCATCTCGCCGCCTCCTCTGGACTGCGCCTGCGCGCTTGCCGCGAATAGTAATGCTCCGCCAGCGGAGTGTCCACCGCTCCCACGGCCCCCGCTTGACCCCGCCGCAGAGCGCCCATAGAATGCTCCTGCGGGTGATGTGACGGTGCGCATAATTCCCCTTCTGCTTGTGCTCCTCATGCTCTGGTGTGTCAGCGCGCCCGCAGCCTGGCCGAACGCGGCGCAACCGGCGCCACCGCAGCCGACCCAATATGTGCTCGAGACCGGCGAAGTCACCACCGGTACCCCTCCCCCCTCCTATATCATCGGCCCCGGCGACGTCCTTCACGTTACCCTGCGCGCCTATAAGGTGGAGGAGAACTCCGTCACCGTGGACGACGCCGGCGCGATTATCCTGCCCGCCCTCGGCGAGGTCTCCGTAGGCGGGAAGCAACTGGGCGAGGTCCGCGGCCTCTTGCAGCAAGCGTACTCCCGCATCTATCAGCAGCCGCAAGTCTCCTGCGTGCCCACTTTCCTGCGCACCTTCCGCGTCCCCCTGCAAGGCCAGGTCAACTATCCGGGCACGTACACTGTGACTCCCCTGGTCACCGCGGTGGATCTGGTGGTGCGGTCCGGTGACACCTCCCCTGCGGGCACGCGGCGCCGGGTTCTCCTCTACCGAGCCGATGGCAGCGCCAAGACAGTTGACCTCGACCGCGTTCTGCTTCTCGGGGACGCCTCCTCTGACTGCGCCCTCGAGGTCGGCGACCGCGTCTTCGTCCCTTTCAGTGGGCCGCGCGTCTCCATTACCGGCGCGGTGCCGCGCCCGGACCTCTATGAACTCAAAGGTCAAGAAGGCCTGGCGGCGCTGCTCGAGTTCGCCGGAGGCGCGACCCCCGACGCTGCCCTGGACAAGGCGTACCTCGACCGTTATCTCGAGCCCGGCGCCCCCCCTCACCGCATTCCCCTCAGGCTGGAGCAGCGGCTGAAGAATGGTGCCCTGGTCGAGGATGTGCCTTTGCAGAACGACGATACCGTCGTGGTTCCGCCGGTCTCGAACTACGTCGGTACCGTCGAGGCTCGCGGGCGCTATCGCAAGCCGGGTTGGTTCCCCTGGCGACAGGGCATGACCGTGAAGGATGTCGTGGACCTGGCCAATGGCCTCAAGGACGGGGCGTGGCTCGAACGCGCCTATCTCCTGCGCTATGACCAGGCCGGCCGGGTGGTCCGGCTCGACCTCGACATGCGGCGCGCGCTCCAGCCCGGGAACGCGGTGGAGTTTCCGGTCCTGGAAGGCGACGTGATCACGGTGCCCGACATCGCGCAGCAGTTCGCCGCCGTGGACATCCGCGGCGCGGTGCCCGACCCGGGCACCCGTCCCTTCTGGCAAGGAATGCGCCTGGGAGACCTGGTGATGCTCGCAGGAGGCCTGCTCCCCATCGCCGATCTCAAGAGCGCCCGCCTACTCCGCATGACCCCGGGCGGCGCCTACCGCTTCGTGCCTGCGGATTTCACCGCGGCTCTCACCAGGCTCGAGGCAGAAAGCAACGCGCCTCTTGAGCCTGGGGACGTGATAAGCATCCCCAGCGTCACCGCCGCGCGCGGTAGAGTCAGGATCACCGGCGAAGTCAACGTCCTGCGCCACCCCACCATAACTGCCGAGGCGCCTCCTGAAACCGCTCCAGCCGCCACTGAGACTGTCGCGCCTGTCAAGGAAGAGGTCGCCGTGGGCGCCGAGCGCATCAAGAGCGCCCACCCCGTTTGGGAGCCTCAGCCCCTTGTGGACTTCACCGCCGAGCCTTACTTCGAAGACACCCTCAAGGAGGGCGAGACCCTCACCGACCTTATCGCAGTTGCACAGGGCCTCACCGCCCAAGCCGCCAAGGAACACTGTCGCATTGAACGCGTCTCGCCCGCGGGCGGCAAGGAAATGATCGAGGTGAACCTGCTCGAGGTCTACGCCGGCAAGGCGGCCGATCCGCCCCTGTGCGACGGCGACCTCGTCTGGGTGCCGCCCGTTTCGTTGTTCCAAGACACCGTGCGCGTAGTCGGCGAAGTCGTCGGCAAGGGTCTGCTCGTGCCTCCCAAGGCCGAGGCCTCCATCATCACCGCTGCCGAAGCCCCTCGCGCCCCCGTCACCGTGCAAGGCCTGTACTTGCTGCGCCACGGCGAGACCGCCAGGGACCTCATCGAGGCCGTCGGCGGCTTTACCGCTCTTGCCGACCTGCCTAACTGCCGCGTCGAGCGCCAGACCAAGGAGGGCGCCCGTCAGGTCCTTCCTGTGGACCTCTACGCCATCTTCGTTGATCACGACCTAGGGACCAACGTGACCCTCCAGAACGGCGACGTCGTGGTAGTTCCTCGCTTGCGCGACCAGGTCTATGTCGTTGGCGAGGTCAACCGCCCCGGCGCCTATGACTACGCCCCAGGCAGGCGCCTTACCGACTACGTGGGGCTCGCCGGCGGGGGGACCCAGCGCGCCCACGGCAAGTCAACCGTCATCGCTCGCCTGGTGGCGGGGCAGACCGAGAGCGTGCCTGTGAATCTGAGTGCCGCCATGGGCGGGACGCTCGACCAGAATCCGGAACTCCTCCCCGGCGACGTGGTCATCGTCCCCGAACGCGAACTCGCCGACTGGCGCGACTACCTACAGGTCATCCAAAGCATCGCCAGTATGTGGATCCTGGCCACCCGCTAGGCCGGACCGCCTCGCATATGCTTCTGCCTTCTGGCTAGAGTCCCTATAACAGCGGAGGTGGAATCGTTGCGTTTCTTGATGCTGCTTACCGTTTGGCTCATCCTCGCTGCCGGCAGTCACGCCGCCGCGGACGTCACTCTCGTTCGCGACGGTCAGCCGCTCTGCGCCATTCGCCTGCCCGCGAATCCCACCTCGGGCGAAACACTGGCCGGTCAAGAACTCCAAACCTATCTCCGCAAGATGTCCGGCGCGCAGGTGCCCATAGGCGCCCAGCCGGCCGAGGTCACCGTAAGCATCCTCAACGCCTCGCGCGTGGACACGGCCACCCCGCCGCCGCCCAAGAACCACTCCTTCCGCATCATCGTGCGCCCGGGGGAGATGCTCCTTCTCGGCCGGGATGATGAAGGAACCGAGTACGCCGTCTACGAGGTGCTCGAGCGCCTGGGCTGTCGCTGGTTCATGCCCGGCGACATCGGCGAGGTGGTGCCCACGCGCGCCACCGTCTCGCTGCCGGAGACGGACGTCTCCCAGTCGCCCGACTTCGAATCTCGCCAGATCTGGTACGCCTGGGGCGCGCAGTCACCCGAGGAGGGCCAGCGCTTCGCCGACTGGCTCCGGCGCAATAGGGCCGGCGTCCTCCCGGTATCCCATGGCCACAACTTCTCCGGCACCATCCCGCCCGACACCTACTTCGCCACCCACCCTGAATACTACTCGCTCCTCAAGGGCACGCGCGTGCCCAAGCAGTTGTGCACCTCCAACCCCAATGTCGTCCGCATTGCTATCGAGGTCGCCACCAAGTACTTCGACAACAACCCCAACGCCATCGCCTACTCTCTCTGCCCCGACGACAACAGCGACTTCTGCGAGTGCGAGAAGTGCCGCGCGCTCGACTCCGGCAAGCCCGACCGCTACCTCAAGGGCAAGCCCGACGTCACCGACCGCCTCATGGTCTTCTGGAACGCCGTCGCCGAAGGCGTGCGCCAGAAGCACCCCGACAAGTACCTCACCATGTACGCCTACTCCAACCACACCAGCCCGCCCTCGCGCGAGAAGGTGCACCCCGGCGTCCTCCCCGTGATCACCACCATGAACTTCTGCTGCCTCCACTCCATAGACAACGTCAACTGCGCCTCGCGCCAAGACCTCCGCCGCCTCATCCGCGACTGGGGCAAAGCCGCCGGCAAGGTCTACCTCTACGAGTACGACCCGGTCGTCGGCTGGCGCGAAGTCCCGTGCCCGCTCTACGGCGCCCGCGCCCGCGAGATGCCCATCTACAAGCAACTCGGCGTGCAGGGCTTCTCTTTCGAGGGCCACAAGTCCTGGGCCAGCAACATGCCCAACTACTACATCGCCGCCAAGATGATGTGGGACTCCAGCCTCAAACTCGAGCACCTGATGAAGGACTTCACCGACAAGTTCTTCGGCGCTGCTGGGCCGCCGATGCTGCGCTACTACACCATCCGCGAACAGGCGCTCGCCAATGCTCCCATCCATCCCCCCGGCGCCACTTGCGCCGTCATCCCCGACATCTTTACCCCCGAGGTCCTGCGCGACGCAGAGGCCGCCTTGGCCGAAGCCGAGCGGCTGGCCGACACTGACATGGCCCGCGAGCGCCTCCGCGTCATCCGCATGACCTTCGACTATCTCAAATCCTTCGCCGCCTATTGGCGCTACCTCTACCAGATGCGCGACTTCGACGGCGCCATGCGCAGCCGCGAGCGCTGCCTCAGGCTCGTTGATCGCCTGCACGCCCTCAACAGTGACTACATCCTCGACTTCGTTGCGCGCGGCTTCTTCGGCGACGACGTCACCGAACTCGAGAAGATCCGCCTCACCTCGCGCACCTTCCTGCGCGAGAACGACGTCTTCACCGTGCCCGACATGTGGCGCTTCCAGCCCGACCTAGAGAACGTCGGCCTCCAGCAGGGATGGCAACTGCCCTCCTACGACGATTCCCGCTGGGCGCTTGTCTCCACCGCCAGTCAATGGTACAAGCAGCCCGGCATCCCCCGCATTGACGGCTATGCCTGGGGCCGCGTGCGTTTCTTCCTGCCCAAGTCCTTCGCCGGCCGCAAACTCATCGTCCACGTCGGCGCGCTCGACGAGCAGGGCGACATCTACCTCAACGGTCAGTTGGCCTTCCACCGCGTGAACCAGGGAAGCCTCGACTGGCGCACGCCTTTCGAGTTCGACGCCACCGCGTTCCTGCGTCCCGGAGAAGAGAATCTGCTCGCGGTGCAGGGCTTCGCGGAGAAGGGCCTGGGAGGCGTGTGGCAACCGGTGGCCATCTACTCGCCCAAGCAGTAGCCGGCGCGCCGGCCTAGCCACATGCGGCGATCCGGTCTGCGAGTCGCGCTTCTCTCACTTGCCTGCATTGTCGCCGGCGTGGCCTGGGCCACGCCACCCCGCCTGCACTGTCCTGCCGAGACCAGGCAATACGTTCCCTTTGATGTTCGAGTTCTGGCCGATTCCCCCCCCGACGGCTCCGCCATGCTGGCGCGGGACCTGCGCCTTCGCGTACTTGAGCCGGGCGGATCCGATCTCACTCTTCCCCTCTTCCTTTACCGCCCGTACTCCCGCTCCCTAAAGAACGGCCGCGAGAGCGCAGATCCCACCGGCCCACTGGAATGGCGCGCGCGCCTCACCCCCCGTCGGGCGGGTGCCCTCCGCGTTGCGCTGGAAGCCCGCGACGGTGAGCAGTGGGTGGAGCAGGCCACGGCCCTCGTAACCGCCCTCCCTTCTGACGCCCACGGCTTTATCTCCGTCAGCCCCACTAACCCTCGCCTGCTTGCCTTCGACGACGGCGCGCCCTTCTTCGCTATCGGCGAGAACCTCTGCTGGCCCGGCCCGCGCGGCACCTACGACTATGACTACTACCTCGCCAAGATCAGCGCCCACCGCGCGAACCTCATCCGCATCTGGGTCGGCCCCACTCACCTCTTCACCCTCGAGCGCATACCTAACCCCGGTGAGCAGGACGTGGCCTTAGGCCGCTACGACCTCAGGGCCGCCTGGTATCTGGATACCTTCATGGAGGCAGCGCGCCGCCATGGCGTCGCCGTCCTCCTCTGCACCGAGTCCTTCCCGAGTCTGCGCTCCAGCGAGCCGCACGCGATCTGGAACCTCAACCCCTACAACTCCGCCAACGGCGGCCCCTGCGCGCAGCCCTCCGACTTCTTCATCAACCCTCGCGCGCGCAGCGGCTACTCCCGGCTGCTCGACTATATGAGCGCCCGCTGGGGCCCGTCCCCCGGCCTTTTCGCCTGGGAACTGTGGAACGAGGTGGACATCACCCAGAACTACGATTCCCATGTCGTTCGCGAATGGCACCGCGTCATGGCCGCCCACCTGCGTTCGGTTGACCCCTACCACCATCTCATCACCACCAGTTTCGCCTTCTCCGAAGGCGACCCCACCATTGACGCCCTTGACGAACTCGACCTCGTGCAGACCCACTGCTACTCCGCGGAAGACTTCGCTATGGGCCTCTACCGCTACGCCCAGCAGAAGCGCTTTCTGCGCAAGCCCCATCTCGTCGCCGAGTTCGGCCTCCAGCAGGAGGCGCAGCGCAAGGCCGACGCCAAAGGCCTGCACCTGCACAACGGCATCTGGAGCACCGCCCTCTCCGGCAACGCCGGCGCCGCGATGCTCTGGGACTGGGACTCCTACGTGGACGCCTTTGACCTCTACCCCCAGTTTCGCGCGCTGGCGGACTTCCTCGACGGCGTTCCTTGGCGGCACCCCGCCCTCCGTCCCGTCGAGGCCCTCTGCGATGGCGTTCCCCAGCCCGACGCCAATACCCCACTCCGCGTGTTCGGCATCCAGACCGACCGCCAAGCCTGCCTCTGGCTGCAGAACCCTCAAAGCACCGTAGAGGCACTGCTGCAGGATCAGACGCCCACCGCCGCCTCTGCGGTCATTCGCGTCGGCGTGTTGCCGGGCAAGTACCTGGTGCGCTGGTTCGACACCTGGGCCGGCCGGTGGACGAAGCAAGAGACCTTGGAGGCGGGACCGCGCTGGCTCGACTTATCTCCTCCGCCCGTCGAACGCGACCTCGCCTGCGCCCTTGTCCCCGCACTCTAGATGCCTTAGGCGGTCACCGTTCGCGACCGATCGCTCGGCCCGCCACCACCTCCACACTCCGTAGGGGACGGCCGCCTGGCTTGCCCGCCGTAGCCCCGGCTTCAGGCGGCGCGAAGGTGGGTGCCTCCCCACCTGCAACGCCGTCCCGTAGCGGCCACCGTGCCTATCGTCTCCTCGCCACGAAGAACGCCCGCGTGCTCCTCGGGTGCACCGGCCGCGTGCGGTACGCGTCGTAAACGTCCAGCACCTCTAGCCCCGCCCCCCCCAGCAACTCCCTGATCTCGTCCATCTCGTAGCCCATCTGGTAGTGCGTCTCTTGGAACTTGCGCCCGTGCGCCTCAAACTCCATGTCCACCCGGCAGATGCGCGTCTGGTCGTCCCAGTGGCTCACCCAGGTGTACTTCAGCCAATCGTTCGTCTGCAGGTTGTCCTGCGTGAACAGGTTGAGCCGCAGCGCGCGTATGGTGTTCACGTCAAACAAGAGCAGCCCCCCCGGCCGCAAGGCGCCGGCCACCCCGGCGAAACACGCGGCCAACTTCTCCAGGCCGATCAAATAATTCAGGCTGTCGAACAGCGAGGTGACCAGGTCAAAGCGCGGCGCGAAGGAAAGCGCCGTCGCATCCTGCAGCACAAAAAGGACGGGCAGATGTTGCGCCGCCGCCTTGCGCTGCGCCATCATCAGCATCGGCAGCGAGTTGTCCGCGCCCACCACGCGCACGCCCCGGCGCGCGTACATTATCGCCACCGTCCCCGTTCCGCACGCCAGGTCCAGCAGCCAGCGTGGGCGCACTCCCAGTTGCTCGCAGAAGCCGTCAATGTAGCGCTGCCAGGCCCCGTAAGGCGCCAGCCGCATCAGGTGGTCGTAGTACTCCGCCACCGGGCCGAAAGCCTCCGAGCCCCCGGCCTCCTGTTGCGCTTCGCCTTTCTCTTTCATCGGCGCCGAATATATGCGCCGGCCCGCCTGCGGTCAAAGCGCGGCGCGAGCGCGCGAGAGACGCGCACCGGCGCGCCCTTTCGCCTCCAACGGTCTGTTGTGCTACTCTCGCCCGCGCGTCGCGCCTCGCGCGCCTAAGGCAAGTGGCAACTTGCGACCGCTAATCCTCATCGCTCTGCTGCTGGAGATGATGAACTTGACCGCTACCCAGGGCCAGGCCGGCCGCTGGCTGCTGCCGGCAGACAACCGACTACTCGCCGACGCCGATGGCGACGGAATCCCGGACGGCTGGCAATACCAGGGCGACGCCCCCCCTACCTCCGCCTTCGGCGCGCGCGAGCCCGGAGACCCGCCGGCCCTGCGCCTCTCCGCCGAGTCGCGCAATGGCTCCTGGCTCTCCCCTGCCATTCCCCTCAATGCCGCCGGCCCACTTGCGCTCTACTGGGAGACGCTCTTCGAAGGCCCTTACCACTGGACCTACTGGACCGACGACTGCCGCGTCTGGGTCGAGTTCCTCGACCGCGAGGGCGGCACCCTAGCGCGCACCGAGCGACGCCTTACCTGCCTGCGCACACTTGGCTGGGTTGCCTCCTGGCTGCGCACGCCGGCGGCGCCCGGCGCCACGGCGGTGCGCTTCGGCTTCCTTCTGCGGCCAGGCGAGATGGACAAAGGCACCATGTGGGTTCGCGGCCCGGCCATCGAGGACCTAAGCCAACCGCTTCCGCTGGAGCAGGGGCAGGGCGTGCTCAAGTGCCGCGCGGTGGATGACAACGACACCCCGATGCTCGCGCGCCTCTATCTCCGCTCGGACCAAGGCGCCAACTATCACCCGGCCCGCTCCTACTACTACGAGGCCTGCGGCCAGCCCTTCCACCTGGAAAAAGAGGGACAGGAACCTATTTGCCATCCGTCCCAGCCAGCGGTCGCGCCAACGCAGCGGCAAATAGGTTCCTGTCCCCTTTTTCCCGACGGCCTGCCCCCCTCCAATGACGGCGCCTCCTTCGAACTCCCCCTCCCCGCCGGCACCTACCACCTCCTGGCCATGCGCGGCTTCGAATACCAACCCGCCTTCGCCTCCGTCACCATCGAGGCCGGCGCCACCCAAGAAGTCGCCCTCCGCCTCCGCCGCTACCTCGACCTGCCCGCGCAAGGCTGGTTCTGCGGCGACCACCACTGCCATCTCCACTTCCACGGCTCCTCCCGCTTCGCCAACATGCGCTACGAAGACCTCTTTCACCTCGCCCAAGGCGAAGGCCTCAACTACCTCGCCATTCAGGCCGACGAGCACTACTTCGTCCCCTTCCTCGGCAAGCACCGCCTCGAAGCCACCGAGGGCTTCATCGGCGAACTCGACACCGAGTACACCAGCGGCCTCTACGGCCACTTCTCCCCCGTCTTCCTTCCGACCACGCCGCCCCTCGAGGGCCTCGGCGACCACTGGCCCATGAACTACGACCTCATCAAGGGCTTCGTTGACCAAGGCGGCGCCGTCGCCTACGGCCATCCCTACGACGACATCATGGCCCCCGATCCCCTCGCCTGCGTGGCCACCCGCGATGGGCTGATGTGCCGCGAGTTGCCCATTGACCTCGCCTTAGGCCTGCCCCTCGGCTTCGACCTGCTCACCCAAGAGAATGACGCCGACTTCGACGTCCAGTTGCGCGACTACTACCGCATGCTCAACTGCGGCTTCAAGGTCGCCGCCTGCGGCAGCACCGACCGCTACAACGACCAGGGCCGCGGCCTCGTCGGCACCATGCGCACTTACGCCCACGCCGGCAAACTGGACTTCGCCGACCTCGCCGCC
>CAZGSV010000083.1:0-14962 GCA_964528605.1 uncultured Armatimonadia bacterium
GGAAGGCAGGGGCGACCGAGGGCGCGACCGTGAAGATGGCGGCGGTCGTGACCATGGCGGGCGTTAGCGTGGTCTGGTCCATCGTGAAGGGCGCCCTCGTGGGGGTGTTGACGTTTACCATCTTCCGCGCCATATTTAAGGAAGAGGCGGCCGCGTATATAGCATGAGGCGGCCCCGCTCGGGGGTCCGATAAGGAGCCATGGCGCGAATCTTCTGCCCAAAGTGCGGCGCCGAGAACGACGCCTCACGATCGGCCTGCTGGAGTTGCTACACCCCGCTGCAAGTCCCCTCGGCCCAGGTAGGGCAATGCCCGCGTTGTCAGTCACCCGTGGGCAGAGGGGAGAACTTCTGCCGCGCCTGCGGCCAACGGCTGCGGGCTGAGGGCGCGGTGCCGCCCAGGGCGGGCGCGGCGCGCTTCCGTCCCGGCCAGCAGCCGGCGCCGCCATCGCCTCAGCCACCATTAGGCCCACCCCCCCCGCCGTCCGGCTACACCTATCCTGCGGCGCAGGCGCCTGCACCACCAGGGCCCGCACCCCCACCCCCCCCGGCGCAGCCGTACGGGGTGCCTGGGACGCTTCCGCCAGGCGTGGCTCCTGTTCCCCCGCCGATGCCGCCACAGACGCTGCCACCGCGTCCGCCTACGGCAGCCCCGACGCCTGCGGCGGGGGCGCCGCCGGCACCACCCACGCTTGGGTCGGTTGGCCGCCTCGTGGGAGCGCCTGGGATGCCGCCTCAGCCGCCTGGCGTGCCGCCGGTCCAGCCGGCGCCACCCACGGCTGCGGCTGGAGCGGGCCCCCCGGCCGCAGGTGAGGCGGTCGGATACCGGCCGGGGTTGGGCCAGCCGGAACAGGCGCAGGCGCCCATGGAAGTTGTGGTGGCGCGCTATTGCCCTGCATGTGGGTCTGAGGCCGGGCCGGGCTACGCCTTCTGCGCCAAGTGCGGTTCTCCGCTGCCCAAGGACACGGCGACGGTAGCGGTCGGTCCGCCGGAGGCTGGTGAGGCCGTGGGCCAGCCGGCGCAGTGGGCGGCTCAGCCGCCACCGCAGGCGATGCCTGGCGTGCCGCCGCGGCCGACCATGCCGGGTGTACCGCCGAGCCCGGCTCCGGGCGCGATGCCGACGCTACCAACGGTGGGTGGGCCCGTGCCGCCAACGGTTTCCCCCGGGCCACCCGCGGGCGTCCCTGGGGTGGGGCCGGCGCCTTCGGCTGGCCCTGGGTTTGATCCGCTGCGGCCAGCGCAGACCTCGGTGGCGAAAGCGGTTCCCGTCCGCAGGGGGCCGCCGCCTTTTGTCCCGATCATCTTGTCAGGGTTGCTCGCGACGGCGCCGTGGGCTGTGGTTGGCCTGCTGTACTCCTTCAAGACCGGCGCCGTAGGCACGGAGTTGCTGGCGATCATCATGTGGGCAGTGGTGGCGGTGGCCGCGGGGGCTTCGACGGCCACGAGCCCGGAAGAGAGTTACAAGCGGCCGGCGATACGCTCCTGCGCGGCTATCGGGATCCTGGTCAGTTTGGCCTGGGGCCTGGCTTTCTACCTGACGGCCGAGAAACTCACGCGGCAGGGCATGGGAGCCAAGGCAGGCTGGTTTGACGAGCCCTTCACCACGGTGCTCGTGACTCGCCTCGGGAACCTGGCCATGGTGGCATCCGGTATTCTGGGGCTGATCAAGGGAGCCATCGTGGGCTCTACCACGGCGGCAATCTACGAGCGTTTGTTCGCCTCCAAGCAGAAGTCCCAGGTCCCTCCGCCACCGCCGCCGACGCCGGCCCCGACCCAATAGCTCTCTCTGCCGGCGAGGGGAGTGTCGCAGTGATGCCGACGGCGATTTGCCTAGGTGAGGCCATCATAGACTTCGTCGCCTTGGAGAAGGGCGTCTCGCTGATGGAGGCGTCCGGCTTTGCCAAGGCTCCGGGGGGGGCGCCGGCCAACGTGGCGGCGGGGCTGGCACGGCTGGGCGTGAGCACGGGTTTTCTCGGCAAGGTGGGCGACGATCCCTTCGGCTGGTTCCTCAACAAGGTCTTGCGGGACGCGGGCGTGGATGTGAGCCAAATGCGCTACGAGACCACGGCGCGCACGGGCCTGGCCTTTGTGGCCCTGTCGGCGAGCGGGGTGCCGGAGTTCACCTTCTTCCGCCACCCGTGTGCGGACATGCTGATGCGGGCGGAGCAGATAAGCGAGGGGTACTTTGAGGGCTGCCGCGTGTTCCACTTCGGCTCCATCACGCTGATTGTGGAGCCGTCGCGCTCGGCGACGATTCGGGCGGCCGAACTGGCGCGCGAGCGGGGCGCGATCGTTTCCTACGACCCTAACCTGCGCCTGTCGCTCTGGCCCAGTGAGGCAGAGGCTCGGCAGAGGATGACCGCAGCCCTCCATCTGGCGGACATCTGCAAGGTGAGCGAGGAAGAGGTGGGTTTTCTGACGAACCTGTCAGGCGCGGAGGGAGCGCAGGCGCTCCGGTCGCAGGGGCCTGCCCTGGTGGCGGTGACAAGCGGGCCCCGAGGCTGCGCCTCGTACTCCGAGCGCGCGGCAGTGAGCGCGCCGGGCCATCGAGTGGAGGTGGTGGACACCACCGGGGCCGGCGATGCCTTTGTAGCAGGTATGCTATTCATGCTCTTGGAGTTAGGAGTCGGTCGTGGTGAATTGGGCGACCTGGGCGAGAGCGAATTGCAGCGGGTGGCTGCATTTGCCAATGCTGCCGGGGCGCTTTCCACGACGGTTCGCGGCGCCATCCCCTCATTGCCCACCCAGGAACAGGTGGAGGCTCTTCTGAGGCGAAGCGAGGGAGGCTAGATAGCGGTGACAGCGGTTCTGATAGGGTTGGACTTGGGCACCTCGAGCACGAAGACGGTGGCCATGAGCGCGGACGGCCAGGTGCTGGCGCGGGCGTCGAGGGAGTATCCCATCAGGACGCCGCGTGCGGGCTGGGCGGAGCAGGACCCGCAATGGTGGTGGCAGGCAGCAGTTGAGGCCATTCAGCAGGTGCTTCGCGAAGGCCTGATGGATCCTTCGGTCGTTCGCGGCATCTCCTTCTCCGGCCAGATGCACGGCACCGTGCTGTTGGGCGAGGACTTAGCGCCGCTGCGGCCCGCCATCATCTGGGCCGACCAGAGGAGCGCGCCTCAGGTGGACCAGGCCAAGGCGAAGGTCGGGCTGGAGCGCATGCTCGAGTGGACGGCCAACTCGCTCTATCCGGGCTTCATGGGCGCTACGCTCGCTTGGATGGCGCAGGAGGAGCCGGAGACGCTGAAGCGCACGCGTTGGGCCGTGCTGCCCAAGGACTACGTGCGGCTGCGGCTGACGGGGGAAGTGGCGACCGACGTCAGCGACGCTTCGGCGACCGCCGTGTACGACACGGTGAACCGCCGCTGGTCGGGGGAAATGCTCAAGGCGCTCGGGATACCAGAGGGGCTGATGCCCAAGGTGCTCGAGTCGGAGTATGTGGCGGGGGCGGTGACGAAGAAGGCGGCGGAGGCCACCGGGCTACCCGCGGGAATACCGGTGGTAGCGGGCGGAGGGGATCAGCCGGTGGCCGCGTTGGGCAACGGGGTGGTCGAGCCCGGGATGCTCCTGGTGACCATAGGGACCGGAGGTCAGTTGTTCGCGGCGATGGAGTCGCCGCTGGTTGACAGCCGGGCGCGGGTGCACACCTTCTGTCACTGCGTGCCCAAGAGGTGGCATCTCTTGGGGGCGACGCTGTGCGCGGGGCTGTCGCTGCGCTGGCTGCGCAACAACCTGCGCGCGGTGGCGCCGGGGATTGACTACGAGCAGATGAGCGAGTTGGCCGCCCAGGCGCCGCCCGGAAGCGAAGGGCTGCTCTTCTGCCCATACCTTATTGGCGAGCGCACGCCGCACCTGGACCCGGACGCGCAAGGGGCTTTCGTCGGCCTCACCTTGCGGCACGCCCTACCCCACCTGGTGCGCGCGATAATGGAGGGCGTCGCCTTCAGCCTGCGGGATGCGCTCGAGGTGTTCAGGCTGCTGGGTCTGGAGCCGCAGCGCGCCATCCTGTCCGGCGGGGGGGGCAGGAGCCGCGTGTGGCGGCAGATACTTGCGGACGTTCTGGGGATGGAACTGGTGCGGGCCGAGGGAGAGGAGCAGGCGGCGATTGGCGCCGCCATGCTGGCGGGCATGGGGACGGGCGTCTATGTCAGTCCGGCGGAGGCCTGCAGTCGTGTTGTCCGGCTCGGTGATCGGGTGGAGCCGTCGCCGGGCGCGGAACTCTACACCGAGCGGTATCGCCAGTTCCTGAAGTGCTATCCGGCCCTCAAGGCGCCGCGCGCATGATCGTTGACTGCCACCTCCACCTGTGGAAGGGCGGGCCGGCAGGAACAACGTTCGAGCAAGTCCGCGACAGTCTGCTGGAGAGGATGCGGCAATGGGGCATTGACCTCTCTCTGGTGTGCCCCGACAGTGAACCCCCCACCGACGTCTCGGACCTCGAGACGACACGGGGTTTAGGTGCAGGCAACAGCGGGCTGCTCCGCTGCTACGCCGCCATGGTTGGCGGCGTGCGGGAACTGGCCAGGTGTTAGAGGAGGAGTTCCAGTTCGATCTCGTCTCGCACAGGGACGCCGTCGAGGCCCACCAAGGCAATCTCTGGCTTCAGCCTGCGCGACTCCTCGAGCGCGTTGCGGTGAACGGCCACCAACTGGAATCCTCCCGTCTGGTAGAAGCGCAGGGCCGCCATGTTGTCGTTCGTGGTTATGAGCCACAGCCGCCGGCACCCCGTCGAAGTCGCAACCTTCCTCACCGCCTCCACCAGCGCAGAACCAACCCCCATGCCCTCCACCAGGCTGTTGAGATTGACGCTCTCGCACTCGGCGCCCTCAATCCGGTAGGTGAGCAGACCCACCCGCCGCCCTTCCATTAGGGCTAGGAAGCCCGGCAGCCGCTCGCCGTCATGGACCACGCCCCGGGTCACGATTCGCGCCGAACCCCAGTGTTCCCGTAACAACGCCGCCGCCCATGCACGGTCCCACTGCTCCAACGCCTTGACCTCAAATGGCCTCATGACCCCGCTACTTTCCCCCCACCTTCCCCACACGCCCTTGGCCTTCTGCCAAGTGCCCTGTAGGAGCGACATTCCTGTCGCGACGCCTCCTTCGACCGCTGACAACTGATGCGCCACCGCCCGCACAGCCAATCACGCCCCGAGTCCCTCTCGCAATTCCTCAAGCCCCCGTCTCACCCACGCCTCGTCGCTCGTGTCCACCCCAAACAGAATCGAGTGGAAAGGCACGATTCTCGCGTAGAAGACTGTCCTCCACCAGAACGTCTCCTCGGTGTCACCCCCATATCCGGCCATTACCTCCTTCGCGAAGCCTGGGCCGCAGTCGTGCAGAAGCCCGGCGAAATCGAGGGCAGCGTCGCCGATGCAGGCATCGCCAAAATCAATGACGCCGGAAATCGCTCCTCGTGCGGGGTCGCACAGGATGTGCTCTCCCAGCAGGTCCCCATGCACCAGCACGGGCTGGAACCGCAAGTTCGCGTCGTCAGTCAGGAAGTCCTCCCAAAGCGCTCGGGTCTTCGATCGTTCGGAGGCGTCCAAGAGGGGAAACACCCGTTCCTCCACCCGGCGGTTCATATCGCAATACTGCCCGCGCCACCCGGCGGGGTCGGCATCGGGTGCTTTCAACTCCACCGCCCGCGATACGGGAAACCGATGCAGTTCGGACAGAAAGTGGGAGAGGTCCGCCGCCGCATGTGGAAAGCGAACCGACTCGAGCAAGCCACTCGTCAGCGGCTCGCCCCTGACTTTCCGGTAGCCCACAAAGCGCTTGTCCCACGGTTGGCTCCCGTTGGCTACGAACTCAAAGCGTGGAACGGCGAGGGGCAGCACCTCAGCCAGTTCGGGAAGTAGCAGCACCTGCTTCTCCAACTCGGCGGCGCCGCTGGGTCGCCGCGGGAACCGAAAGATGAACTCCCCGTTCACCTCGAAAGCCACGCAGTCCCACCCGTGCAGGATGGGCTCGACGCTGTGCATGGAGATTTGCGGAAAGCAGACCTGAATGAGTCGCCTGTAGAGGCTAACGTCCACAGCCGACAGTTCGCCCACGGGACTACGGCTCCCCTTTGCCGTTGCAGGGCATCGTGCATCGCGGCTCTCTCGTCACGCGACCGCCTAGAAGCCCCAGTCGGGTCTTGGGGCGGGCAGGCGGAGCACCCAGTCGAGTTGCTCGAGCAACTCGGCCGGGCCGGAGAGGTCGTCAGTGACCGCAAGCCCGGTGGCGGGCCGGACTCCTAGCCACATACGCGTGAAGGCGTTGACCGAGGCCTTCAGAGTGGGCAGCGCCGCGTCAGTGCCGCGTTCCGCGCCCGAAGAAGGCCCGAGGGTGACGACGTACTCGCCGGCGACGCCGCGCCAGGGCGCGTCTGCGTCCAGCGCACTCTCGATGGGATCGGTGAGGGACAGATTGAAGCAGACCTCCCCGCCGCGCAGGTGCGTGCGCGCAAGGCAGCGGGGCAGGTCGCAGATGCGCATCTGCCAGTAGGCCACCGCGTCAATCCCGGCCTCGAACTTGCCCTTCTCGGTCAACTGGTGCAGTTGGAACGGTCGGTCGAGCAGGTCCTGGAGTTGGATGCCCGCCGGCTCGTCCATCCTGACCTGCCGCACCTGATCGCCCAGGCTCTTGAGCACCGCCATCAACTCGAGGAACTGGTCGGTGTTCTCAAAGGCCACCCACTCGATGATGTACGGCCCCTCGCCCACGTTCTCCGGTCGGCACCAGAAATGGTGGGTCAGTTCGCCATTAGGGCCGTCGCAGTAGCCCAGGCCGAACGATCCCTCGCCGTGGCGCATCGTGCATTTCGTGAAGTCTACTGGAGTGATGTTGCAGGAGCCGTGCGGCCGGCGGCGGGTCAGGCGGCATGTGTGCATCATCTCGCCATCGTCGAGGGTGAGCCGACGGGGCACCCTAAGGCGGAGGCGCACGTTCAGGCGGGCGGGGTCGAAGGCGGCCCAGTGCTCGTAGCCGCCGGTGCCGAAGCCGAGTTGGTTGTAGTAGCCCTGCTCGAACATGCCCAGGCCGGAGACGAGCGCGCCGTCAGCGGCGTCAAGGGCGACTGCCAGGGCGGTGAGACGCTTGGCGAAGCCTTGCTTGCGGGCGACGCGGCTGGTAGTCACGCCCGTTACCACGGAGAAAGACAAGTCCTCCTTCAGGTAGCGGATGGTACCGGGAGCGGTGGTGACCAGGCATTCGGGCTCGCCGTCGAGGTCGGCGACGATGGCGCGCCCGCATTCGACAAAGAGGTCCATGCCCTCTTCCTTGCCGGGCCTGATCCAGCCGGTCTCGTACCAGATGCGGTGGCAGGCGTCCTTGTCTCTTTCGGGATCGTAGTTGCGGTAGTCCATGCGACGGCACGCTCCTGCGCGCGGGAAGTCGGGGGCGAAAAGAGTGAATAGCGAAGCGCAGGAAAAGTCAAGGAGCCACAGGCGGGGGGGGTAAACAGCGGCGCCCGCCCCTAATTCAGAACGGCATACACTGGTGACTGGGCGAGGGTGAGTTTGGCAGCGCCCACCGGTAACGGTTTGCCGTTCCTGTCGCGAATCTCCGCGACCGGGGCCTGGAGTTCGTAAGACTCGCCGTCAGTAGTCCAAGCAGCGAGGAAGCGCTGCCCGCGCTTGCTGAACTCAAGGACGTAGACGCCTTCGGGAGTGGGCCAGCGGCGTTCGAAGGTCGCGCTGGCCAGCGTGTTGGCCATGTAGGCGTAGGCATCGTACGCCGGGCGCTTCTCCCCCCGGTCGTTCAGCAGACCGCAGAGAGTGGATTGCAGGACGAACCAGTAGCAGCGATCCGCCATGCCCGAGGCCAGAGCGAGCAGATGGTAACGGACCAGATAGTCGGCTTGTTCCTCGGGCGACACGCCCCCCCCGTAGGCTACGCCCTCCGGCGTGTCGTTGCTCACCCAGTTGAACTGCGTGCTCCAGAACTGGCCTATACCGTGCAGGCGGGCGATGGCCTTGAACATCCTGCCCTTGCCGACGAGGTCGAAGACACCCTCTTCCGCGCTCTCAGGCTGACCGGAGCGGTCAACATAGAGGTGGTCGCTGAGAACGTCGAACTTGTCAAAGAGGTGGAGCACAGCCGCCGTCCAGTAGGGCTCGAAGTCTTGAGTGGCGGGGCCAACTAGGCGGACCCCCTGGAACTCGTCCGCCACCTTGCGCGCCACCTTGGCCGCTTCGGCATAGTCATAAAGGGTTTCGTAGCCGGACCATTTGATGCGGTTGGGGCAGGTGCCGATCTCGAAGTAGCGGACCCGCGGCGACAGGCGGGAAAACGCCTCGCGCAAGAGGGACTCCCAAGCCGCCAGGTCGGTCACTTTGTCGCTGGGCTGGACCAACTTCACCAGCGGCTCGATTCCGCCGGCCTCGAGAACGGGCAGCGCGGCCTCGATGGCGTCAATGCCGCCGTAGCCCGCGGTCAGGCGGACGCTCCCGACGCCGAGTTGGAGCAGGTGCTCCAAGTGTGTCTGCGCTTGGGCGGACGCGATGTCCAGGCCAAAGGCGGCACGCGGAATCTCGACCCTCCGCGCGAAAGGCCGCAGGCGCTCCCACTCCTTCGTCAGAGGCCCGACATCCTGCAGCAGCCACGCGCCCATATCAATGTAGGAGTCCTTCTGGCGAGGCGTGAGACCTCCGAACTCCTTGTAGTACCAACGCACTTCGTCGGCGACGCACGTGCCGAAGTAAGCGGCAAGCGAGTCTGCAGTGAGCCGCCCTCTCTCCGCGGCCGGCGCCTCGGCAAGCGCAATCATCGGCAGCGAGAGCGGCATGAGCGTGGCGACGAGCATGACCATCTTGACCATCGCGTTCGTCCTCCCTAGGATGCGCGCTTGATCGGCGCGATGGGCTGCGGACAACCGGGATACGAATACGATTACCACGTGCACACCTACTACTCCGCGTGTGGCAAAGAGGATGCCCTGCCCGCGGCGGTTTTGCAACGGGCGGCGGAGTGCGGGCTGAAGGCAATCGGGTTCGCCGACCACTGCTGGAGCGATGCGGACTTGGCGCTGGTGGAGCGGCTGCGCACGGAACTGCTCGCGCAGGGGATGGACGACTGGCGCACCCCGGAGCACGGGCCGGTGCGCTACTTCGTGGGCATGGAGGCGCAGATGAACGCGCCCGACAAGCCGACTATCAGCGCCGACGCAGCGCGGGAACTGGACTTCGTTCTGATGGCCACCAACCACTACCACCTCGAGGTAGTGGAGAACCCCAGGGAGTGCACGCCGGAGGCGTTTGCGGAGCACAGCCTGGCGATGATGGAGGGGGCGATCGCGCTGGGCTACGCGGACGTCATCGCGCACCCGTTCACCCCGCTTGGGCAGAGGCCGTTCACGCATCGAGACATCTTCGAGGCGATGCCGGAGCGGCGGCTGCTGGGCTGCCTCGATTCGGCAGCGAGGAACGGGGTCGCTGTTGAGTTGAACCCGGGCAAACTGCACGCCCACTATGACTTCCTGTCTGTGTTCTACCGGATGTGCCTCGACCGCGGGGTGCGGATAGCATTGGGGAGTGACTCGCACAGCGTGACCACCTTGGGGTACGACGCCGAGCGGACGCCTCCGGCGCGGCTTTGGCGCGACCTGGGCATAACCGACGCGCACCTGTGGCACCCCAGGGCCGCTGCGGGGCGCACGTGACCCGTGCAGGGTGGTAGCGGTAGGGCAGGCCCTCCTCCGGTCTCCTGAGGCCACGCCGCCGCAGGCGGGACGGCCAGGCGGCCGTCCCTAGGGGGCCCGCCGCTATGACAGGCGACTCAGCGAGTCGCCCCTACGCCGGGCGTGAAGTCGTGCCTGAGGCAGACCCGCCTCAGGCGGGCCCGACGCTGCGGGCGATTGCAGGGGTGCTATCCGCTGATGCGAGCGAGGAGGTTCCGGGCCGCGCTGTCGGCTCGCTTGCTCGCCTCGAGGGCCTTGCGCAGGTGCTCGCCGGCCTGCTGGAAGCCCCCCCGGTTGGCATGGGACAACGGGCCCTGCGCTTCGGAGGGCGGGAGCACCGAGGGACGTGGCAGCACTTCGGCGGCGCGCCTCAACTGCTCGGCTTCTGCGGCGAGCGCCTCGCCCCCCGCCTTGGCAGCAGCCGCGGGCAGGCCCGCGGCCTGGGCCAGTTCGCCCAGGCCTTCCGCGCCGACCTCGCGCGCAGCGGCGAAGTGAGGCAGGGCCGTGGCTTTGAGGGCCGCGAGGGACTTGCCCGCTTCCACCTCTCCGCGGGCACCGCGTTCGGCGAGCGCGATCATACGGTCATACGCCTGCCAGCCCAGGAGGAGCGAGTCGCCGGGCAATCGCTTCCGGTTGAGGGCGACCAGGCGCTCGAGCGTGCCGCGGAGCGGGGCCGCAGCAGGCGGCGAGGCGGCGGGGGCCGCTAGCCAGAGAACAGCCAAGGGGCCCGCCGAGGGCTCGCCCATGACTCTGAGGCCGGCGTTCGCGGCCGCCGCCCAGCGCGTCTTGAAGTCGGCCAGGGCGTAGGCGCGATAGCTGCTGGTGGGGTCATAGAGGTAGATTTCGCCCGCGGCTGGGTCCACTCCCACCACCACGACCCACCTCGGGGGGGGCAGGTCAGCGAAGATCAAGGCTGGACTGCCGCGCCCGAGAAGCCCCTTGAGGGTCTCGAGCGCCGCGGTCGGGTCGCGGTAGCGCCTCCACTCGGCTTTGATCCCGAGCGCCTTGGCCAGTTGCAGGAAGGGATTGGCCGTCATCCAACGGCCGCTCTGCTCTGGGTGGCTGGGGTCGAAGGAGAGCGACCAGGTCTCGCCCGATATGGCCGCGAGAGCGGGTGCGCTCCAGCGCCCGCCAAACCCGCCAAGGTACGCCAGGTAAGGCGCGAGGGGCGGCGTGGCCAGAGGCAGGGAGTAAATCTCGGCCTCCCGCGCGCTTTGCGCCGCAGGCAAGTCGAGCAGGACGCGCGCCCGCTTCTTGCCTTCCTTCGGCAACGAGTAGAGCAGCAGGCCTAGGCGTTCGCGCGCGCGCTGGGCTTGCTCGCTGTCGGGATAGGAGCGGATGACGCGTTCGTAGGCGCTCTTGGCGGCCGTGAGATTTCCAGCGACCTCCTGCTGCGCGGTGGCCAGTAGAAGAAGCGCGTCTGCCTGGCGAGCGCCGAGATCCCTGGTGATGCGGACCGCCTCTTCGGCGGCCTGCGCGGCGCCTTGCTTCTTCATCTCGATTAGGCAGCGCGCCTCGCCCAAGGCGGCGTCCGCCTGAAGGCGAATCTGGTCGGGGTAGCGGTGGGCTAGGTCGGCGTAGGCGGTGAGCGCGGTGGGCAGGTCACGTAGCGACTTCTCGAGCAACTCGGCGCGCAGCAAGAGGGCGTCGTCCCCGTAGCGGCTCTCCGGGTAGTCCCGCAACAGCGCTTCGACGGCGTTCAGAGCCTTCTCTGGCTCGCCGAGGTACTCGGCGAGCAGGTAGGAGATCTTGTACTGGGCCGCGTCGGCCCACTGCGACTTGGGATAGTGGGAGATGAGTTCGCGATAGGCGTTGAGGGCGCTGGTGTAGTTGCCTTGGTTGAGCGCGGCCTCGGCGCGCTTGTAGGCGGCTGTTCCCGGGTCGCCGCCTTGGCCTCCGATGAAGCCCAAGCCGACGGCGAGGGCCAGCAGGCAGAGGACGATAACGATGAGACCGCGACTCATGGCCCCCAGACCACCCTATGACGGCGGAAACGCGGCTGCTACAGGCGCGCCAGGCCTCGGAGCACGGCCGACAGTTCGCGCAAGCGCTCGCGCTGCGGGCCGGTCGCCCTGGCGACAAGCGCTTGCACGCGCCCGAGCAGGTTGCTTTGGACAACGCGCTCGCGCAGCAGCCCAGCCTCAACTTGGGACACCGAGCCCCGCTCGGAGGTGTTGACGACCTCCTGCAGCAACAGGCGGGCGTCCGCGAGGGTCTTGGCGTCCATTACCGAGGCGGGTCCGGCGCCAAGCCAATCCATGAGGTCGGTGCGTGCGATTCGGTCCCTGAGTCCCTGCATCTCGCTGGTGACTCGCGCGGTGTCGGTCGAGTAGGCGACGTAGACCCAAGGCGCGGAGGCGATCATTATGGCGACGGCAATGGCGGCCACGGTGGCGAAGCGCCGGGCGGCTACTAGCCAGACGGCCTGCCTCGGCACCGGGCCCACGGAGGCCAGGCGCCTGCGGAGGGCGACCAGCGTCTTCGGGGGGGGCTCGGAGGGGCGCACGCGGCGGAGCGCCGCGGCGGCGTCGGAGATGTCCGCCTGCAGTTTCCAGCAGCCGGGGCAGTTCTGCAGGTGCTCGGCGACGGCGCCGTTGAGGTCGCGCGTTAGGCGACCGCACACATAGTCCACGAGATGGTCCCGCACCCAGCCACAGCGCCTCACGGCACGTACTCCTTGGCGCGGTCGCTGATGAGTTCGCCGAGCCTGCGCATGGCGTAGTGGATGCGGGACTTCACCGTGCCCAGAGGACAGCGCATCATGTGCGCGATCTCTTCGTAAGAGAAGCCCTGGAACTGATAGAAGAGGATGACCTGCCGATGGACGTCGGACAACTGGCCGAGGGCGGCGCCCACGGCGTCGCGCAACTCGCGGCGCTCCAGTTGGAGATGTGGCGAGGGCTCGCGCCCGGCGACGAGTTCGAGGGGGTCGAAGTCCTCGCCTTCGCGCGCCTCCAGGCGCGCGGCCCGCTTGACGCGCTTGAGGCAGTCCTTACAGGCATTGAGCGCGACCTTGTGGAGCCAGGCGGAGAAGTTGGTGCCGATGCGGTACTTGCAGAGGTTCTTGTAGGCGCGGACGAAGGCTTCCTGAAAGGCGTCTTGCGCGACGTCGTAGTCGCCCACGTAGTTGCTGATGAAGTTGTAGATGGAGCGAGCGTAGCGGCTGAGCAGGGTCTCGAAAGCCTCCTGCTCGCCTTCTAGGGTACGTTCCACCAGCCGGTCGTCGGCCAGCGTTTCCAGCAGTTCACTGCGCCAGACGGCACACACCTTAGCAACGCGCTCCTCTCGCTTCCGGTTCAACGGGCAGGTTCCTGATTTACCAGAGCCAGCCCGCCTCAGGCGGGTCTGCCTCAGGCGCGACACGAGACTCCTCAATGCCGGGGGGGCCGGACAACAATAGGAGACCCGGCCACCCCGCTCCTCCGCACAACCGCTACCCGTTCCCGCTACGCCTGGGCCGCCAAGCGCAGGCACCCAGTGCTTACATTTTAGCCCTTGCGCACATTATGTCAACAAGTAATCCACAAGTTATCCACAGGCTGGCGGGCGCCCGGGGAACGGGTGCCAGGTGGTCGCGGGGGCAACTGGCCGGGGCGTGCTACCGCCCCTCGGGCGCGGCGCGGCCTGGTGGCGACCCCGGGCGCGGGGTTCCTCCAGGCAAGGGGGCTGTCGAGCAGCAGCGACGGAGGTCTTGCCCGCGCGCGAATCTTGACAGCGTCCGAGCGCGAGGTATAATGGGTTAGCACTCGCTTCGCATGAGTGCTAACCCACACCGCGTCCAAGGAGGTCGAAGTACTGCATGATAAAGCCGCTGCACAACCGAGTTCTGCTGGAACCGCTCAAAGAGGCGGAGAAGACGGCCGGCGGGATAGTGCTTCCCGACACGGCAAAGAAGAGGCCGCAAGAAGGCAAGGTGCTCGCCGTGGGGCCGGGGAAACTGCTGGACAATGGGCAGTTGGCGCCCCTGTCGGTGAAGAAGGGCGACATCGTCATCTATCCGGAGTTCGGCGGCACCGAGGTCAAGGTGGGCGAGAAGGAATACGTCATCGTTGAGGAAGACTCGCTACTGGCGATCAAGACCAAGGAGTGATGGGACATGGCAAAGATGCTCGCTTTCAGTGAGGAGGCCCGGCGCGCCCTCGAGCGCGGGGTCAACAAGGTCGCGGACGCGGTCAAGGTGACCCTGGGTCCGCGCGGCCGGAACGTTGTGCTCGACAAGAAGTTCGGCTCCCCCACCATCAGCAAGGACGGCGTAACGGTGGCCAAGGAGATCGAACTCGCGGACCCCTATGAGAACATGGGGGCGCAGTTGTGCCGCGAGGTCGCCTCGAAGACCAACGACGTCGCCGGCGACGGCACCACCACCGCGACGGTGCTGGCGCAGGCCATCGTGCGCGAAGGCCTCAAGAACGTGGCTGCCGGCGCCAACCCAATGCTCATCAAGCGCGGCATCGAGATAGCGGTCGAGGCGTGCGTTAGGGCGCTGCACGAACAGGCGATCCCCGTCAAGAAGAAGGAAGAGATCGCCAACGTCGCCGGCATCGCGGGCAACGAGCCGGAGATCGGCCGCTACATCGCCGACGCCATGGACAAGGTCGGGCGCGACGGCGTGATCACGGTGGAGGAAGCCAAGGGCACCGAGACCACCGTGGAGATCGTCGAGGGCATGCAGTTCGACAAGGGCTACCTGTCCCCCTACTTCGTCACCGACGCGGAGAACATGGTAGTCGAACTCGAAGACCCTTACATCCTCATCCACGAGAAGAAGATCTCCTCGGCGGCCGACCTGGTGCCGCTGCTGGAGAAGATCGCGCGCGCCGGCAGGCCGCTGCTGGTGATCGCCGAGGACCTCGAGGGCGAGGCGCTGGCCACCTTGGTAGTCAACAAGATTCGCGGCGTGCTCCAGTCGGCTGCGGCCAAGGCGCCCGGCTTCGGCGAGCGGCGCAAGGCGATGCTCGAGGACATTGCCATCCTCACCGCTGGCCGCTTCATCTCCGAGGACCTGGGCATCAAGTTGGAGAACGTGGAGTTGCAGGACCTCGGCACCGCGAAGCGGGTGCGCATTGACAAGGAAGAGACCACCATCATCGAGGGCGCCGGCAAGAAGTCCGCGATTGACGGCCGCATCGAGCAAATCCGCAAGGCGATTGACGACACCGAGTCGGATTACGACCGCGAGAAGTTGCAGGAGCGCCTGGCGAAGTTGGCCGGCGGCGTGGCCCCGATCAACGTCGGGGCCGCCACCGAGACCGAAACGAAGGAACGCAAGGCCCGCGTCGAGGACGCCCTGCACGCGACCCGC